>CANHUQ010000179.1 GCA_947463885.1 Burkholderiales bacterium
CCCTATGCGGCGATCGTGTGCGCCGGCACCGACGGAGAGGGTGCCTTGCGGATGCTCGATCGCGTGGCGGCAGGCTGGCGGCTACGTCGGGCCGCGCCCGCACTCAAGGTGATCACCGGGGCTCAAACACCCGAGGCGATTGCCTCACCCAAGCGCATCCTGGAAACCGATCTGGGGCGCGCCAACGAACTGGGCGCCACCCTGGGCGCCGGTCTGCTCATGGGCCTTTGGTAGACAAGAGCGGAACAGTTTCATCTCCAAAACGTGTGCCCACTGCCCGGGCAGCCGCCACCATGGGGTGATCGGGCGGTACCGTTCTGACCGACCCGACAACCTGCGCGAGCGGCACCGCTTTCATCTCGGTGCCATGCAGCGCCACCATGATTCCGGCCTCGCCCGTACACGCACGGCGCGCCGCCTCCACCCCAAAACGGGTCGCCAACACACGGTCAAAGGCGGTGGGCGAGCCGCCGCGCTGCAGATGCCCCAGCACGGTCGTGCGGGTCTCAAGCCCAGTGCCCGCCTCGATGCGCCGCGCCACTTCAGCCCCCACACCGCCAAACTGGCGTGCGTCCGTGCGCTGAATATCCATCGCCTGCAACACTTCACCCTGTTGAGGCAACCGGGCCCCCTCGGCCACACAGACGATCGAAAACCGTCGCCCACGCTGCGCACGGTGCGTGACATGACGAAAAATCGGCTCCCACTCGAAAGCAATCTCGGGAATCAGGATCGTATCGGCCGCGCCGGCCAGCCCGCCAGCCAACGCGATCCAGCCGGCTGTACGCCCCATTACCTCGATCACCATCACCCGATGGTGGGAAGACGCGGTGGTGGTCAGCCGATCAATCGCCTCGCTCACCACAGAGACTGCCGTATCGAAACCAAAGGTGGTGTCGGTCGCCGCGAGGTCATTGTCGATGGTCTTGGGCACGCCCACCACCGGCACACCAAGCTGCGCAAATCGATGTGCAATGTGCATCGACCCATCACCGCCCACCACGATCAGCACATCAAGCGCCGCCTCGCGAATCCGCGTGAGCACCGTCTGGGACACATCGGTGATGAGCACCTTCCCGTCTGAACCGCGCACCGGAAAATGCCAGGGATCGCCACGGTTGCTGCTGCCCAGCACCGTGCCTCCCTCGGCGATGAGTCCGGCCACGTCGTTATAGTCGAGCTCACGCATGCGACCGTCGTGCAGGCCCTCGAAGCCGTCCTCGATGCCGATGACCGTCGCGCCAAATCGGCCGCGTGCTGTGCGGGTCACCGCGCGGATCACCGCATTCAGACCCGGACAATCGCCGCCACCGGTGAGCAGACCCATTCGAAGTGGACGCGAGGCATTCATGGCTGATGGAATCCGAAGCAAACGCACAAGGCCGTCATGCTATCCCGAGCCTGCATCGAAGCCGATCAGCAGGTGAATAAGCCGGTTAGGATGCGCGGATGAATGAGACTTTGGTCGCTCGTCTGGTCGGTGCCCGCCGTGGTGCCCTGGTGACCTTGGTCACGCTGGTCACGCTATGGACCTTGATCGGCCTTCACACCGTTGCCGCTCAGCCCGCGCCTGGACCGCTGCCACTGACCGTGGAAGGCATCTCGGTGGACGTGCAGGACGGCGACACCTTCGTGTTGCGCGATGAGGCGGGTCGCCCGATGCGTATTCGAGTGGCCGGAATCGATGCTCCGGAAAAATCGCAACCTTGGGCCGACCGATCACGCCAGCATCTGCGTGAGTTGCTGCGCGCGCAGCGGGTGCAGGTCCTGCCAATCAAGCAAGATGTATTCGGGCGCACGGTCGCGCGCGTCCATGTGCTGCGTCCCGGGGGCGACACGCCACTGGATGCAGCTCAGGCCCAGATCGACGCAGGTCTGGCCTGGCACTTCAAGCGCTATAAGTCGGATCAGACGCGCGACGAGTTTGTGCGCTATGCGCAGGCCGAACGGCAAGCCCGCGCCGCGGGACTGGGCTTATGGGCCGATCCGCAGCCGCAAGCCCCGTGGCTCTTTCGCGCCGAAAACCGTTCAGGCAGCGCTGCGCGCAGCCAGCGCCCCTGACTGCAGCCGGGTACGGCGCAGGGTTTCATAGAGCACTACACCGGCCGCCACAGACACATTCAGACTGCTGACCTGCCCGACCATCGGAATGCTGACCAGCGTGTCGCAACGCTCGCGAGTGAGTCGCCTCAAGCCAACACCCTCGGCCCCCAGCACCCAGGCCACTGCAGCTGGAATGTCGGCCTGATAGAGCGTTTGCGTGGCTTCGTCCGCTGCGCCCATCACGGTGATGTGACGCTCTTCGAGCGTGTCGATGGTGCGCGCCAGATTGGTCACCATCACATAGGGCACGGTGTCAGCGGCACCGCTCGCCGTGCGAATGGCCGTTTCATTGAGCGGGCAGGCATGGTCTTTCGGAGCGATCACACCGTGCACGCCGGCACCATCGGCCACGCGCAGGCAGGCGCCCAGATTGCGCGGATCGGTCACGCCATCGAGCAGCAGCAACAAGGGCGGGCCCTCGATCCGATCGAGCAGCTCGTCCAGCCCGAGGGTGGCAGGCTGTGCCGTGACAAATGCCACCACCCCCTGATGCGTGCGCTGCGGACACATCCGATCGAGGCGCGTGGCCTCGACTCGGCGCGCCTCAACGCCTGCAGCCTGGGCCAGGCCGATGAGATCACGCATGCGTGTGTCATCTCGCTTTGCGTCGACATACAGCTCGCGCACCGACTCCGGGGACTGACGCAAGCGTGCGGTCACCGGATGAAACCCGAACATCGTCATGCCGGCCGGTCGGGACGCCGCAGCCGTACGACGCCTGCGATCGTGCGGCCGGGGTTCAGACTCGTTATGTGAACGCGTGCTCATGCAAGGCCTTTGTCGTGATGTCAGCGCCGGCGCTTGCGCGGCCCGCCGCGAGGCTCGACCGGCGCGCCCTTGCGCTTGCGCGACGCTTTGCGTTCGGCGCGCGCCTGCAGCACAGCCGGAGTTTTGGGCGCAGCCGCTTTGCGCCCGCGCGCACTGGTCGTGGGCGAGGGCCCGAGCTCTGCGGCCGTGGGCGCTCGTGCAGCACTGCGCGAACGGTCCGCCCAGGGGGCCTCGGCCCGTACCAGTCGGAACTCAATGCGACGCGCTTCAAGGTCGACCCGCGAGACTTGTACGTCGACCTCGTCGGTCAGTCGAAACTTCTTGCCGGTGCGCTCGCCGCGCAGTTCATGGGCCGCTTCGTTGTACTGGAAATAGTCGCTCCCCAGCTCAGAGACATGCACCACGCCTTCGACAAAGAGGTCATCGAGCGTGACGAAAATACCGAAGGGCGCCACACCGGTGACCCGGCCTCGGAATTGTTCGCCCACGCGCTCGCGCATGTACTGGCACTTCAGCCAGGCCTCGACATCTCGAGAGGCGTCATCGGCCCTGCGCTCGTTACCCGAGCACATCAGACCGACGGACTCCCAATGATCAAGCTCATCGCGCTGCGCACCGCTCATGCGCTCGCGGGCTCGGGCGCGGTCATCCACGCGCGCCTGAGCCTTGTCCGACACGGGCAAGGGCGCCTTACCGCCTTTGCGAGGCCGTGCGGTGAAGGTGATCGGGGCGCCATCGGCTTGTGGCGCAGGCGGCCTGTACCGCTGTCCATTGAGCAGCGCCTTGATCACACGATGGGTCAGCAAATCAGGGTAGCGACGGATCGGCGACGTGAAGTGCGCATACGACTCGTAGGACAGACCGAAGTGCCCGACGTTGTAGGGCGAATAAATGGCCTGCTGCATCGAGCGCAACAGCATGGTCTGCAGCAGGGGCGCATCTGGCCGGCCAGCGATGCGCGCCGCAAGCTCTGCATAGTCCTTGGGTGTGGGGTCTTCACCACCGCCAAGCGACAGGCCAATGCCCTGCAGAAACTCGCGCAACAGCGACAGCCGCTCGGGTGTGGGGCCTTCATGGATGCGGTACAGACCCGGGTGCTTGCTGCGCCCCAGAAAATCCGCCGCACACGTGTTGGCGGCCAGCATGCACTCTTCAATGAGCTTGTGTGCATCGTTGCGGGTGCGCGGCACGATGCGCTCGATACGACCGGCCACATCGCACACGATCTTGGTCTCGACGCTCTCGAACTCCATGGCGCCGCGCTCGCCGCGCGCTTTGGCCAGCGTGCGGTACAGGTCATAAAGATTCTGCAGATGCGGCACGAGCGGCGCGAGTTGACGCGCGGCGGCAGGATCGCGCCCTGACAACACAGACCAGACCTGGTCGTAGGTCAGGCGCGCTGCCGAGTGCATCACCGCTTCGTAGAACTGGTAGGCCTTCACCTGCCCGCGTGCAGTGATGACGGCGTCGGCCACCAGCACCAGTCGATCGACCGCCGGATTGAGCGAACACAAGCCGTTGGAAATTTTCTCGGGCAGCATCGGGATGACCCGACGCGGGAAGTACACCGAAGTGGAACGCTGACGTGCATCGAGGTCGAGCGCTTCATCGTGGCGCACGTAATGCGCCACATCGGCGATGGCCACGATCAGCCGCCAGCCACCGGCCTTGCGCCCGGAGCTCTCGAGCGGCTCGCAATACACGGCGTCGTCAAAGTCGCGGGCGTCTTCGCCGTCGATGGTCACCAATGGCACGTCGCGCAGATCGACGCGCTTGCGCAAGTCTGCGGCGCGCACCTGTGCAGGCAACTTGGCGGCCTGGGCGAGCGCTTCCTCGGAAAATGTGTGCGGCACATCGAACTTGCGCACCGCAATTTCGATCTCCATGCCCGGGTCATCGATGCCTCCCAGCACCTCCACCACCCGCCCCATCGGCGGCGCATGCCCATTGGGAGGCTGCAGAATCTCGACGCTGACCACTTGACCGGGTTGCGCCTTGGCGGCGTCGCCCGGGGCGATGAGGATGTCGTGCTTGATGCGCTGGTCTTCAGGGACCACCAGCGTGAGGCCACGTTCGGCCACGAGCCGCCCCACCAGTCGCCGATGACCACGATCAGTCACTTCAACAATCGCGCCCTCGGTGCGGCCCCGCGAATCGGTGCCCATGGATTTGACCAGGGCACGGTCGCCATGCATGGCTTTTTGCATCTCGCGCGGGGGCAGGAACAGATCGCCGCCACCGGCATCGGGGATCAGGAACCCGAACCCGTCCCGATGGCCCACGATGCGCCCGGCAATCAGCTCGAGGCGGCTGGCCAGCAGCAGCACGCCCTTGCGATTAGGCAGCAACAGACCGTCTCGCTCCATGGCGAGAATGCGTTGTTCCAGCACGGCGAATTGCCGGGTGGGTACACCAAGGCGTTCGCCGAGTTCCTGAGGCGTGAGTGGCGCATCAGCCGCACGCAGTGCCTCGAGGATGTCCTCGCGACCGGGGGGAGTCCAAGTGGCAGTCACGGTTGCAGTTTGACAGTGAAGTTCAGAGATCGTTATACTCGATGATTCGGGTGCGAGCTCGAATCAGTTGTTTTGCAGTGCCCAGATGGCGGAATTGGTAGACGCACTAGGTTCAGGTCCTAGCGCCAGCAATGGTGTGGAGGTTCGAGTCCTCTTCTGGGCACCATCTTTTTCCCGGGTCAATCTGGCCCGCGGCCTGGCAGTTAGTACGGCACGTTCAGTGAGTACAAACCCCTCAAGCAGTACACCCCTCCGCCCGTCATTCACCGCGCGTGCAATAGCCGTTTGCGCAGGGTCATCAGCGCCTCGCGCTGATGACGTGGGTGGTTTGCGCGCAGCCTCAAACTGAATCAAACCCAAGGTCACGGCTGCATCGTCTGTTCAAGCTCAGACAGCGAGAGCGAGTCGTACACCTCGAAGGGCTGAACGATCCAGGGGTCATCGGGCAGATGGCTGACATGAAAGTCAGGCATGACCGATGACCGCCCCTTGCACCACAGCACCGCAGTGCGGATCTCGGCCACGTCCGGTCGCGAGGACTTGAGGGCCGGCACGACTTGCTCAAGCGTGCCGCCGGAATCAGCCAAGTCATCGATCAGCAGCCAGCGACCACCCGGCAAGGGCTGCGCGCTGCTCAAATGCTCAGCGATCAGCAAGTGCGACTGCAGTGTGCCAGCGTCTTCGCGATACGAACTTGTGAAGAGCACCCCAAGTGGCTTTCGGAACAGACGCGACAGCACGTCGCCCACGCGCAGGCCGCCCCGTGCCAGACACACCATCGCATCACATTGCCAACCCGAACGGTGCACTTGAATCGCGAGCGATTCGATGAGACGGTGGTATTCGTCCCACCCGACTCGCAGCTTGCCGTCAGACATCGGCGGTCAACGGCTCAATGGGTGAACGGATGGCGCAACAGAATGGTTTCGTCGCGGTCAGGGCCGGTGGAAACGATATCGATCGGTGCACCCACCAGTTCGGAGAGCCGCTTCAGGTAGCGCTGCGCAGCTGCCGGCAACGCCTCCCAGGTGCAGGCACCCACGGTTGAGTCGGTCCAGCCCGGCATGTCTTCATAGACCGGCTCGCAGGCCGCCACATCGTCAGCGCCAAACGGCAGCAGATCGACCGCTTGCCCGGCGCGCCGATACCCGGTGCAGATCCGCACGACCGGAAGGCCATCGAGGACGTCGAGCTTGGTGACGCACAAACCACTGACGCCATTGAGTTGGATGGAGCGGCGCATCGCCACTGCATCAAACCAGCCACAGCGACGCGGACGCCCGGTCACCGAGCCGAATTCATTGCCGCGGGTAGCCAGGTGCTTGCCGACCTCGTCGAACAGTTCGGTCGGAAAGGGGCCCGCGCCCACACGCGTGGTGTAGGCCTTGGCGATGCCCAATACATAGTTCAGCTGCTGGGGACCGACTCCGGCGCCGGCGGCCGCCGCACCGGCGATGCAATTGCTGCTGGTCACGAACGGGTAGGTGCCGTGATCGACGTCGAGCAGCGCGCCCTGAGCGCCTTCGAACAAGAGGCGATCCCCGCGTTGCGAGGCCTGCGCCAGTTCCGCGGGGACATCGGCGACCATTGGGGCCACGCGCGGTGCAAGTGCCAGCGCGTCGTCGGCCACCTTGTCGGGATCGAGCGGCTTGACACCGAAATAACGTTCGAGGGCGAAATTGTGAAAGTCGAGCGTCTCGTGCAAGCGCTGGCGCAGCACCTCGGGTGCAAAGAGATCGCGCACGCGCACCGCACGGCGCGCCACTTTGTCTTCGTAGGCCGGGCCGATGCCACGCCCAGTGGTGCCGATCTTGGCGTCGCCACGGCGCGCCTCGCGTGCCTGATCCAGCGCCACGTGATACGGGAGGATGAGCGGGCAGGTGCTGCTGATGCGCAGCCGCTCGCGCACAGCCACCCCTGCGCGCTCGAGCTCCTCGATTTCCTGCAGGAGTGCTTCAGGCGACAGCACGACACCACTGCCGATGTAGCAGGTGACACCCGGCCGAAGAATGCCCGACGGGATCAGGCGCAGCACCTGTTTGCGCCCGCCGATCACCAGCGTATGGCCGGCGTTGTGCCCGCCCTGAAAGCGCACGACTCCTTGCGCCGAATCAGTCAGCCAATCGACGACCTTGCCCTTGCCTTCGTCACCCCACTGGGTGCCGATGACCACCACATTCCTGCCCATCGCTACTGCCTCCGCAACGGTCTGACCGACCAGGCGCCGTTTTGCTGTGCGAGCTCACGATCGCACTCGAATTCTTGCTGCTCGTCCTCGTGGCCGGGCAACACCTGTACAACAATCTGTCCCGCATCGCGCAGGCTTTGAATCGCCTGATTGAGGCCTGCATCGACCGACCAGGGCGCGCGCACTGCGCGTGCGGGTGCAGGCTCTTCAAGCAGACCGGCAAGCTCTCTCAGCTCGAGCGAAAAGCCTGTGGCCGGACGCGCACGACCAAAGGATTCACCCACATTGTCGTAGCGCCCGCCTCTGCCGATGGCATTGGGTTGGCCCTCGACATAGGCCGCAAAAATCACACCGCTGTGATAGCGATACCCGCGAGCATCGCCCAGATCGATGGTCAGGTGCACATCCTGGCCCGACAG
>CANHUQ010000180.1 GCA_947463885.1 Burkholderiales bacterium
ACGCCGCTTGCCCACATGCGCCGTACCGCGGTGTCGGATTACACGCTGGGTGGCAAGGCGATCCGCAAGGGCGACAAGGTGGTGATGTGGTACCTGTCCGGTAATCGCGATGAGGCGGCGATTGAACACGCGGATCGCTTCATCATCGACCGCGCCCGCCCGCGTCAGCACATTTCATTCGGCTTCGGCATCCATCGTTGTGTTGGCAACCGTCTGGCGGAGCTGCAGCTCAAGATTCTCTGGGAAGAGATGCTGCCGCGTTTCCCGGTGATTGAACTGGCCGGTGAACCGGTGCGCACGTTCTCAAACTTCGTGCACGGATTCACGCACTTGCCGGTGCGCATACCAGGCTGACGGTGACGCGTACGCAGGGCTTGGGCACGCCTCTCGTGGTCACCTCCCTTTTCTTTAGAACCGTTTTCAGAACTTAGGACTGTCAGATGAAAGCAGCTGTTTATCACGGCGCAAACCAACCCCTCACCATTGAGGACGTCCAGATCGAAAAGCCTGGCCCGCGCGAGGTGCTCATTCGCACGTCGGCTGCAGGCTTGTGCCACAGCGATTTGCATTTCATGGAAGGCAAGTGGCCCTGGCCCGCACCCGCCGTGCTCGGTCACGAGTCCTCAGGTGTGGTGGAGGCCGTCGGGCGCGATGTCACCTATGTGAAGCCTGGTGATCATGTGATCACCTGTCTGTCGGTTTTTTGCGGGCACTGCGCCTGCTGCCTGACCGGCCGCATGTCGATCTGCGAAGGCACCGATGTGAAGCTGCCGCCGGGTGTGGCCAAGCGGCTGAGCTGGAAAGGCCAGCACCTGAACCAGTACTTGAACCTGTCTTCGTTTGCAGAGCAGATGCTGGTTCACGAGCACGCACTGGTGAAAGTCACCAAAGAGATGCCCATGGATCTGGCCGCACTCATCGGCTGCGGGGTCATGACCGGGTACGGCGCGGTGGTGCACACCGCCAAGGTACGGCCCGGCAGCACCGTCGCGGTGGTGGGCTGCGGCGGGATCGGCCTGGCGGCTGTCAACGGCGCGGCGATCGCTGGAGCAGGCCGGATCATTGCCGTCGATAAGGACCCAAGCAAGCTCGAGCTGGCCAAGAAAATGGGCGCCACCGAAGGCGTGCTGGCCGGTGAGGATGCGGTCAAGCAGATCATGGAAATGACTGCAGGCGGCGTTGAAAATTCGTTTGAATGCGTGGGCCTGAAGCAGACCGCCGAGATGTGCTTTGCCATGCTGCGCCCGGGTGGTACGGCGACTATCGTGGGCATGATCCCGATGGGCGTGAAGATCGAACTCCATGGCCCGGACTTTTTGCGCGAACGCCGCATGCAGGGCTCCTCGATGGGCTCGAACCACTTCCGGGTGGACATGCCCCAGCTCATCGAGTTCTACCAGCAGGGTCGGCTGCACCTGGACGGCCTGATTTCCTCACGCATCAAGATCGAAGAAATCAATGAGGGCTTTGCTGCGCTGGCGCGCGGCGGTGTTGCCCGTAACGTCATCATGTTTGCCTGAGCCCGCATGCTGAGCCGCTTCGACGACTATCCGCTGCACCAGACTCCGGAGCCGATTGCGCACCCGGTCTCCAATGACCGCAACACCTACGACCGCTATTGGTTCAACGGGTTTTCGGCAGACGGATCGCTCTACTTCGGGATCGCGCTGGGCCTATATCCGAACCGGCGCATCATGGATTGCGCCATCAGCGTCGTGCGCAACGGTGTGCAATACAGCTTTCATGGGTCGAGGCGCGCACCGGACGAGCGTGATGTGCTCGAGGTGGGGCCGTTTCGCATCGACATCCTGGAGCCGATGCGCACCCTCAGGGTCAGTCTGGCCACCAACGACAGTGCGCTCGCGTGTTCGCTCACGTTTACGGCCCGCAGCGTACCGCTTGAAGAAGAGCGTCAGACCTTGCGACGCGAACAGCGCGTGTTCATGGATGTCACGCGATTCACGCAGTTTGGCCGCTGGGAAGGCTGGATCGAATGTGCCGGAGAGCGCATGGACATCCGGCCCGAGCAGACCTGGGCAACACGAGACCGCTCCTGGGGTATCCGGCCGGTGGGCGAACCGGACGTGGGTGGCGCGCCGCTTCATGTGGCGCCTCAGATCTTCTTCCTGTGGGCGCCCATCCATTGGGATGACGGCTGCAGCCATGTGTGCGTGTTCGAGGATGCGCAGGGGCGCTCGCTGCATGCAGAAGGCAAGCGTGCGGCGTTCGGATTGCCCGAGCAGGGAGCGTCGACGCAGGCGGCGGCCGCGCAGATCGTGCGCATGACCGAGGTGAGCCACCAGTTGCGCTACCACCCCGGTACGCGTCGCATGCAGGACGGCGCCTTCACCGTGGTCGAGCCGGGCGGAGAACGGCGCGTGATCACCGTGGAGCCACTTGCGCTCTTTCAGATGAAGGGGCTGGGTTACCGCCACCCGCAGTGGTCACATGGGGTCTGGAAAGGCGAGCTCGCTACCGGCCATGACAGCTGGCGCCAGGCCGACCTGGACCCGCTGAGTATTCACAATGTGCACATTCAGCAGCTGGTGCGCGCGCGTGAGGGCGATCGTACGGGACTGGGGATTGTCGAGCAGTTGTGCGTGGGACCGCACGCCCCCTCAGGGTTGACCGGCCTGCTCGATGGTGCACGCTGACGCGTTCGACCCTGCGCAGGTCGCCAGACGCCTGGAAGCCTGGTGGCATGCGCGGACAGGGGAGGCGGTACGCATCGATCCCTGCGTGCGCATTGCGGGTGGCGCGTCGCGGGCCACCTATCGCTTTGTGGTGCAGGCACGTGATCGCGCTGATGCACCTCAGGCCTTCGTGCTGCGACTGGATCCGGTCTCCAGCCTGATCGAGACCGAAAGGCAGCGTGAATTCATGGCGCTGCAGGCCTTTCACGCGACCGATGTGCCGGTGCCGCAACCCTTGTGGCTCGAATCTTCTGCGCAGGCGCTGGGTTCGCCTTTTTTCATCATGCAAGCCATTGACGGTGCGGAAGCCGGCCCCCTCAAGCTGATGGCGGCCCCGTATGCGCAGCATCATGCGCATATCGGACACCAGAAGTGGTCGATCCTGGGCCGCATTGCCGCAGCAGACCCTGATGCCCTGGGGCTCACGCAGTACATGCCCGCGCCTGCGCCCACGGCGTGCTGGCGCCATGAGCTCGACCACTGGGAGGCGGTCCTGGAGGCGGATGCGCTTGAGCCGCAACCGGTGCAGCGTGCTGCGATCCGCTGGATGCGCCGACATCCGCCTGCGGCGCCGGCGCGGTTGTCGGTGGTGCATGGGGACTATCGCACCGGCAATCTGATGATCGATCCGCAGGGCAGGCTGCGAGCGGTGCTCGACTGGGAAATGGTGCATCTGGGCGATCCGCTTGAAGACCTCGCCTGGAGTCTGAATCGGGTGTGGTGTTTTCATCGCGATGAACGGCGTGGCGGATTGTTGCCGCGCGAGCAGGCCATCGCCCTGTGGGAGGCGGCCAGCGGGCTGAAGGCTGATCTGCAGTCGCTGCATTGGTGGGAGGTCTTCAATTGCCTCAAGGGGCAAGCGATCTGGCTGTCCGCGGCGAAGGAGTTTCAGTCCGGTACAGTCACCGACTCGATGATGGCGCTGGCCGCCTGGATGATGTGCAACAGTCAGGATCGCGCCACGTTGGAACTGCTCGGTCGTCTGGAGGTGGCTTGAAGCCCGACTGCGATGTGTATCTCGGTGCGCTCGAGCGCGATCTCCTTGAAGAGGTTGCGCCGAACTTGCCAGGCTCCTGGGAGCAGGCGGTGGTCATGCGACACATGGCGCTGCTGCCGGTGGTCAGGCAAGAACTCGAGCGCGGGGTGCAGCGTCGGGTGGAGGAAAACGCGGCCATGCGAGCCGTGTTCGCGCAGGCCCTCAACGCCGTGACCGACGCGGGCCTGGTGGCGCGCCTGAAGGAGGCAGTGGCTTCACACGACGAATGTCTGCTGGTCAGCGCGCTCGATACCAGCAACCATCGTTTGCGCGGCCTGCTGACCGATCTGCATCACCACATCGATACGTGTAGTGCGCAGCACACTGCGCCTGCCATGCAGGCGCTGGAGATGGCGATCTGGCGTGAGCTGGCGGCATCCACGGTGCGTCGGCAGGTGGATCTCGGCCGTTTTTGATGCTGCAAAACTGTGGTGTCGCAACGGTGATGCCGCGATAATGACGATCGCTCCCTTTGAGCTGACAGAAGAACTGACTGAACCACGGAGGAACACCCATGTCTTTCATCAATGACCGCCGCCGCGTGCTGCAGGCGGGTGCTGCACTGGCCGCATCGACGGCCCTGTCGGCTCGCGCTCAGGATCTGACCAAACCGCTTCGCATCATCGTGCCCCTGCCGGCGGGCGGTGTGGCCGACAACTCGGTGCGCATCTTCGCTGACCAGTGGACCACGCAGACCAAGCAGCCGGTGACGGTAGACAACCGACCTGGCGGCTCGTACGTCATCGGCATGCAGCAGATCATTTCAGCGCCCGCCGACGGCAACACCTGGATTCACCTGAACAGCGAGATGACTGCTGCGCAGGCCACCTTCCAGCGTTATGACCTGAACCGCCAGCTGGCGATGATTGGTCTGGGCGGCAGCACACCGGGCGCGATTTTCGTCAGTGAATCGGCGCCCTGGCGCAGCGTGAAAGAGCTCACCGACTGGATTCGGGCCAACCCCAACAAGCTGTCGTATGGCGCGGTCGTGGGCGGCGCGGGCCATCTGCACGCCGCCAATTTCCTGCGCAAACAGAACCTGACCGGCACCGTGATCGCATTCAAGGGCGGCCCGGATTCCATGACTGCGTTGGCTCAGGGCGAATTGCAGATGTGCATTTCGGCGCTGCCGCTGATCATCCCGTTCAAGGGCAAGGTGCGTGCACTGGCCGTGATGACGGATCAGCGCTCGGCGCTGGCGCCCGATGTCCCCACCTACAAGGAGCTGGGGCTGGACTTGCCTGAGCTCGACTATTGGGGCGGCTTTGCCGTGCCCGCGGGCACGCCTGCAGCCACGATTGCATCGATCAATCGCACCATGAACGATGTGCTCAAGCACCCCAATGTGACCGGTAAGTACATGGCGCAGGGCATGGTGGCCAAGGGTTCGTCGTCCGAGGCGCTGACGAAGATGATTTCCGAAGATCTGCGCTGGATGGCGCCTTACGCCAACGAGCTGAATCTCAGGGCTGGCTGATTGAGCCCTCGCGTGCGGGCCAAGGTGGCCCCGCACGCACCTTCACTGTGACCGGCCGCAGCCTGTGCAAACGTGCGCAGGCTCATTCAAGACACGGACAGGCACCTACAGGTGCGTCCCGGCATGCGTGTCACGATCAGTCTGGTAGCGAGTCTGCGGTGCGGCGCGCGCGGCTAAGATGCGCCGTCAGGAGACATCGCCATGCACATCACTGATCTGTTTTTTCGCGGCTATCGCACCCATCCTGAGCGACTGGCTTTCGCAGGGGAGGGCGGTGATCTCACCTACGCGCAGTCGTATGCACTGAGCAATCGCATCGCGCGGCGCTTGCGCACCGGCGGACTCGCCACGGGCGACAAATTCGCAGTGCTCAGCCCGAACACACCGCTGGCCATGCTCGCCATGTTGGGTGGCCTGCGTGCGGGCGGTGCCTGGTCCAACCTGAACATGCGGGCCGCAGTGCCCGACATCCTGCACATCCTGGCAGCGGGTCGTTGCAGCGTACTGTTCTTTCATCCGGCGGCAGCAGGCATGATCGACGAGATCCGTGCCGGGGTGCCCACGCTGCGAGAGCTGGTGTGCATCAATGGCGATGATGCGCGGGCGCCTTCGCTCAGCACATGGCTGGGTGAGACCGACGATGCGCCGCTCGATCTGCGCCTGCCGGAAGAGGCACAGGGTTTTCAGGGGGCGACCGGCGGCACCACGGGGCGCTCCAAGCTCACGGTGGGCACCAACCGCATGATGCTCACGGCCGTGATGGCCTGGGCGACCTGCCTGCATTACGACGCCCCGCCCGTGAACCTGGCGGTGGCACCGATCACCCATGCGGCAGGCTTCGTGGCCTTAGGGATGGGCCAGTTTGGTGGCACCACGATCATGATGAGCACGCCCGATGTGGGGCACATGATCGACCTGATCGAGAAACATCGCGTGGACACGCTGTTTTTGCCCCCCACGCTGATCTATGTGCTGCTCGCACATCCGCGCGCAGCGACGGCCGATTTTTCGTCGCTGCGCTATCTGATCGCCGCGGCATCACCCTTTGCGCCCGAGAAAATCGCTGAAGCGGTGCAACGTTTCGGCCCCGTGGTGTGTCAGGCGTTCGGGCAGACCGAGTCGGGCTTTCCGACCACCTTCATGTCGCCGCGCGAAATGGCTGAAGCGGTGCGTGACCCGGCCAAGCGCCATTTGCTGCTGTCGTGCGGGCGGCCCACCGTGATTGTCGAAGACATGGCCATCATGGACGAGGCCGGGCGGCTGCTGCCAGCTGGCGAAACTGGCGAGGTGGTGCTGCGTGGCCCCACGGTGATGAACGGCTATCTGGATGACGAGGCGGCCACCACCGAGATCCAGCAATTCGGCTGGCATCACACCGGTGATATTGGCAAGTGCGATGCCGATGGCTATTTCTACATCACTGATCGCAAGCGCGACCTGATCATCTCGGGTGGCTTCAACATCTTTCCCTTTGAAGTGGAAAGCGCGCTGATGAAGCACCCGGCGGTGCAGGACTGCGCGGTGATCGGCGTGCCCGATGACAAGTGGGGCGAGGCGGTCAAGGCCTGCGTTCAGCTCAAACCGGGCCAGTCAGCCGGGGCTGAGGAGTTGATCGCCTGGGCTAAGGATCAGGTGGGGTCGATGAAGGCGCCTAAGTCGGTGGACTTCATCGAGTCGCTGCCGCGCAGCCCGGTGGGCAAGGTTCTGAAGCGCGATCTGCGCGTGCCGTACTGGGCCGGCAAGACGCGCGCAGTGGGCTAAGCCTCAGTAGCCTCACTGCACTGGGCTCAGTGGCTGAGCCCGCGCTTCAAGGAGAAGGGAAGAAGCGGTTCTGCGGACGCGCCAGGCCCAGGTGATCGCGCAGGGTGGTGCCCTGATATGCCGTGCGGAAGATGCCGCGGCGCTGCAGTTCTGGCACCACGAGGTCGACAAAATCGTTGAGCCCCGCAGGTACTGTGGGGAACATGATGTTGAAGCCGTCGCAGGCCTCGGTCTCGAGCCAGTCTTGCATCGTATCGGCGATCTCTGAGGCGGTCCCCACCATTTTCAGTCCACCGTAGCCGCTCACGCGCTGCGCCAGTTGCCGCACCGTGAGCGACTCGCGGCGTCCCTGCGCCACCAGTGCGTCCTGACCGCTCTGGCTGGCATTGGTGCGCGGCAGCTCGGGCAGTGGGGCGTCCAGCTCGAAGTGCGAAGCATCCACCCCAAGCCGCAGCGACAAATTGGGGAGCGCACTTTCCACGTGCACCAGGCTGTCCAGCAGCGCCTGACGGTCGATGGCCTCCTGCGTGCTGCGCCCCACCGTCACCAGTGCACCGGGAAGAACCTTCAGTGCATCGGGGGCACGGCCTGCGTCACGCAGACGAGCCTGCATGTCGGCATAGAAGCGGCGGGCGTCTTCGATGGTGCGACTGCTGCCGAAGATGACCTCGGCGGTGCGTGCGGCCAGGTCTTTGCCGGCCTCTGATGCGCCTGCCTGCACGATGACCGGCCAGCCCTGGATCGGCCGCGCAATGTTCAGCGGCCCGCGTACGTGCAGGTGTTCGCCATGGTGGTCGAGCACATGCAGGCGCCGCTCATCAAAGAACAGACCGTTGTCCTGATCGCGCAGCCAAGCATCGTCGGCCCAGCTGTCCCACAAGCCCGTGACCACATCGAAAAACTCATGGGCACGCCGGTAACGCTCGTCGTGCTCCACATGCTCGGTCATCCCGAAGTTGAGCGCCGCATCGGGGTTGGAGGTGGTGACGAT
>CANHUQ010000181.1 GCA_947463885.1 Burkholderiales bacterium
CGTACGATTGGGACCTACGGCGAGGATGCCTTCCGCTGCCAGGCGATTGAGGGCTTCGCGGGCTGGCGTAAAGCCAATACCCAGCGCCTCTACCAAGCCACGCACCGTCAGGCGCTGCCCGGGCGGAATCGCACCGGATGCAATCGCCTCGCGAATGCGTCCATAGGCTTGATCACCGAGGGTGTCAGCCCGCACAACCGGAACCAGCTGCAGCGGCGTGGTAGACCGCGCCTTGCGGGTCGGTTGCGACACCATCTGCAGCGCCTTGGTCATCTACTGACTCAAGCGCCGCAACACCACCTCGCGCGACATGAGCGCGAGCATCGCATCCACGGACGGCGTCTGCGCCCGACCGAACACCTTCAGGCGCACAGGCACCGCCAATTGCGGCATCTTCAGGCTGTGTGCGGCGAGTACCTCTTTGATGGCCGCAGCGATGGACACCTTGTCCCACTGACACGACGCCAATCGGTCAGTAAGGGTGTGCAGTGCAGGCACCGCTTCAGGCTTGAGTTGCGCCGCCAGTTCCTCGGCCAACGAAGGATTGGCCACAGCGGGCTCGATCCACAACATCGAGGCCAGATCAGCCAGTTCCTCCAGCGTGCCCGCGCGATCCTTGAAGAGGCCACAGGCGGCCGCCAGATCGGGCGATCCCGGGGCCTGAACCGAGACCCCGCGACGGCCCATGCGGGGCGCAACCAGGGCTGCCAAGGCATCGTCGGACATGGCCTTCAGGTAATGATTATTCAGCCACTTGAGCTTTTCAGTATCGAACTGCGAAGGCGAATGTGACAGATGCGAGCCATCAAACCATGACACCAGCTCGGCACGGCTGAAGATCTCTGTATTGCCGTGGCTCCAACCCAAGCGGGCCAGATAATTGATCACCGCCTCCGGCAGGAACCCATCCTCGTCGTACTGCATGACCGACACCGCACCATGCCGCTTGGACAATTTTTGTCCGTCCGAGCCGTGAATCATCGGCACATGACCGTACTGCGGTGGCACGGCGCCCAGCGCGCGCAGGATATTGATCTGACGAGGCGTGTTGTTGACGTGGTCATCGCCGCGAATCACCTGCGTGATCTGCATGTCCCAATCATCGACCACCACGCAGAAGTTGTAGGTGGGCGTGCCATCGGAGCGCGCGATGATCAGGTCGTCGAGTTCAGTATTTGCAAACGCAATCGGCCCCTTCACCAGATCGGTCCAGGCCACATCGCCTGCGTCTGGGTTGCGAAAACGCACGACAGGTTGCGCGCCATCGGGCGGCACCAATCCGAGTCGGCCCCGGTTTTCAGGCCGCCAGCGTCCGTCATAGCGCGGCTTCTCACCGCGCGCGCGCTGCGCTTCGCGCATTGCATCCAGCTCAGCCGGCGTGCTCCAGCAATGGTAGGCCGTGCCCGCCTTGAGCATTTGCCCGATCACCTCCCGGTACCGGTCCATGCGCCGCATCTGATAGAACGGCCCCTCGTCGGGTTGCAGGCCGAGCCACTGCATGCCATCGAGGATGCCCTGCACGGCTTCCGGGGTGGAGCGCTCCACATCGGTGTCTTCGATGCGCAGAATGAACGTGCCGCTGAAATGGCGGGCGTAGGCCCAGGAGAAAAGCGCGGTACGCGCCCCACCGATGTGAAGAAAACCAGTGGGCGACGGCGCAAAACGGGTACGAACGATGGGATCAGGCATGGCACGCAAGCAGACGAAGGCCGCGCCAGGGCGGCCGGACGCCGCAGTTTAGTGGATCATCGCGAGTCCGCTGCGCGATGCGCGCGCAGTGTGCCACCCGGCCATCCTCTGAGGCTTCGTCGCCATGATCGTCCGCTCCCGCTTCCAGGGTCTCGAGACTCTGCTGATCGACACACCGCTGGCGCGCTGCGAAATCGCGCTCTATGGCGCGCAGGTGCTCTCATTCATCCCGCGCAACGATGGCCGCGATCTGCTCTGGTGCTCACCGGCAGCCCTTGCGCCAGGACGCCCTGTGCGAGGCGGCGTGCCCCTGTGCTGGCCCTGGTTTGCCAAACAGGACAAGCCTGATTCAGCCGCGCAGCATGGCTTCGTGCGCAAGATGCCCTGGACGGTGACGTCCTTCGGCGAATCGTCTGAAGGCGAAGCCCGCGTGGTTCTGGCACTGAGCGCACCGCGTGGTGGCTGGCCAGAGGGATTGAACTGGCCCGCCTCCTGCACACCGCAATTTGAAGTGCGCATCGGTCAGGCACTGGAGATGGCGCTCTTCACCCGAAACGACAGCGAAGACACCGTCTCGCTCACTCAGGCACTGCACACGTATTTTCGTGTGGGCGACGTACGCCGCATCGGGATCGACGGCCTGCAAGGCTTGTCCTACCTGGACAAGCTACGCGACTTCAACGCCTTCACTCAAGACGAGGCCTGGACCTTCGAGGGTGCCTGCGATCGCATCTATTTGCGTGCCGGCGCGCATCAGCGGATCGACGATCCGGTGCTCGGCCGATCTATTCACATTGAATCAGCACACAGCGCCAGCGCAGTGGTCTGGAACCCGGGCGCTGAGGGCATTGCAGCCCTGGGTGATGTTCCCCTGAAGGACTGGTACCAGTATGTGTGCGTCGAAGCCGGTAACTGCGCGCCGCTGGACCGCGTGAGCCTGGCCCCAGGCGCGACCGCTGTCATTGGACAGCGCATCAGCGCCGCGCCGCTTCACCCGAGTGCCACCACCTTCTGATCGGCCAGCGCAGTGATGCGCTCGTTGGAATAACCCAGCCACTGCCCCAGCACTTCGTTGGTGTGCTGGCCAATGCGATAAGGCACCGGGCCGGCCGGCGTCACAGCGCGACCATCCCATTGGAATGGCTGAGCCGTCACCTGTGCGTCGCCTGACACCGGATGAGGCACCTTAGGGAACACGCCTCGCGCAGCCAGATGCGGGTGCCGGATCACTTCTTCCGGCATCAGCACCGGCACCCCGGGCATGCGGGCTGCGGCAAGCTTCGCGACCGCCTCGTCCGGCGTCGCGAATCCCTTAAGCCACTCAGCCAGGATGTCCTGCAACGCACCCCAGTGTTCACGACGGGCCTGCGAGGTTGTGAAGCGCGCATCGTCGCGCAGATCGGGGCGTCCGATGAGTTCCACCAGGCGTGGCCACATCGCCGGCGCACCGCCAATCTGCATCGCCACATGCCGATCGCCAATGGGCACGATCGCCATCCCGGCGCGTGGTGCCCGAGCGGCCACGCCCCCATTGAGCAAGGCGGAAAAGTTGATGTCGTCGGCCACCAGCAGCGACTCGAGCATCGAGACATCCAGAAACGCGCCACGCCCCTTGCGAAACCGCCTCAGCAGCGCTGCGCAAATCGCGCCGAACGCATTGAGCCCGGCCAGCACATCGGCCGCCTGCAGATTGGCTGCCTTGGGCGGAAAGAGACCACCGCGATCCAGTTCCATCATCCCCGAGAAGGCGTTGACCAGATGTGCGTAGGCCTGCATGGAGCGCAGCGGGCCGGTCTGTCCAAAGCCGGAAATCGAGCAATAGACCAGATCGGGGCGCACCTTTCTCAGGCTCGGTTCATCAAAGCCGTACTTGGCCATGACCCCGGGCGAAAAGTTCTCCACCACCACGTCGGCACGTCGCACGATGTCCAGCACCAGCTCGCGCGCCTGCGGGTTGGAAAAGTCCACCGCCACACTGCGCTTGCCGGCGTTCATGCGGGCAAAGTAGGCGCTCTGATCCCCGCGTGCCGGGTCCAGCTGATGGCCGGCGAGGCGCACTTCATCGCCTTCGCCAGGACGCTCCAGCTTGATCACGGTCGCCCCCAGATCCGCCAGCATCTTGGTGCAATAGGGGCCTGAAAACACCCGCGTGAAATCACACACCACCACGCCGGACAATGGGGCGTCATCTTCGCTCAGAGGCGGCTGAGACAGGGCCTGATCGGCAGGACGCATCACATTCACTCCTTGGTTGGTTCCGGGCGAGTGTATCGGCGCACCGGCCCGTCAGACAGGCCATAGGCGAGCGCAAGCCCTCTGCGATTTGTGAGACGCATGGCTTTCGTGTCAAAATCTCGCCTCTCGGCTGGACCTGATGCGCTTGTCGTCGCGCGTTCGATCGAGAAACTCGCTCGGTCGCCATGCACTGCCCGCACACGGCAATGACAGAAACGCTGAGCGATGTCTGCAGGGGATTGGGCAGCTAGCTCAGTGGTAGAGCATCGCCTTCACACGGCGGGGGTCGGGGGTTCGAAACCCTCGCTGCCCACCATCCGATCCCCGGTCATCCGCCTCGCTGCGGCCTCTGTGTGCCGTGTCTGCGGCGGCCCGGCACGCGGCATCGCGCGGCGTGCACCCAAGGGCCGCTGCTTCGGAGACCAGACCATGCCTCGCAAGATCGACGCCGACACTATCCTGAACGATGCACGTGTCACGCTCATGGGCGTGGCCGGCTCGCCCTACACGCGCAAGATGCTTGCAGTGCTGCGATACCGGCAGATCCCCTACCGGCTGCTGATCGCCAGCAACGTCGCAGGCGGCGAACTCACCGGGCTGCCCGTGCCCAAGCCCTCGCTGCTGCCCACCTTTTTCCTGCCAGCCGACGACGGCACCCTGCAAGCCGTCACCGACTCAACGCCGTTGATCCGCCGTTTCGAGGCCTCGCATCCGGGGCGCAGTGTCATCCCGTCCGACCCTGCGCTCGCGCTCATCGATGCGCTGATCGAGGACTATGCGGACGAATGGCTCACGAAGGCGATGTTTCACTACCGCTGGCACTATCAGGCTGACATCGACAAGGCCTCAGCCATCCTGGCCACCTGGTCGCGCCCGCCGCTGTCGGATGAAGAGCATGCCCGCTATGGCAAGTTAATTGCCGAACGTCAGATTCCGAGGCTGCGTTATGTCGGCTCCAACGAGACCACCGCCCCGGTCATCGAGGCAAGCTACGAACGCTTCCTCGATGCGTTCGAGAATCATCTGCGCACACATCGCTATCTGTTGGGCACGCGTCCGGGCTCATCCGATTTCGGTGTCTTCGGTCAACTGACGCAGCTTGCCCACTTCGACCCGACCTGCATGGCGGTCACTCTCAAGCGCGCACCGCGTGTCTATGGTTGGGTCGGCAATGTCGAGGATCTCTCGGGGCTGCTGCCCGAGGAGAACGACTGGTTCGACGTGACCGCACTGCCTGCCACCGTCACCGCGATCCTGCGCGAGATCGGTCGCGTGTATCCCCCTGCGATGCTGGCCAACGCCAAAGCCGTGATGAATGGCGCCACCCAGGTGGAAACTCAGATCGATGGCAAGCCCTGGGTGCAACAGCCATTTCCCTATCAGGCTAAGTGCCTGCAATGGCTCAGACGCGACCATGCCTCACTTGATGTGGCGGCTCGCAAGCGGTTTGACACAGCCATCGCAGGAACGGGTTGCGAGGCCCTGTTCAACTGATTGTCGCGATCCATCCTCTGCATGAAGGACCACTCATGAGCCTGCCAACCTTTACCGAATTTGAATCCAATGCCTTGGCGCAGGGCTTCGACCAGGTCGTGGAACGTACCTGGCCCCCTGGCCAGGTGGTCGACACGCACACGCATCCTTTCGATGTGCAGGCATTGGTGGTGCAGGGGCAATTCACATTGACCTATGAGGGCAAGACTTTGAACCTGAACGCCGGCCAGACGTTCACATTGGCCCGCGGCATTCCGCACGAGGAACGGTACGGCCCGCAAGGCGCCACCTACTGGGTTGCGCGCCGCGGCCCGTCGCAATAAGTGCCTCGATCCCCGCATCTCATTCCAAGCATCTCGCTCGAGTACGCTGCCCCGACATTCAGACCTGTCGGTTCAGATCTGCATGAGGCGATGCCGCTGCAAGCCTGCTCAGGCTGCCCTTGAGCTATGCTCGCAAACGATTGTCCGTGTCTGCTGCTCCATCCATCCACTCAGGAGAACACCATGAAGTTCGTCGGCAAATCACTGCTGCTGTCAGCAGCCCTCATTGCTTTCGCCTCTGCACCCACGTTGGCGGGTGGTCTTGCGGCGTCTTCGGCTGCGGGCGGATCATCAGCCTCATCGGCCAGCCTGGGCTCGGTAGACAAGTCCAGTGACAGCGCCACCAAAGCCATGGCCGAGATCAACGGACCGTATCGCATCGTTGAAGTCACCCCGATGCCCGAGCGCCCCGGCACCGTGCGCGTGAAGTTGCAGGCCGTGGCCAGCGCCGATGACGTGGTTCAAATTTACGTGCCGAACAAGACGCTGGAGCGCAGCGGCTTGGGTGAGGGCAAGATGGTCACCGCGCATCAGCGACCCTACGGTGTTGAATTTGCCCGCACCGACACGAATCAGGCCTTCTTTCTGCTGCTCGCCGATGACTGGCACAAAGAGCTGAGCTCCAACCCGGTCACGCTCTGAGTCCATGGCACGCGCGCAGCTGAAGCAATTTCTTTTAGTCTGCGCAGCTCTGGGAACGGGGGCCCTGTGGGGCCCCTGTGAGGCGGGCGTCTTCCGATACTGCGACCCGCCCTCCGAACTCGACGCCACCCAGCAGGACACCATCCTGCGCTTTGGGGCCGTCATCAAATCGACACTTGAACGCTCCGGGGGCTCACTGGCGCTGGTAGCACGCTCGGGCCTGGACCTGAGTCGGTTCCAGATGCGCTATTCCCATGCAGGCATCAGCCTGCGCGCCAACCCAAACGGGCCATGGTCGGTGCGTCAGCTGTACTACGACTGTGATGAGCGCAGGCCTCGCATCTTCGATCAAGGCATTGCCGGATTCGTCGTGGGCGCGGGCGATCCATCGATCGGGTATTTCTCGGTCGTGCTCCTGCCGGGCGCCGAAACCGAAGTCGAACGTATCGTTCAAGACAATCGACAAGCCCTGCGATTGCTGGGGGGCACCTACAGTGCCAACGCCTATCCGTTCGCGCTGCGCTATCAGAACTGCAACCAATGGGTGGCTGAACTCCTGGCTGTGGCCTGGGGCGGACTGAGTGACCTGCCACCGGAGCAGGATCTGCGCGCCGAGTCTCAGCGCTGGTTGCGCCAGCAGGCCTACGCACCCACTCAGTTTGATGTCGGCAACCCGATCCTCATGTGGCTGGGAGGCGTGCTGCCCTGGTTGCACCGTGACGATCATCCCCAGGACGATCTGGCTGCCTGGCGGTTTCAGGTCAGTATGCCGGCCTCTATTGAGGCCTTTGCTCGCGCCAGGGTGCCTGGCGCGCGTCGGATCGAGTTTTGCCATGCCAACCGGCGCATCGTGATCCGGGAGGGCTGGGAGCCGATTGCACAAGGCTGCGTGCCCGGCGACACGGATACGGTCATCGCATTGGATCAGTAAGCCGCCCGGCGACCAAACTAAGCCTGTGGACCGCTGCGGCTTTTGAGCCGATTACTCCTGACCGCCTCGCCACTGAGCGAGCAGCTTTTTCAAATCAACATAGTCGACCGGCTTGGTCAGATGCGCATCGAACCCCGCATCACGCGAACGTCGGCGGTCGTCGTCCTGGCCCCACCCAGTGATCGCGATCAGCATGACGCCGTTGACGCCCTGACGCTGTGCGCGAATCCGCCGCGCTACCTCGTAGCCGTCGAGTTTAGGCAAACCGATGTCGAGCAGCACCACGTCGGGCGTCCAATGCGCAGCCGCATCCACAGCATGTAGTCCGTCCCCGGCGATGCGGGCTTCGTGACCATCGAGCTCCAGAAGACAGGCCATGCTGTCAGCGGCATCCGCGTTGTCGTCCACGACCAGGATGCGCAGGGGGGCCGATTCAAGGGGCTGCGCCGCTAAGCTCACTTTCGGCGGCACACTCAACTCTGCAAGTCTCTTCATTCGCACCACGAACTCGGCCCCGCGGCCCACTCCGCCGCTGCGAGCTTCGACACTGCCGCCGTGCATCTCGACCAGGGTCTTCACCAGCGTCAGGCCCAGGCCCAGACCCAAGCCCTGGCCACTGCTCGAACGCTCCAATGACTGGTC
>CANHUQ010000182.1 GCA_947463885.1 Burkholderiales bacterium
CAGTGACCGGGTTGCGATCGAAATACGCCTGCAGCGGCGCACGCAGCGACTGACCTGCGCCGAGATAGTCGATAGCTGGTTCGCGGTCGGCGCGGCGCAACGTGCTGACCTGCGCGCCCGCGCGCGACACCGCCGACGGCAAGAGTTCTCCGAGCCTGGAAAATCCATCCACGCTATAGCGCTGCGACCACCAGTTGGTGCGAGTGGCCTCAGGAAACACGCCGCGCGCGTCGGTATACCGAGCAAGCTCGGGCCCACCGGCGCGCAGACCCACACCCGACTCAAACCGAAAAGCGTCAGACGCTTGCGAGGCTGCGCTGACGGAGGCGCCGTTTAGGCTCGGTGCGGTCGTGCAGCCCGACAGCCATGCGAGCGGGCCGGTGGTTGCGACCGACGCAGCCGATGAGGCCCACGCGCCTCGCAGCAGCCGCCTGCGCGAGGGACGCGGCTCGGCATACACCGGCGAGGGCTTCATGCGCGCCGCTTGCGCGGCCGTTCGACGAACGCGCGGATGCCTGCCTTGGATTCGGCAGTGGCCGCCACGTTGCAGAAATTTTCGACAGCTGCGGCCACACCCTTGCGATAGTCGGAATCGATTTCGCGCAGGAACATCTCACGGGCCATCTTGAGCACGCGGCGGGGCTTGCCGGTTAGCACACGGGCTAGGGCACGCGCCTCGGCCATCGCCTGACCGTCCTCCACCACACGGCTCACGAGCCCCAATGTGTGGGCCTCCTGGGCATCGAACGCGCGTCCGGTGAACAGCAGATCAAAGGCCCGATGCTTGCCGATGATGCGAGGCAGGTGGGTGAAGTGAATCGCCGGGATCACACCCACGTCGATCTCGGGGTAGCCGAGGTCGGCGCTGCGCTCCGCCACGATCATGTCGCAGGAAATTGCCAGGGTCATCCCGCCGCCACGCGCTGTGCCATTGACTGCAGCGATCGAGGGTTTGCCCAGCCGGAACTGCAGGTTGGTAAAGCCGGTGTAGAGCCGCTCGAGCAGTGCGCGGACGTTTTCGCTGTCGCCCTCGGAGAAGGCCTTGAGGTCCAGTCCCGCACAAAACCGCCCCGGCACGGCACTGCCCAGGATCACTGCATGCACGGCATCGTCGGCTGCGGCCCGCTCAAAGCACGCGATGATCTCGTCCAGCAACGGCACCGACATGGCGTTGACCGGCGGGTGATTCATGACGATTTCGGCAATGCCGTCGTCGACGCGATAAGTGATGAAACGCAGAGTCATGCTGGCCTCGGGGATCGGACAAATGCGGATGGTCGCATGCCCGTGCCCGATCAGCGTTTCGTGAACAACGTGATGCAGTGCCCGCCAAGGCGCTGCATCACGCGTCTGCGCGTCAGCCCGCCTTCAGTTCCAGGCGGCGGCGATGCAGTACCGGCTCGGTGTAGCCGGAGGGCTGCTGGGTGCCCAGAATGACCAGGTCACACGCCGCCTTGAAGGCCGTGCCATCAAAGGCCGGCGCCATGTTGCGATAGGCCGCATCGCCCGCATTCTGTTGATCGACCACTGCGGCCATGCGCTTCATCACTTCCATGACGCGCGCCTCGGTCACCACGCCGTGGCGCAGCCAATTGGCGATGTGCTGTGAAGAGATCCGGCAGGTGGCGCGATCCTCCATCAGACCCACGTTGTTGATGTCGGGCACCTTGGAGCAGCCCACGCCCTGGTCGACCCAGCGCACCACGTAACCGAGGATGCCTTGCGCGTTGTTCTCGAGTTCGGCGTTGATGTCGGCTTCGCTCCAGTTGCGCGAGGCGGCCAGCGGAATCGTCAGGATGTCGTCGAGTTTGGCGCGGCGACCGCCGCGGGCAATCTCGCCCTGACGGGCCAGCACATCGACCTGATGGTAGTGGGTGGCGTGCAGGGTGGCGGCCGTGGGGCTGGGCACCCAGGCGCAATTGGCACCGGCCTGCGGATGGCCGATTTTCTGCTGCAGCATGGCGTTCATGAGATCGGGCATGGCCCACATGCCTTTGCCAATTTGCGCGCGGCCTGCCAAGCCGCACAGCAGGCCGATGTCCACGTTCCAGTTCTCGTACGCGCCGATCCAGGCCTGGGCACGCATTTCGGCCTTGCGCACCATCGGGCCGGCTTCCATGGAGGTGTGGATCTCGTCGCCGGTACGATCCAGGAAGCCTGTGTTGATGAAAGCCACGCGGTGACGGGCAGCGCGAATGCACTCCTTCAGATTGATCGTGGTGCGGCGCTCTTCGTCCATGATGCCGATCTTCACGGTGTTGGCGGGCAGACCCACTGCCTGCTCAACATGCGTGAAGACTGCATCGGCAAATGCGACTTCCTCGGGGCCGTGCATCTTGGGTTTGACCACATAGACCGAGCCCTTCACCGAGTTGCGCGCGCCCGACTGCTTGCGCAGATCGTGCAGGGCGATGGTGACCGTGCACATGGCATCGAGCAGGCCTTCGAAGACCTCCTGGCCGTTGCGATCGAGCACGGCGGGGTTGGTCATGAGATGGCCCACGTTGCGCACCAGCATGAGCGAGCGGCCCTTGAGCGTGAGGGCTGCGCCGTTGGGGGCTGTGAAGCTGCGATCTGCAGACAATTTGCGCTCGAATGAGCCGCCGCCCTTGGCCACGGTTTCGACCAGCGTGCCGTTCATGAGGCCCAGCCAGTTGCGATAAGCCAATGCCTTGTCTTCGGCGTCAACGGCCGCGACCGAATCCTCGCAATCCATGATGGTCGTGATGGCGGCTTCAAGCATCACGTCGGCTACGCCCGCCGGATCCGTGGCGCCAATCGAATGGGCGCGATTGATCACGATCTCGATGTGCAGGTGGTTGTGCTTGAGCAAAATGGCCGTGGGCGCGTCGGCGGAACCGCTGAATCCCGCCAGTCGGCCTGCATCGGCCAGTGTGGTCGTGCCGCTCGCGGTCCGGGCCTGCAGCGCGCCGCCTACGATGGCGTAACTGGTCACGCTCGCGTGGCTCGCGCCGGACAGCGGTGCCGCCTGGTCCAGAAAGCCCTTGGCCCAGGCAATGACCTTGGCGCCTCGCACCGGGTCATAGCCGCCGGGTTGCGGTGCCTCGCCCATTGCGTCGGTGCCATAAAGGGCGTCATAGAGGCTGCCCCAGCGTGCGTTGGCCGCGTTCAGTGCATAACGCGCATTCATGACCGGCACCACCAGCTGCGGGCCAGGAATATCGGCAATTTCGGGATCGACCCCAGCGGTATCGACCTGAAAATCTGGACCCTCGGGCACCAGGTAGCCGATTTCACGCAAAAAGGCGGTGTAGGCGTTGGCATCGTGAGGCTGGCCAGCGCGGGCCCGATGCCAGCCATCGATCTGGGTCTGCAGCGCATCGCGCTTGTCCAGCAGCGCACGATTACGCGGGCCGAACGTGTGGACGAGCTCGGAGAGGCCTTTCCAGAACGTATCGGGCGCCACGCCAGTGCCGGGCAGGGCTTCGCGCTCGATCATGTCGAGCAGGGGGCGGGCAACTTGGAGGCCGAAGCGTTCGATGCGGTCTGTCATGGCGGATATTCGGAGGGTGAATGTGGAGGTGAACCCGACATCGTACTGCGCCAAGACCCTGTGAAATCTCATCAACCCCACTATTCAGCTCAAGCTTTGGGCTGTCTTTCGGGCGAACTGAGCCCGCAGGCAGGGTCGGCTATGATCCGACCGTTAACTTGGATGAGGGCACCCTCGCGTGAAACTGCCTGTCCCGCTTCCGGCTCAGAGCCGCCTCCTGAGTGGTCGGGCCGGTTCGGTGGCGCTGTATGAAGCAGGTCAAGGCGCGCCGATCCTCATGCTTCACAGCGTCAATGCCGCGGCGTCGGCCTTCGAGATGCGCCCGGCCTTTGAGGCGATGGTGGCGACGCATCGTGTGTTCGCACTCGACTTGCCGGGGTTCGGGCTATCCGATCGCAGTGACCGCCGCTACGACGTGCCACTCTATGTTGCGGCCATCGAGGATGCGCTCCAGGCGATCGAGGTCGTGTGTGGTGCAGTGCCCGTACATGTCCTGGCGCTGTCGCTGTCCTGCGAGTTTGCGGCGCGGGTGGCCATTCGGCACCCGCAGCGCATCGCGTCCCTGGGGCTGATCTCGGCGACTGGCCTGGATCGACGCTCGCAGGGCTTGCGTGGCGCCTCGGGCGCGGTGCGCGAGGTGCCCGGCATGCATGCCGCGGTCGCGGGGCGCCCCTGGAGCCAACCCTTGTTCAATCTGCTCGTATCCGGGCCCAGCATGCGATTTTTCCTGCGCAAGACATGGGGTGGTCGGCACATCGACGAATCGCTGTTCGACTACAGTTTTGCGAGTGCGCATCAGCCCGGCGCCCGGTTTGCGCCTTTGGCCTTTGTCTCGGGGCGTCTGTTCTCGGCCGATATCCGCACGGTGTATGAATCACTCACTGGTCCGGTATGGCTCGCCCACGGTGTGCGAGGCGATTTTCAGGATTTCAGCGCAGCCGATCAAATGCTCGTGCGGCCCAATTGGTCCAGAGAAATCTTCCAGACCGGGGCGCTGGTCCACTTTGAGCAGCCGCAGGCATTTGCCGCGTCCTACAGGCAATTTCTTGCTCGAACTGGGGGCGCATCGTGAGTGCCACCGGGTGGACCTTGCTCACGCCGACGCAGGCGCGCGTGCTGGCCGTGCTGGTCGAAAAGCGTCACACCGTGCCCGACACTTACCCGATGTCGCTGCTGGCATTGACCGCGGGGTGCAATCAACGCACCAGCCGGGATCCGGTGATGGATCTCAGCGAAGCTCAGGTGCAAGAGGCGATCGATGTTCTGCGTCCGCGCTCATTGGTGATCGAGTCCAGCGGTGGGCGTGTGATGCGGTATTCGGAAAATGCCGGGCGTGTGCTGGGGCTGCCGCGCGAATCGGTGGCGGTGTTGGCGGTGCTGATGCTGCGTGGACCGCAGACGGCCGCAGAGTTGCGCGCACATTGCGAACGCCTGCATCGATTCTCCGATGTGTCCTCGGTCGAGGGGTATCTGGAGGAGCTGGCCAGCGCTGAGCCAGAGCCCTTCGTTGCGCGCCTTGCGGTTCAACCCGGCTCACGCGAAAGTCGCTGGGCCCATGCGCTGTGCGGACGTCCTGCAGCGGAGTCCAGCCCACTGAGTCGCCCGCGCGAGGCAAGTGATGAACGGATTGCGCCGGTCAGCGCCACCGTCGACGCGACCACAGCCAGCCAAGCGTTGGTGGCGCGGCTCGATGCGCTTGAACAGCGTGTTGCAGTCCTTGAAGCCGAATTGCGCCAGTGGCGCTCAGGAGCGACCCCATGATCGAATGCTTTTTTGACTGTTCAAGCCCCTGGACATGGCTTGGTTTTCACAACGTGCAGCCGTTGGCAGCGGAGTACGGCGAGACGATTCAATGGCGCCCGATCCTGGTCGGGGGCGTCTTTAACGCGGTCAACCCCAGCGTGTACGCCAACCGTGAGAACCCGGTGCCGGCCAAGCAGGCCTACACACTCAAGGACCTTCAGGACTGGGCACGCTATTCAGGCCTGTCCATCCACTATCCGCCGGTGGTCTTTCCGGTCAACAGCGTCAAGGCCATGCGCGCCTGCATCTGGCTGCAACCCCAGGGGCTGCTGGTGCCGTTCGCGCAGGCCTGCTTCAAGGCCTACTGGAGCGACCAGCAGGACATTTCCCGCGACGAGGTGCTCACCGGCGTGTGCGAGGGTCTTGGGATCGATGCGCAGGCCTTGCTGGCCGCGGCCGGCTCGGCCCCCATCAAGGCCGCGCTGAAGGCCAATACTGATGAACTGATTGCGCGTGGCGGCTTCGGTTCGCCCACATTCTTTGTGGATGGTGAAATGTTTTTTGGCAACGACCGTTTGCCGCTCGTGCGAGACAGGCTGGCGCGTCGCGCGCGCTGACGGTCTGGTTCGCGTACCGGTCGGGGTGCGCGGTGCGCATCAGGCGCGCCCAAGGGCTCGCGTGAAGACCGTGCGTTTCACCCGTACGTTTCATGCCGGTATCGGACAGTTTGTTAGGCTGCGGGTGATGAACGGCCCGCGTGCGGCCGTCGCACCCCACACGAGGAGAAGAGCATGGGACAGATGATCGACTTCAAGCGCCCCGATGGAGGCAGCACCCGCGGGTACCTGGCGAGCGCAGGGGCAGGGCGACCCGGCATCGTGGTGATCCAGGAATGGTGGGGTCTGAATGACCAGATTTGCGGCGTGGCTGATCGCTTTGCGCGCGCCGGTTACAACGCACTGGCACCCGATCTCTACAAGGGTCGCGTTACGCAGGCCCCTGATGAGGCCAATCACCTCATGACCGGCCTTGATTTTCCCGGTGCCACGCATCAGGACATCCGCGGTGCCGTGCAACACCTGGCCGCACAAGGTGCCAAGGTTGGCGTCATGGGGTTTTGCATGGGCGGAGCACTCACCGTTGCAGCGAGTGTGCATGTGCCCGAGGTCTCGGCAGGGGTCTGCTTCTACGGAATTCCCCCGGCAGATTTCGCCAACCCGGCAAGCATCCGTACGCCGTTTCAGGGGCACTTCGCCAACAAGGACGACTGGTGCACGCCTGCGGCTGCGGACGGGCTGGAGCAGGCCATGAAGGGCGCAGGGCAGTCGCCGCAGATCTACCGCTATGACGCCGATCACGGGTTTTTCAACGAGCGTCGTGGCGAGGTCTACGACGCGGCGTGCGCGCAGCAGGCATGGGATCGCATGACCGCGTTTCTGCGCACCGCGTTGGGCGCCTGAGCCCGGTACGTCACATTCGATCGGAGCGCAGTCATGTCCGAAGGGGTTCGCACGGTCAGTCTGGTTCAGCAACAGGACTATCGGGTTGCCATCACGTGGCACCCCGATCAGCCGCCGTTCATCGGTGATGAACCGGTGCCCATGGGCTCGGGCCAGGGGCCATCGCCCTCGCAATTGCTGATCGCAGCCGTGGCCAATTGCATGACCGACTCCCTGGTCTTTGCATTGCGCAAATTCAAGCTCGACGCCGAGCCGCTGACCGCACAGGGCAGTTGTCGCATCGACCGCAATGCTCAGGGGCGCCAGCGTGTGCTCTCGATCGACGTGTCGATCCGGCTGTCCCGAGTGCCAGAGGACGCCGGCAAGCTGCAGCGTGCGCTGGATCAGTTCGAGCAGTTTTGTACCGTGGGCCAAAGCGTGGCTCAGGGGATTCCCACGCAGGTCTGCGTGATCGGTCCCGATGGGGCCGTGCTTCATGGCGCTGTTGAACCTTCTGGAGGGCGGGCTGCATGAGCCTTGCATTTGAATCGGTCGAACTGCCTGCCGCAGCGATCGAACTGCGTCACAAAGTCAGGGCGTTCCTGGCTGAGCAGCGTGCAGCGGGCGCCTACGTGCCGCGCTGTTCAGGCTGGACGATCTTTGACCGCGCGTTCACCCGCGCCTGTGGGCAGGCCGGATTCATCGGCTTGAGCTGGCCGCGCCGCTGGGGCGGTCAGGAGCGCTCCACCCTCGAGCGCTATGTGGTGGTCGAGGAGCTTCTCGCAGCCGGGGCACCGGTCGGGGCGCACTGGATTGCAGATCGCCAGAGCGGCCCGCAAATCCTGCGCCACGGTAGCGTGGCCCTTCAAGAGGCGGTGCTGCCTGGGATCGCACGCGGTGAGCTCACGTGCGCCATCGGGATGAGCGAACCCGGATCAGGCTCTGACCTGGCCAGTGTGCGCTCGCGTGGCGATCGGGTCGACGGCGGCTGGAAACTCAATGGTCGCAAGATCTGGACAACGGGCGGTCATCTGGCCGACTACATGATCGGACTGTTTCGCACCGATCCGCCCGACACCAGCAAGCGCCATGCAGGTCTGACGCAGTTTGCGATCGACCTGAACGCACCGGGGGTTACGCGCCGCGCCATCCGCAACATCAGCGGGCGTGAAGACTTCAGCGAAATCACCTTCGACGATGTATTCGTTCCCGATACCCATGTTCTGGGTGAACCGGGCGA
>CANHUQ010000183.1 GCA_947463885.1 Burkholderiales bacterium
CTCACGCGTTGGTCGAGAAGCCGATCCGGTTCGCGCCTGCAGCCCTGCGCGCATCAAGCTAAATGCCTGCGCCGCTCGGAAGTTGTGCCCGGGTGTCGTTCGTTGTTACCATTCAGGATTGAGCAAGTTGGCCCTGTTGCTGAGTGGCTGACATGCAGGCGGTCTGTCCCGCCGCTCTGATCCACACCGGTTTCATCCGATACAGCGCTGCGCCGCGGCAAGTCCGATCGGCCCAGGGTATCGGTCGATGCGCTCAGGCGCACGCATGTGCCGCCGCCCCGTTGGCGACGGCCTCCCGTTAGCAACCGGCCCTCTGTGGCCGCCTATCCGCCATGACTGACCCCAGGGCCGCGTGATGAACACTGCGGACGTCAAGCGCATCATCGAGGCCGCACTGCTGTGTGCTCAGCAGCCGCTGCCGCTGTCTGAGCTGCGCAAGCTTTTTGCCGACGATTTTGAGGTGGGCGCAGATACGCTGCGCACCTTGCTCGATCAGTTGCGCGGGGAATGGGAAGGGCGCGGGGTGGTGCTGGTGCCGCTGGCAGGGGGCTGGCGCTTCCAGAGTGCGCCGGACATCGCCCGGTACATCGAGCGGCTGCACCCCGAGCGCCCGCCGAAGTATTCGCGTGCGGTCCTGGAGACGCTGGCCATCATTGCGTACCGCCAGCCCGTGACCCGCGGCGATATTGAAGAGATCCGGGGCGTGACCGTCTCGACCCAGATCATCAAGTCGCTGGAGGATCGTGGCTGGATCGAAGTGATCGGCACGAAAGATGTGGTGGGGCGCCCGTCGCTGTTCGCCACCACGCGCCAGTTCCTGGACGATCTCGGCCTGCTCAATCTCAGTGCCTTGCCCTCGCTTGAAGGCGAGCTGCCGGTGGTCGATGCGCTCGGGCAACGCCTGATCGACTTCGAGACCGTCGATCCGGCGCAGCACACCCTGCCGCTCGCGATCGATCAGTCGTCTGCCGTAGCCCCTGAGGCCCATGAAACGCCCGAGGCGATGAGCGGGTCTGAACCGCCCAGCACAGCCCCATCACCTGCCTTCCCGCATGAACCTCTCTCCGATTCCTCCGACACGCCCGCCCCTTTGCAGCCAGAGCCATGACCGAACCTGTTGATTCCCCAGTACCCGCCGAGGCACCTCCTGCGAGCGGTTCGGATGCGCCTGTACGTCGGCGCAGACCGCGGCGTGCGGCGACGCCCGCATCCTCTGACGGTGGTGCCGATCCCGCAGGTGCGAGCGTTGCATCGGCCGAGGGGGTGACCACGGCGAGCCAGCCGACGGCCTACGAGCCCGCACAAGACCGTGGGGTGCGCGATGGGGCGTCATCCGAATCCGCTGCGGGGCAGGCGGGGTCGCCGGAAGGGGCTGGCGCGCCTGCCGACGGTGCGCAAGGTGAGCGCAGACGCTCCGGACCAGGCCCGCGCGGGCGTTTCGGTCGACGTCGCGGCGGCAAAGGGCCGCGCGAAGGTCAGCCGGGTCAGCAGGGCCAGGCCGGCATGGCGGAATCGTCGGGCGAGTCTGCGGCCCCGGTCGATCCGGATGCCGTGATTCCGGTCTATTCGCGCCAGGCCCGTGTGGGCCTGGATGCGACCGATCCGCGCAAGCGCGGCCCCTCGGGCGGCCCGCGCGGTGCGCGTGCCCCCGACGACGATGCGCCCAAGCTGCACAAGCTGCTGGCTGATGCCGGGGTGGGATCGCGCCGCGAGATGGAAGAGCTGATCATGGCGGGGCGGGTGTCGGTCAACGGCCAGCCGGCGCATGTGGGTCAGCGCATCGGCCCGAGCGATCAGGTGCGGGTCAATGGTCGGCCCCTGAACCGGCGTGTCCAGAAGCCTGCACCGAAGGTGCTGCTTTACCACAAGCAGCCCGGCGAAATCTGCAGCCGCGACGACCCAGGCCAGCGCTCGACGGTGTTTGAGCGGCTGCCCAAGCTGCGTGGCGAGCGTTGGGTGGCGGTCGGTCGGCTCGACTTCAATACCGAAGGCCTGATGGTGTTCACCACCTCGGGCGAAATGGCCAACCTGCTGATGCATCCGCGCTTTGGCTGGGAGCGTGAGTACGCGGTGCGCATTCTTGGACGCATCGATGACGAACTGCGCCAGAAGCTGCTTGAGGGCGTGCCACTGGAAGATGGCCCCGCAGGGTTTTCAGCGATCGACGACATTGGCGGCGATGGGGCGAACCACTGGTATCGCGTCACGATCGCTGAAGGACGCAACCGTGAAGTGCGGCGGATCTTTGAGGCCGTGGGCCTCATCGTTTCGCGCCTGGTGCGCATCCGATTCGGCCCGATCGGCCTGCCACCCGGGCTGGCACGTGGTCGTTGGGTGGAGCTGGGCGGGTCGGATGTGACCACCTTGTCGACCATGCTCAAGCAGGCCGGGCGCGATGCTGCAGCAGCCAAGCGGGCTGCGGCCGGGCCTGAGGCGGGCAAACAGCCCGGCGCGGCTGGTGCGCCTGACCGAGCCCCGCGCAAACCTGGCAAAGGTCGTGGTCCGGCAGCGGCGCGCCCCTTTGATGTCGAGTTCGACGCAATCGATGGACCAGATGGTGGATCGGAGGCCGGATCGGATGCGCGTTTCGACGACGCGCCGCCTGCGATCTCGGAACTGGATGCCCGTGACGCGATGGAAGCGGCGGCTGAGGTGTCGGCCGATGCGGCTGCAGCGGCTGCGGCCGATGCAATGCCGCGGCGCCCGGAGCCTTCGGTCGGCGACTCGGATGACCTCGACGATGACGACGCACAGCCACCCTTTCCGCTGCCCGCCTCTGGCCGGCGCAAAGGTGGGCCGCGCACAGGACCGCCCGGAGCAGGCGAGCCGGTGGCAGCACGATCGGGTTCGCAGCGCGTGAACCTGGATGATGACGAATGGCAGCCCACCTCGGCCGATGCGCATTTGTCGGGCATCACCCGCGCAGTGCGCAAGCAGGGGCGCGAACAGCGCTTCGGTGCTGGCAGTGGTTTCGGGCAGCCTGGCCTGCCGGGTCAGCCCAAGCCTGTGGGCCAGGGCCGTCGCAACCGCAAGGGCGGGCAAGGCGGTTTTGGATTCGGAGCGGGCGGACCGGCGACCGGAGGTGTGCCGGGTGGTGGAGGGGGTGGAGGTGGTTTCGGCCAAAAATTTGGCGGCAACCGCGCCCGCCAGGGCGGCAATCAGGGTGGTGGTCAGGGTGGTGGTCAGGGCGGGGGGCAAGGCTCAGGTCAAGGCGGCCAGCGGGGCGGCGGTGGTGGCGCCGGCGGGCCACGCAACGGCCAGGGTGGCCCGCGGCCGGGCGGTCGGTCCGGCGGAGCGGGGCGCCGACGCGGTCCTGCAGGCTGAGTCTCGAGGCGCCGGGCTGGCCTTGAGCGCATGCGCAGTTGCCTCAAGACACCCGGAAATCGGCTATACTCTGTGGGTTACGCGCAGTGGTTTTCAAGGCGTAGTTGTTTGCACGTTAGGGGAATGGGCTGGCACAGCCCATTTTTTTTTCACGGTTCAAAGTGTTCAGTAAGGGTTCGTCCGGCGTGAATCCGGTTCAGGCCGCGGTGGAGCGGACAGTGGTGGCAATGGGGTACGACCTGGTCGATCTGGAGATCGCAGGCCGTGGTCTGCTGCGGGTGTTCATCGACTTGCCGGTGGATGCGCAGGCCGCGCCGCCTCCGGCTGAGGCCACGTCCGAGCCGCGCATCTTTGAATCGCTGGTTCGGATGGAAGATTGTGAGCGGGTGAGTCATCAGCTCACACATGTGCTGACGGTCGAGAACATCGACTACGCCCGCCTGGAAGTGTCTTCGCCCGGCCTGGATCGTCCCCTGAATCATGAGGCCGACTACCAGCGTTTCGTCGGATACGAAGTGTCGGTGCGGTTGCGTGTGCCGTTGTCAGGACGTCGGAATTTTTCCGGTGTGCTGTGGCGCGATGAGGCTTCGGCGCAGGGCTGGGTGCTTGAGCTGATCGACGCCGCTGCCCAGGAAGCTGGCGCAAAGCGCAAGCCCGGGGCCAAGGCGGTGGTGCGAAGCGCCAAGGCCAAGGCTAAACCGGTGGCCGAGGCGGGTGCCGAGACGGTGAAACGGTTGTCGTTCGAGCTGGCAGATGTTGAGCGGGCACGCCTCGTGCCCAAGGTCAAGTTTTAGGAGGCTTCAGGATGAGCCGCGAAGTGCTGTTATTGGTCGATGCTCTGGCGCGCGAGAAAAGCGTGGCTCGGGATGTGGTGTTCGTCGCGCTCGAAAGTGCGTTGGCCTCTGCCACGAAAAAGCGATTCAAGGACGAGGTCGATGTCCGCGTATCGATCGACCGTGAGACCGGCGAATCGGAGTCATTCCGTCGTTGGCTGGTCGTGCCCGATGGCGAACTCGAAGACCATGACATTCAGGTCATCCTGACCGAGGCGCGCAAGCAGATTTCCGATATCCAGGTGGGTGACTTCATCGAGGAAGAGCTTGAGCCGATCGAGTTCGGTCGCATCGGCGCCCAGGCGGCCAAGCAGGTCATTCTGCAAAAGATTCGTGATGCCGAGCGCGAGCAGATCATCAATGACTTCCTGGAGCGCGGCGACAACCTGCTGTCCGGGACGATCAAGCGGCTGGACCGGGAAGGTGCAGTCATCGAGTCGGGCAAGATCGAAGCGCGCCTGACCCGTGACCAGATGATCCCCAAGGAAAACTTGCGGGTGGGTGACCGGGTGCGCGGCTGGGTCTCAAAGGTGAATCGCGAGGGCCGCGGCCCGCAGCTGTTCATGTCGCGTACCGCCCCTGAATTCATCATGGAGCTCTTCCGCCTGGAAGTGCCCGAAATCGAACAGGGCCTGCTGCAGGTCAAGGCGGCTGCCCGCGATGCGGGTGTGCGGGCGAAAATTGCGGTGTTCACCACCGACCGTCGCATCGACCCGATTGGCACCTGTGTGGGCGTGCGTGGCTCGCGCGTGCAGGCAGTGACGGGTGAGCTGGCCGGTGAGCGCGTGGACATCGTGCTGTGGTCGGAGGATCCGGCGCAGTTCGTGATCGGCGCGCTGGCGCCGGCCAATGTGTCGTCCATCATGGTGGACGAGGAAAAGCACAGCATGGATGTGGTGGTCGACGAGGACAACCTCGCGCTGGCCATCGGCACGGGCGGGCGCAATGTGCGTCTGGCCTCGGAGCTGACCGGCTGGCAGATCAACATCATGACGGCTGAGGAAAGTGCCGGTAAGCAGGAGGCTGAGCGGTCCAATCTGCGCGCCACCTTCATGAGCAAGCTTGATGTGGACGAGGAAGTGGCCGACATCCTCATTGACGAAGGCTTCACCAGCCTGGATGAAGTGGCGTATGTGCCGCTCAATGAAATGCTGGAAATCGAGGCATTCGATGAGGACACGGTCAATGAGTTGCGCGACCGCGCCCGCAACGTGCTGCTCACGCAAGCCATCGCCAACGAAGAAAAACTCGGGTCGACTACCGAAGACCTGTTGACCCTCGAGGGCATGGATCGTGAGCTGGCAGTCAAGCTCGCTGATGCGAATGTGCACACGCGCGATGATCTGGCCGAACTGGCCGTCGACGAACTGGTGGACGCCACCGGACTGGATGAAGAGCGCGCGAAGGCGCTCATCATGAAGGCCCGTGCGCACTGGTTCGAGAATGAGTCGGCCTGAGTCGGAAGGACCTGAATGGCAAGCACCAACGTAGCAAACTTTGCCGCCGAGCTGAAAATGCCGGCGGACGTCCTCCTCGAGCAGTTGCGCTCGGCCGGTGTCGAGAAGAAGTCGGCAGATGACCTGCTGACCGAATCCGACAAGGCCCAGTTGCTGACGGCGTTGCGACGCGCGCACGGCGCCGACGAATCGCCCAAGAAGAAGATCACAGTCGTGCGCAAGCAGACCTCAGAGATCAAGCAGGCCGATGCCACCGGGCGGGCCCGCACGATTCAGGTCGAGGTCCGCAAGAAGCGGGTGTTCGTGCAGCGCGAAGCCGAGCCCGAAGCGGCTGTGGCGCCCGCCGAACCCGCGCCTTCGCCGGTCGAGGCTGAGCTCGCTGCCCAGCAGCAGCGTGAAGCCGAAGCGCAAGCTCAGGCCCAGGCCCAGCTTGAACGCGAGCGTCAGCGCCAAGAGGCGGAGGCCCGCGAGCGCGAAGAGCGGCTGGCCGAAGAACGCCGGCGTGCCGAAGAAGCGGCTGCCGAGGCGGCCCGCGCCGAAGAGGAAGCGCGTCGTGAGCAGGCCCGCGTGGCTGCGATGGCGGCGTCGGATTCACGTGATGCCGAGCGCGAAGTGGCCGAGGCGCAGCTGGCGGCTGCGGCCGAAGCTGCACGTCTGGCCACGCAAGCAGCCGCTGAGGCGGCCCGCAAGGCTGATGAAGAAGCGGCTGCGCAAGCCTCTGCGCGTCGCCGTGCGCAAGACGAAGCCGCTGCCATCAACCGCTTGCTCACGTCGGCCCGTCGGCCGGCGCCCAAGCCGGTTGAAGCGCCGCCTGCGCCGCCGGTGGCTAAGCCTGTGCCGGCCCCGGCAGCCGCTGCGGATGCCGGAAAGTCCGGCACGCTGCATCGGCCTGCGGCCGGAGCTCCGCGTGCACCGGGTGCGCCGGCCGCACCGGCTGCGCCTGGCACCGTCAAGAAGCATGTCAAGTCCGAGAATCTCTCGTCCACCTGGCAGGATGACGCGGCCAAGCGTCGCGCCATCAAGACCCGGGGTGATACCGGTGGTGGCGTGGGTGGCTGGCGTGGCCCGCGCGGACGTGGTGGTCGGGACAGCCGTGGTTCAGGAGGCGGATCCCAACAGGCTCAGGCGAGCGCCGAGGCGATCGTTCGCGAAGTGCATGTGCCTGAAACCATCTCGGTGGCCGACCTCGCCCACAAGATGTCGGTCAAAGCGGCCGAGGTCATCAAGCTCATGATGAAGATGGGCCAGATGGTGACCATCAACCAGGTGCTTGACCAGGAGACCGCGATGATCGTGGTCGAGGAACTCGGGCACACGGCGATCGCAGCGGCACTGGATGATCCGGAAGCGCTCCTTGAGCAAACCGCCGAGCACCACGACGTGGAACGTATGTCGCGACCGCCGGTGGTGACCGTGATGGGTCACGTTGACCACGGCAAGACCTCGCTGCTCGACTACATCCGACGTGCCAAGGTCGCCTCGGGTGAAGCGGGCGGTATCACGCAGCATATCGGCGCCTATCACGTCGAGACACCGCGCGGCGTCATCACTTTCCTCGATACCCCGGGTCACGAGGCGTTTACCGCCATGCGGGCCCGCGGCGCCAAGGCCACGGACATTGTCATCCTGGTGGTGGCGGCCGACGACGGCGTGATGCCCCAGACGATTGAAGCCATCCACCACGCGAAGGCGGCCGGTGTGCCGATCGTGGTGGCCATGAACAAGATCGATAAGCCGGATGCCAATCCTGATCGCGTCAAGCAGGAATTGGTGGCGCAGGAAGTCGTGCCCGAGGACTACGGTGGCGAGTCGCCGTTCGTCGCCGTGTCGGCCAAGACCGGCCAGGGCATTGATGACCTGCTGGAAAACGTGCTGCTGCAGGCCGAGGTGCTGGAGCTCAGGGCGCCGGTGGATGCTCCGGCCAAGGGTCTCGTGATCGAGGCGCGCCTGGACAAGGGCAAGGGTCCGGTCGCCACCATGCTGGTGCAGTCGGGTACGCTCAAGCGTGGTGATGTGGTGTTGGCCGGTGGTGCTTATGGCCGTGTGCGCGCCATGCTCGATGAAGCGGGCAAACCCATCTCGCAGGCTGGCCCGTCTATTCCGGTCGAGATTCAAGGCCTGTCCGAGGTGCCGCCCGCCGGTGAAGAGGTGGTGGCCATCGCCGACGAGCGTAAGGCGCGTGAGATTGCGCTGTTCCGCCAAGGCAAGTTCCGCGACGTGAAGCTGGCCAAGCAGCAGGCCGCCAAGCTCGAAAACATGCTCGAGCAGATGTCGGAAGGCGCTTCGCAAACGCTGGCGCTGATCGTCAAGTCGGATGTCCA
>CANHUQ010000184.1 GCA_947463885.1 Burkholderiales bacterium
CAGGCTTTTGCGTGCTGTTTCTTTGGCGCCTGGGGCTAGTGTTTTCTGGCAACCCGCTGCCCGGCGGTGGCATCCGTCTGGTGACAGCGGCAGCATGCACAGTCGGAGTCATCGCCCAGTACGACACGCTGTTCGGTCGCGATTCCGGCGTTTCGCTGCTTGTTCTGTTTCTGGGCCTGAAGCTCATGGAGATGCGGGCACGGCGCGATGTGTATGTGGTGATTTTCCTGTGCTTCTTTCTGCTGCTCACCGGCTTTTTCCAGTCCCAGTCCTTGCTGGTCGCTGGCTTGACCGTGCTGGCCATCACCGCCCTGATCGCGGCACTGCTCACCGTGCAATTTGGTGCGCGCGAAGCAAGTGTGCGGCGCCGCCTGGGTTACACCGCTGTCCTGCTGCTGCAGGCCCTGCCTCTGGCTGCCGCGCTGTTCCTGCTGTTCCCGCGCCTGAGCACGCCCCTGTGGGGCTTGCCGGACGATGCCCATGCGGGGCGCACCGGCATGTCCGACACCATGACACCCGGTCAGATCTCCAAGCTGGCGCGGGATGAAACCGTCGCCTTTCGTGTGCAATTCGAGGGCGATGCCCCCACGCCCTCGCAGATGTACTGGCGAGGGCCCACGCTGGGCGATTACGACGGTCAGACCTGGCGCCCCGTGCGCTACGACATTACCCGCCCCACGGCTGCGCGCATCGACCTGCCGGCTACCGGCAACGCCCTGCGCTATCTGCTCACGCTCGAGCCGCATGGTCGTCGCTGGCTGTTCGCGCTGGATGTGCCAGTGGAATTGCCAGCCGGCCAGGGATTGTCCACCTCGCTGAGCCCGGAGTTCGATGCGCTGTCTGTCAATCCGCTAGTCGCCCGCACCCGCTATCGTGCAGCGGCCCGCACCGACGCAGCCATCGGCCTGAATGAGACCCGCCTGTCTCTGCAAAACTGGATTCAACTGCCACCCGGTCATCACCGGCGCACGCTGGAGCTGGCTGCGCGCTGGCGGCAGGAGGAGCCAGACAACGTGCGACTGGTCAAGCGTGCCTTGTCGATGTTTCGCGATGCGGGCTTTCGCTACACGCTGAACCCACCCCTGCTCGCCGATGATGTCGTCGACCGCTTCCTCTTCGAGACACGGGCCGGCTTTTGCGAACACTTCGCAGGCGCCTTCGTGGTGCTGATGCGCGCACTGGACATTCCCGCACGCGTCGTGACCGGCTATCAGGGCGCCGAAGTCAATCCTGAGGGCGGCTACTGGATCGTGCGACAGGCCGATGCCCATGCCTGGGCGGAGGTCTGGCTGGCTGAGCGCGGCTGGGTGCGCGTTGATCCCACCTCTGCGGTCGCACCGCAACGCATCGAGCAGGGGGCGCGTTCGGTGGACGCTTTGCGTGACGGCGCAGGACTGCTGCCGGGCTTTGCCGACTTTGCATTAGCACGACAGTGGCGGCTATCGTTCGATGCCATGGCCAACAGTTGGAATCAGTGGGTGCTCAACTACGACCGCAATCGGCAGCGCTCACTGCTTTCCAGTCTAGGTCTGGATGCGGCCGATCCGCGAGAACTGCTTGGCGCACTCGGAATCGTGCTGGGGCTGGTGATCGGTGCCATTGCACTGTCTACCCTGAGGCCGCGGCGGGCACGCGATCCGGTCGAAGCCAGTTACGAGCGCTTTTGCGAGCGGATCGCGCAATTGGGTACACCACGCCAGCGCGACGAAACCGCGGTGCGCTTCGTACGACGGGTGGATCGCCTGCTCGATGGCGATGACGCGCGCCAAGCCCGCGAGATCGTCGCGGTCTACAACCGGCTGCGTTACGATCCGGGTTCGTCCACCCCTGATCGGGTCCGCCATTTCCAGCGGCTCGTGAAGCAATTCAGGCCCTCATGATCGTCTTGCTCAGTCGTACTGCGCGCCGCCTCTTGCGTCAGCTTTGTGTGTGGGTCTGTGGCGCCTCAATTGTCACGCTCATTGGCTTATGGCCTGATGCAGCCAGAGCCCAATCCGACTGGACCAACCGCGACGACGTGCGCGAATTCGTACGCGAGATGGTGTCGCGTCATGGTTTTTCTGAAGCGGAGCTCACGGAGGTGTTTGCGCGTACGCGAGCCTCCGAGACCGCGGTACGACTGATGACCCCGGCCCCTGCGGGAGCCAAGAAATCATGGTCGCAATATCGCGGCCGGTTCATCGAACCGGTTCGCATGCGTGAAGGTCTGAGGTTTTGGCGGGAACATCGCGCCACGCTGCGCCGTGCCTCAGCGCGCTTTGGAGTGCCCGAAGAAATCATCGTTTCCATTATCGGCATCGAAACCTTATATGGGCGGCAGGCCGGTGACTTTCGGGTCATGGACGCGCTCACCACCCTGACCTTCGACTATCCGCGCAGGGCTGCCTTCTTTCGCGAAGAGCTCGAACAGTACCTGCTGCTGGCGCGTGACAATGGGTTTGATCCGTTGCAATGGCGCGGCTCTTTTGCAGGAGCTGTGGGCTTGCCGCAATTCATGCCCGGCAGCATCCGACGGCATGCCATCGATTTCGATGGTGACGGTCGCATCGATTTACGAGCCAGCCCCAGTGATGCAATCGGCAGCGTCGCCAATTTCCTCGTCAATCACGGTTGGCGGCCGGGTGGTCCAACGCACTTTCCGGCCCTCGTTAAGGACGAAATTCTGGCGGTCACCGCGGTACAAGCCGGCATTCCACCGAAACTCTCCGTCGCCGAACTGGCCGCGCAAGGTGTGAGCAGCCCCCGTCCGTTACCGGAGGGCGAACCGCTCTCGCTGATCGATCTGCCAGATGGAGATCTGCCGACCCAGTACGTGCTGGGTGCGCACAATTTTTACGTGATCACGCGCTACAACCGATCGTATTTTTACGCCATGGCCGTGATCGACTTTGCACGCGAACTGCGCAGCGCCCTGGATAGCGCGAATGCGCGATCGTCCGCATCGCGCTGACACTGACCGCAACTGACCGCAGCGTTGCAAGCACGGGCCGCGCACCGCGTCAGGTGCGTCGCAACAGAGTCAGACCGACGCCCGCCGACACGATCAGACCGATTCCGACCAGGGCCACGACGTCTGGAAACGTGTCGAAGATCAGCCAACCCATGGCCAGTGCCGCAATGATGTTGGCGTACATGAAGGGCGCAATCGTGGTGGCGTTGGCGCGCTCGTACGCCAGCACCAGGAGGTAATGCCCGCCTGCACCAATGGCGCCGGTCGCAATGAACAGCAGCATGTGCCATAAGGTCTGCGGTGTCTTCCAATAGAACGGCAACAGCCCGCTCAAGAGCACCAGCGCGGCGATGCCTCCCAGAAACAGCGTGTTCACGGCTTCGTCAATGCCGGCGAGTTTGCGTGTGGCGAGCGTGAATCCGGTTGAAAACACCGCGGCCAGCACCGGCAGCAGGGCGGCAGGCGTGAACAGCGCAGAGCCCGGCCGAACGATCAGCAATACGCCTGCAAAACTGAGCGCAAGTGCCAGCCAGGTGCCACGTGGAGCCTGCTCGCGCAGCCAGTACACCGCCACCACGCTGACTAAAATGGGACCGATCGAAATGATCGCGCTGGCCTCGGCCACGGGCATCAGACTGAGCGCACCGAAAAAAATCAGCGAAGACAGCCCCAGACAGACGCCGCGCACAATCTGCAAACGCGGCCTGCGTGTCCTGAAGATCGAGCGCCCACGTAATGGCAACAGAAACACGGCCATCAGCAGCACATGAAACGCATAGCGCGCCCAGGAGACCATGGGCACGGGGTAAGTTTGCGACAGATATTTAGAGGTGGTGTCCAGGACCGCAAACGACATCGCTGCGCAGACCGCCAGCAGCATGCCCGCCACCGGATCGGGGCGGCGGGCCGCCGGCACAGCACCAGGCGCACCGCCGCCGGGCGAACTCACCCGGGGAACAGACCCATGGAGAGGTAGCGATCACCCCGATCGCACACGATGAACACGATGGTGGCGTTGTGCAGCGTTTCGGCCAAACGCAGGGCGATGCAGCACGCCCCGGCTGCCGAAGGACCGCAGAAAATACCTTCCTCGGCGGCCAGGCGACGGGCCATCTCCTCGGCATCGGCCTGCGAAACGTACAGCACCTCGTCAACGAGGGCATGCTGATAAATGGCAGGCAGGTAGGCTTCCGGCCACTTACGGATACCGGGAATGGACGAGCCCTCGTCGGGCTGCGCCCCAATGATGCGCACCGCAGGGTTCTGTGATTTCAGATAGCGCGACACGCCGGTGATGGTGCCGGTGGTGCCCATGGCCGAGACGAAATGCGTCACGCGGCCAGAGGTGTCCGCCCAGATTTCCGGGCCGGTGGTCTCAAAATGCGCCGCCCAGTTGTCGTTATTTGAGAACTGGTCCAGCACCTTGCCCTGCCCCTTGGCCTGCATGCTGTCAGCGAGGTCGCGGGCATATTCCATGCCCTGGTCGCGCGTCACCAGGATCAGTTCGGCCCCAAAGGCCTTCATGGTCTGACGGCGTTCCACCGACAGGTTGTCGGGCATGATCAGCACCATCCGATAGCCGCGAATGGCCGCGGCCATGGCCAGTGCAATGCCGGTGTTGCCCGACGTAGCCTCGATGAGTGTGTCGCCGGGGCGGATTTCTCCGCGCGCTTCAGCACGGGCAATCATGGCAATGGCCGGGCGGTCTTTGACCGAACCCGCCGGATTGTTGCCTTCGAGCTTGCCCAGAATGACGTTGCCGCGCGCGGCGTTGGCGGCGCCCGGCAATCGCTGCAGGCGAACCAGCGGCGTGCGGCCGATCACCTGTTCCACAGTCGGGTAGTTCGGAAGGTCGGAGGAAGAGGATGCAGTCACGCGCTGGCCACCGTATTGCGGTCAAAGGGATGAACAGAAGAGATCTGCGATGCGGCAGACCCTGACGACTGAGCGGGGCCATCCAGGCGACTCACGCCAGGCAGGGTGGCCTTCATGACAGCCTGGCGCACAGCGTCGATCGCTGCTGTACGGGTGAAGCTGCGACGCCATGCCAGCACGACTCTGCGTGTGGGTGCGGGCGACTCAAACGGGATGTAGGTGAGCATACCGTCATCGCGGCGCTCACCATCAAGTACGGTCTGCGGCTGAGCCATCCAGGGCAATACCGTGATGCCGATGCCCGAGGCGACCATGTGCCGGATGGTCTCGAGCGACGAGCCCTCGAAGGTTTTCTGGATACCGCCGCTGGCCTGCGAATAGCGCGACAGTTCGGGGCAAACCTCCAGCACCTGGTCACGAAAACAATGTCCGGTACCCAGCAGCAACATCGTCTGCTGCTTGAGCTCTGCAGAACTCAGCGTGGTGCGCTGAGCCCAGGCATGCGCGCACGGCACCGCCACCACGAAGGGTTCCTCGTAAAGTGGTGCCACTGAAAAACCTTGGTCTGCGAAGGGGTCCGCCAGAATAGCCACGTCGATGTCACCTTGACGCAGCAACTCGAGCAATCGGGCGGTGAAGTTTTCCTGCAGCACGAGCGGCATGTCGGGCGCGTCACGAATGATGCGCGGCACCAGGCGCGGCAGCAGATACGGCCCAATCGTGTGGATGACGCCCAGCCTGAGCGCACCCGACAAGGGATCGCGACCCAGCTTGGCAATCTCGCGGATGCTGGAGGTTTCATCCAGGACACGCTGGGCCTGGTCGACGATCTGCAGACCGATTGGGGTCACACTGACCTCGACCCCGCCTCTCTCAAAAAGCGTCACCCCCAGCTCTTCTTCGAGCTTGCGGATACCGACTGAGAGCGTAGGCTGACTGACGTGACACGCCTCTGCGGCGCGACCGAAATGGCGTTCGCGTGCAACGGCAACAATGTATTTGAGCTCGGTGAGCGTCATGCTCTGATTCTATCAGCGGCCCTGCATCGTCCGATTTCTCGCCACGCGTTCAACTGGGTGTTCGGGCGCATGCGAAGATCACGGATTCCCCACGACCCCAAGAGACGCCCATCATGCCCCGCATGCCGTATATCCCTTCAGATCTCGCCGAACCCAAAGCCATTGTCGACGCCATCCGCGAGCGGCGTGGCGGCCAGCTCGGCGAGCTCGATCGCATCCTGCTGCACAGCCCGGCTGTGGCCATGGGCTGGAACAGCATGTTTGGCGCCATTCGCAGCGGGACGACGCTGTCGCCGAAATTCCGCGAGATGGCCATGTGCATCGTGGGTGTGATGAATGGCGCGGAATACGAATGGGTGCAGCATGCACCGCTGCTGGAGAAAGCAGGCGCCACGCCAGCTCAGATGAAAGCACTGCGCGATCCGGACAGTGCCATGAAGGACGCCGTACTCTTTGACACCTCCGAGCGCGCCGTGATCGCACTGGTCGTCGAGATGACCCGCCACGTGAAAGTCAGCGACACCACCTATGCTGCCGCACGGGCCGTCTTTCCGAATGATCAGCAGATGTTCGAGTTGATCGCCACGACCGCCGGCTACAACATGGTGTCGCGTGTGCTGGTGGCCACCGGGGTCGAGCCGGAATAACGCGAGGGCTGCATTCAAGCCTTCAGAAACTCCTCGCGCCCTGAGAGCCAGCGCGCGAGGTGGGCATCCACCCGCTCAGGTGGGCCCTCCAACATCTCGGCTGCTTCCGTGCGCGCGGCCTCGACCAGATCCTCGTCGCGTTCCAGATCGGCAAAACGCAGCAGCGACAGTCCCGACTGACGCGCGCCCAGAAACTCACCCGGGCCGCGCAGCTGCAGATCACGCCGCGCGATCTCGAAGCCATCGGTGGTTTCGTACATGGTCCGCAAGCGCTCGCGCGCCAAGGGCGACAACGGCGTGCGATACAACAGCACGCAGACACTTTCGGCAGTACCGCGGCCCACGCGCCCACGCAGCTGGTGCAGCTGTGCAAGGCCGAAACGCTCCGCATGTTCAATCACCATGAACGAAGCATTGGGAACGTCCACCCCCACCTCAATCACAGTGGTCGCCACCAGCACCTGAACCTCGCCCGCAATGAACGCAGCCATGGTGGCCGCCTTCTCAGCAGCTGGCAGCCGGCCATGGACCAGTCCAACGCTCAACCCCTCAAGCTCCACGGATAGCGCCGCGTGCGTGTCCATCGCGGTCTGCAAGTCCAGGGCCTCCGACTCTTCGATCAGCGGACACACCCAGTAGGCTTGCCGGCCAGCAGACACGGCGGTGCGCACGCGCTCCACCACTTCAGCGCGACGCCCCTCGGTGACCAGCTTGGTGACCACAGGCGTGCGGCCAGGCGGCAACTCATCGATGACCGAGACATCGAGGTCGGCGTAGTAGCTCATGGCCAGGGTGCGCGGAATGGGGGTGGCGCTCATCATGAGTTGGTGCGGCAGCACGTCGCCTCGCGTGGCACGCAGGGCCAGGCGCTGTGCAACACCGAAGCGATGCTGCTCATCCACAATGGCCAGACCCAGCGCAGGCAAGTCCACGGAATCTTCGACCAGTGCATGCGTGCCGACCAGCAGATCGACCTCGGCTTGCGCGGCGGCGGTACGCACCCGCTTCTTGGCTGCTGCGCTCAGTGAACCAGCCAGCCAGGCCACACGAACATCCAACGGTTCGAGCCATGCGAGCAGTTTTCGGTAGTGTTGTTCGGCCAGGATCTCGGTGGGTGCCATCAGGGCAGCCTGCCGACCACTGCCGATGGCCTGCATGGCGGCCAGCGCAGCAATGACCGTCTTGCCGCTGCCCACATCACCCTGCAGCAATCGGTTCATGGGTTCGTTGCCGCGCAGATCGCGTGAGACCTCACTCCAGGCACGCTGCTGGGCGCCGGTCAATCGGAATGGAAGGTTCGCCATCAAGCGCTCAACCAGACTCTGATCCGACAAGGGCTGGGCCTGCTGCCGCGCGCGGGCGGCCCGTGCACGACGCAGTGACAGTTGCTGGGCCAGCAGTTCCTC
>CANHUQ010000185.1 GCA_947463885.1 Burkholderiales bacterium
CCGGCAAGGACTTAGGCAACAGGCCCATCACCGATTGGGCAATGACTGATTTGCCCGAGCCGGACTCGCCCACCAGGCATAGGATTTCGCCGCGACCCACGGTGAAGGACACCTGTTGCACGGCGGTGTTGCGATCGCCGCCAGAGGGCAGTCCGATAGTCAGATCCTGCACTGACAGGATGGGTGTGTCGGCTTGCATCGCCGTTGGATGTGCGGTCTGCATGTCTTGCGCAGCGTGAGGATGATCGGCGTTCATACGCGCTTGGCCATCTTGGGATCGAGCGTATCGCGCAGGCCGTCGCCCAGGATATTGACCGCCAGCACGGTGAGCGCCAGGAAGATCCCCGGGAAAAAGATGTTGTGCGGATACTCGTTGAATTGCGCCCGACCTTCGGCCATCACATTGCCCCAGGTGGGAATGTCGGGCGGCAGACCCACGCCCAGGAACGACAGAATGGCCTCCACCAGAATGCCCGAGGCGCAGATGAAGGTGCCCTGCACGATCAGCGGCGCGACGGTGTTGGGCAGGATATGCCGCAGCATGATCTTCCAGGTGGGCGTGCCCAGCGAGACCGCAGCTTCCACATAGGGTTCTTCGCGAATGGTGAGCACCAGCGAACGCACCAGCCGCGTGACCCGTGGAATTTCAGGGATGGCGATCGCCACGATCACCGTAAGCAGACTGCCGCGCCACAGGGCCACCAGGGCGATGGCGATCAGGATCGCCGGAATGGACATGATGCCGTCCATCACCCGCATCATCGGTCCGTCGAGCCAGCGCAAGTAGCCTGCCAACAGGCCAAAGAGCACACCGAACGCCATGGCCACGACCGCAGTGGCCAGCCCCACCATGAGCGAGACGCGCGTGCCGTAGACCACCCGGCTGTAGATGTCGCGCCCGAAGCTGTCCGAGCCCATTAGGAAGGTGTGGGCAATGGTTTCGCCCTCCAGTGTGGTGATCTCGCCGGCCTTGCCCGGCAGCAGATCGCGGCTGGCCGGATCGAAGAGAGACGGGTCGACCGTGCCGAGCCAGGGTGCCGCCAGCGCAATGGCCAGCAGCACCAGAAGCACGGAGCCGCCCAGGCGCACGGACCCGTTGCGCAACACCCGTTGCCAGGTGCTGGGTTGCGTCACGACCGAGGCCGACTCGACCGACAGCGCTTCAAAGTTGGGAGTGTCGCTTGCCATGTCAGTGGCCCTGCTCAGTAGCGGATGCGCGGATCGAAGAACACATAGGACAGATCGACCAGCAGGTTGACCACCACATAGATGAACGAGAAAAAGAGAATCACGCCCTGAATGGTGGGAAAGTCGCGCGCCAGCACGGCATCGACCGTGAGTCGGCCCAGGCCTGGAATGGCGTAGACCGATTCAGTGACCACGACGCCACCGATCAGCAGCGCAATGCCAATGCCGATCACGGTCGCAATGGGGACCGCAGCATTGGCCAGCGCATGGCGCATGAGCACCTTCGATTCCGGCAGACCTTTGGCGCGTGCCGTGCGGATGTAATCCTCGCCCAGCGTCTCGAGCACTGAGGCGCGTGTGACCCGCGCAATGAGCGCGATGTACACCACCGACAGCGTGAGCGCCGGCAGCAGCAGGTGGCGCAGCCATGGCCCCACTCCGCCCGACAAGCGCTGATAGCCCTGCACCGGCAACCAGCCGAGCTTGAGCGAGACCAGCCAGATCAGCAGGTAGGCCAGCACGAACACCGGGATCGAAAAACCCATGACGGAAAAGCCCATGAGCGTGCGATCGAGCCAGCCGCCGTGACGCCAGGCGGCCAGCACCCCGAGCGGCACGGCCACGAGCACGGCCAGCACGATCGTGATGAGCGCCAGCGACAGCGTGGGCTCCAGGCGCTGCGCGATCAACGTGGTGACCGGTGTCTTGTAGTAGTAGGACTGCCCCAGATCGCCGCTCATCATGCGGCCGAACCAGATGCCGAATTGCTCGGGGATCGAACGATCGAGTCCCAGGTTCTGTCGAATTTGAGCGATCTGCTCCGTGCTGGCTGCATCCCCTGCAAGCACAGCGGCCGGATCGCCTGGGGTGAGGCGCAGCATCAGAAAGACCAGCACTGCGACGATCAGCAGAACCGGAATCGTCGACAGCAGGCGGCGTGCGAGAAATGCAAACATGAAGGACTGCTCAAGGCGGTGCCTGCGCGCGGACGCAGGGCCGGGTGAACCAGAGGGCGGGTGCGTGGCGAACGCGTACCGCGATGATCCATCAGGTCATCACGGCAGCGTCCGACACAGTGCGACGGATGCAGGCAGCCTTTGACTCCAAGGCCGATGCATGCGGCAGATGGTCCGGTGTGCCGCAGCATCCGGACAACCTGCCGCTCAACTGAACATCAGTTCTTCTTGAGGTTCCAGTAGATGTTGCCGTTGGTCACGAAAAAGCCGCTGACGTTCTTGGTGGCGGCCATCGGCTGATCGTATTCCCCGACGATCACGTGCGTGCCGATCTCGAACATGCGCGTGTTCATCGCTTCGGCGATCTTCTTCTTCTGACCTTCGTCGGTGGCGCGCATGAAGCTGTTGCGCAGTTCGACCATCTTGTCGTCCGTGGCCCAGCCGAACCAGGTCGATTTCTCGCCGCGGGTGTCGGTGGTGGGGTTGGCGATCGGGTTCCACACGTCAAAGGCCTGCCACGCGGTGAGGAACATGTGCCAGCCGCCCTTGTCGATCGGGTCTTTCTTGGCCCGACGTCCGACCAGCGTCTGCCAGTCCATGGCCTGCAGGTCGACCTTGAAGCCCGCCTGACGCAGCAGCTGGGCCGCGACGTCGGGCAGCTTCTGGATCGAGGCCAGATCGGTCGGCTTCATGATGACAATGGGCGTGCCGTCGTAGCCAGAAGCCTTGAGCAGGTCCTGAGCCTTCTTCATGTTCGACTTCATCTGGATATCGCTGCCGGCGGTCGACCCGAAAGGCGTGCCGCAGATGAACATCGAGCCGCAGGGCCGATAGAGTTCCTTCACACCCACCTGGGCGCGCAGGAAGGCTTCCTGGGAGAACGCAGCCGCGACCGCCTGACGCACCTTCGGATTGTCGAAGGGCTTGTTCAGGTGATTGAAGCGCGCCATGTACTGCAGGCCGTAGTTGGCGTACTTCGGCATCTGGATCGAGGCGTCTTTCTTGACGGTCTCGAAGAAATCGAAGGGCAGCGCTTCGATGATGTCGACCTCACCCTTTTGCAGGGCGTTGACCTGGGCCTGCGCATCACGCAGTGCAAGGTTCCATTCCACCCGGTCCACATACACGCGCTTGCCGCCGGTGGTGCCCGAGGGCGGCTCGCTGCGGGGCACGTACTTGGCGAACTTGGTGTACACCGCCTTGTCGCCCGGCTTGAACTCGTCTCTCTTGAAGACATAGGGGCCGGAGCCAATGTGCTCCTCGATCTGCTTGAAGGCATCGGTTTCGGCGATGCGCTTGGGCATGATGAAGGGCACGTTCGACGACGGCTTGCCCAGGGCTTCGAGCACGAAGCCGCAGGCTTCGCCCAGGAAGATGCGGAAGGTGTCAGGCGTCGGGCTGTCCATGCGCGAAACAAACTGCATCAGCGCCGAGCCCATGGCGTCACGCTTGCCCCAGCGCTGCAGCGAGGCGATCACATCTTCGCCGGTGACGGGCTGGCCATCATGAAATTCAAGCCCTTTACGCAGCTTGAACGAGTACATCCGGTTGTCGGTGCTGATCGAATACGACTCGACCATCTGCGGCTTGACTACCCCTTTTTCGTCGGTACCGAACAGGGTGTCGTAAATCATGTAGCCGTGATTACGGCTCATGTAGGCCGTGGTCCAGATCGGATCGAGCACCGCGAGGTTGGAGTGCGGCACAACACGCAGCACGTTGGACTGGGCCGCGGCAGGGGTGGCGACGGACAGCACCCCAACGGCCATCAGGGCGGCGGCAGTGCGCTTGATCAGTGCAGAAGGTGACAAGTTGGTGCTCCTGTTGTGATGAAAAACGCAATGGGGCAGCGTCTGGAGGCAGACCTTAGTCCATCCTGCCGTCTTGTTGCAAGACTCAGGCCAACCTGTGAAGTCGCTCCGAGCCCTTGCGCAGGGCGGTTGTTGGCGGCGGGCGGTCATCTTACTGTCACTGGCTTCGTGATACGGTCCGGCGCCTCTTTGTCTGACCATACACCCTAAATGACAGAGATCCCGCAATCCGCGGGGCGTGCCACGGCGCCAGTCGTTTACTGGAAGGCCTCGCACACGTACCCATTGGCTGATGGGCCCGACCATCGAAAGCCGTAGGAGTCACGTGACACTGTTTCTTGAAATTTGGGCGGCGTTCGGGCTGCTGTTCGTGGGCGTCAAACTGGTGGGCAACCATGTGCAGGAGCTCGCTGGCGGGCTGCTGCGTGCGCAGATCGCCCATGCGTTCAACCGTCCCCTGGCGCCGCAGGCGTTGGGCATGTTGTCGGGCGCCGTGACGCAGTCCAGTTCGGCCGTTGCGGTGGCCGCCGCCGGGCTCATCAGCAGCAGTGGCCTAAGTGTGGTCAGGGTCCTGCCCTTGTTGCCCTGGGCCAGCGTCGGCACGACCTTGCTGCTCATGCTCGTGGCCTTCAACGTGCATGGTGCGATCCTGTTCCTCTTTGGCCTGGTCGGTTGCGCGCTGATGCTTCGACTGGACCGGCGCGAATGGGTGCGCCACACACTGGGCGCGGTGCTGGGGCTGGCGCTGGTGTTGTTTGCCACGTCCATGCTGCGCGGTGCAGTCGCGCCGCTGAGAAGCGATCCTGCAACCCAGGCCCTCGTGGTCCAGATTGCGCACAGCTGGCTGCTGGGGGTGCTGGCCGGCGCAGTGGCCGGCGTGCTCACGCAGTCGTCCCTGATCGTCACGATCCTTTGCCTGCCGTTGGTGCAGTCCGGCGTGCTGACTCTGGACAATGTGGCGCCCGTGGTCTACGGAGCCACCCTCGGGACAGGGATCGGACAGCTGCTGTTACTGGCTCCTGGCGCTTCGACATCGGTGCGCAGGCTGATGTCTGCCAATCTGATCTTGAGGGCACTGACCTTCGTTGTGCTCATCGCCGCCTTCGAGCTGGAGGTGAACGCCGGGCTGTTCGGCTTGGTCGCGTTGTCGGAGCTTTTTGGCCGTTCACCGGGCACGCACCTTGGGGTGCTCTATTTGCTGGTGCAACTGACGCTGGCGGCAGCGTGCGAGTTGTTCAAGGCACCGGTGTGCGCCCTGGTGGCACGGTATGTTCCCGATGCACCGCCGGTCAGCAAGCCCTGGATGCAGCCGGCGTTCATCTTTGCCGGAGGCATCGGGGTGGCCGACACCGCACTGACCTTGGCCTGGCGTGAGCAGACCCGCCTGTTCAGGCTGTTGCCCGCCTATCTGGACGATGTGCGCGACCCAAGCGAGCGGGCCCCGGATAGCCTGCCTTTGGCGCAGCGTCATGAGGGCAGCCTGGCGGTCGCCGCCCGCATTGATGAATTCCTGGCGCAAACGCTCAATGCCCATCCCGGCATGGCCCGAATGGATCATTTGTTCATGCAGCGCCGCCTGCTGAGCGCGCTGCAGTCCTGCCATGAGCTGCTCGAAGGGTTCGTGCGCAGTGTCCAGACCGTGCCGCCGTCGCAGCGGCCTGCATTGGTCGCCAGCATGATCGAGGCCTTGCATGCCGTGCTTGAGACGGCAGCCGATGCCCTCGAGCGGCCTGAGGACGCTCTGGCCGTCGAGATGCTCGGGCTGATGACCGACGAGCGCGGTGCGTCGATGGACCTGATCCGCAAGGCGCTGATGCAGGGGGCGCAGACCTTCGAAGGCCGTGAAGCACTGCTGACTGCAACCTTGCAGTTTGAACGGATCCTCTGGGTGCTCAATCACATGCCATTGGGAGCGATCGCAGCACAGTCCGATTCAGCCGGTTAAGCTTGACGCTCAGTGCGTCTTTTTCCAGCTTCGGAGAACCTCAGTGGCGACGATCGCAGTGGGCGGCATGCAGCACGAGACCAACACCTTCGCACCCTCGAAGGCAGACTACGCAGCCTTTGAGGCCGGTGGCGGCTGGCCCTCCATCCAGCGCGGGGAGCCGCTTTTCGAAGCGGTGGCCGGCGCCAATGTGCCCGTGCAAGGCGCCATCGAGGTGCTGCGGGCACGCGGCCATACGCTGGTGCCACTCACCTGGGCGGCGGCCTCGCCCTCGGCGCATGTCACGCAGCATGCCTTCGAGACCATCGTGGGCGATCTGCTCGATCGGCTGCGAGCGGCGGGCAAGGTCGATGGGGTCTACCTCGATCTGCACGGTGCCATGGTCTGCGAGCATGTGGACGATGGCGAAGGCGAAATCCTCAGGCGCGTGCGCGAGCTGGTGGGCCCGCAGGTCCCGGTGGTCGCCAGCCTGGACCTGCATGCCAACGTGACGCGCCAGATGGTGGCGCAGGCCGATGCGCTCACCATCTACCGCACCTATCCGCACGTCGACATGGCCGAGACCGGCGGGCGCGCTGCCACGTTGTTGGACCGCATGCTTAGCGAAGGGCGTCGCCCGGCTAAGGCCTTTCGCCAGTTCGACTATCTCACCGGCATTCCGTCGCAGTGCAGCTTCATTGAGCCCTGCAAGAGCCTGTACGGGCGCATCGCCGACATCGAGCGCCGCCACCGTGCATCCATCGACTTCGCCCCGGGTTTTCCGATGGCCGACTTCCCCGAATGCGGCATGTCGGTGGTGGCCTATGCCACCGATGCGGCCGCCGCGCAGGCTGCACTCAAGGAGATCGGCGACGCCGTGGCCGCCGCCGAGCCTGACTTCGCTCTGGAGCTGCTCACGCCCGACGAGGCCGTGCAGCGCGCCATGAAGACGGGCGCACCGGGCACACCCACTGTGCTTGCCGACACACAGGACAACCCGGGCGCAGGCGGCAATGGCGACACCACCGGCCTGCTGGCAGCCCTCATTCGCCACCGCGCACCCGATGCGGTGTTGGGCTTGCTGTGCGACGCGGCCAGCGCGGCGCGGGCGCACGAGGCGGGGTTGGGCGCCACCACCGAATTCCGGCTGGGCGCCATTTCAGGTGTGGAAGGGCATGTCCCGGTGGTGGCGCGCTTTACGGTCGAGCGGCTGGGCGATGGCAAGTTCACCTGCACAGGGCCCATGTTTCGCGGGTTTCGCATGGCACTTGGCCCGATGGCGCTGCTGCGCGAGCAGCAGTCGGGGGTGCGTGTGGTGGTGGCCAGCCGCAAGACGCAGGCGGCCGATCAGGAGATGTTCCGCCACTTGGGCATCGAGCCGGTGCGCCAGCGCATCCTGGCGCTTAAGAGCTCCGTGCATTTTCGGGCCGATTTTCAGCCGATCGCGCGCGAGGTCCTGGTGGTGCAGTCACCCGGGCCTGCCCTGGCCGACCCGGTGGACTTTGCGTGGACGCGGTTGCGTCCGGGTATTCGCATGAGGCCTCTGGGCCCGGTATTCACACCCGCCGTGCATCGACCCTGAGTCAACGCGACCGGACCGCGAACGTCGCGTTTACGACCCGACGAGGCGTTCGAGCAGCGGTTGTCCGATCCATGCCCAGGCACCGAACGCAAGCGCCATGGTGTAGCCCATCGCAGCAAGACCGGTGGCAGCGCCAGCAAGCACTGCGATCCCATCGCGAAACACCAAGCCCAGCCCGAGCAGCACGACCGCGATCGCGGGTAGCACGTTGCCCAGTGGAATGGGCAGAAAGATCAGCGCGCCCATCAGCGCAACCCCAGGTGCCATCCAGGACCGGGGCGGTGCCTTTGCATAGCGCTCGAGCCGCTGGCGCGACCAGTACCCGGCCATTTCATAGAAGCGGGCCACCAGGCGCAGCACCCGAGATGCCCAACGGCCTGGCAGCGACACTGCTGCGAC
>CANHUQ010000186.1 GCA_947463885.1 Burkholderiales bacterium
AAGGCACGACACGCCTCGCGTGCACTGCCAGAGAAGACCTGCACAGGGCCTGACTGCGCTTCAGCAGCCAGACCGGCCGGAGGCTTTCGAGTACACACACGCACGGCATGAATGGTGCCGAATGCGGCGGCCTTGAGAATGTCCAGACCCCCGACCGCACCCGAAGGGACCCGCAAACGCGTGCCCGCTCTGTGCGCACGCTCGATCAACGCAGGGTGCTCGAGCAACACGCTCACACTGACCGGAATGACCGTGCGCCCCAGATCGACGCAGGCATCGAGCATGCCGAAAGAGCCCTCTGGGTCCAGGCAGTCGACCAGTACGTCGCAAGCCTGAGGCAAATCGGCCAGTGCGACCGCTCGCGTGTGAGGATGGCCAAGCTCGAGCAATACGGCGGTCAGCCGCTCGGGATGCCGACCGCCCACGGCAACCAGTTCCAGACCTTCGGGTGCCGACCCTGCAAGCCATCGGGCGACGTCTTGCCCAATATTGCCAAGGCCTGCAAGCCCCACCTTGATCCGACGCTGCGCTGACAACTCACCACGGCCCGGATCGGGCTGCTTCGAGATCGGATGCATGTCTTGCTCGCTCATGGCTGCGACAGCCGGTCACGCTGCCCTTCCTTGCTCGACTCAGCCACGTGATTGAAGATGCCGCGCGACATGGTGGCGACTTCAAGGGCCGAACGCGCCCCATACAGTCGCGCGCGTACCGCGTGCACACGGCTGGATTGAGGATCGGCGAGCATCGCCATCTCCACCAGATGACACGCCATGCGCAGGTCACCCGCCCCTTCGAGTTCCGCAATGCGCGCGAGCACCGGCTCCTGCCCGCCCGCCAGGGCGATCCACTCCCGTGCCTGCTCCGTACGGGGTGCTGGGAGCAGCATGTCCGGCTCACCCTCCCACCAGCCGCCGTAACGCCGCCAGATGTTGCGCACCAAAAATTGCGGATGATCGTAAATGGCCTGCAGGTAGGGACGCCCCTTGAGATGTTCGGGGGGCGTCACCCGCTGCAGGATCTCGTCAAGCGGCAGGGCCCGGTTCATCAGGGCGATCGTCTGGCGCTCGATCGACTCCAGGTATTCGGCGGTGTCGGTGAGCGCTTGTCGGATGCGATCGGTTCCAACAATCGGCATGCCGTGACCGCAGAACATGATCTCGGGACCCAGTGCCGCCATCTCGCGCAAGGCGGTGCCCCATTCCTCGCAGTAACGCTGCACTTTCTGCGGATTACCCGCGTTGGGCACCGCCCAGATGAAGAGATCTCCAGGAAACAGCCATTTGCGCTGTGGCACCCAGACCCAGACATGGTCATCGGTCTCGCCTCTGGCATGGTGCATCTCAAGCTGCAGGGCGCCGACCTGCAGCGACAGGCCGCGCTCGAATGTGACATCAGGATAGCGATAGTCGACCGGCCAGCCAGCGGACGGCTGGCGGGTGAGAAATTGCCGGGTGTTGATGGCCGCGTTCCAGGCCTGCGTCTTTCGGTACCGATCGAAATGGGCTGGCAACAGCGCGTGCGCGTAAACGGTCGGCTTCGGCCAGCCGCGTTGCACAGCCTCTTCGTCGAATCGACGCGTGGCCCAGATATGGTCGATGTGATGATGCGAATACACCGCGGCGACAAGCGGTGTCTGTGGCCGCCAGGCACGGACGGCCTCGAAGACCCGGTCGATGTCGCGTGGCGTCCCTGCATCCAGCATGACCAGACCCGCACCGCTGTCGATCACCGAAATGCCGGCGGTGCCCTTCAGGTACAGCAAGCCCGGGGCGAATTCCTGGGCGCCTGGATAGTTGGAGCGCACAGGGTGATGCTCATTGACCAGATCGGCCCCGCCCTGCCACATCTGTTCGGCGAGCGCACGGAAATCGGTGGGGTGCTGTGGCGTCATGTTTCACTCCTCGCTGTCGGTCGCCGAATGCTCGCACAGGCAGGCTGATATGCTCGTTTCAAACGGCGCATGTCAGCGCATGACACTGGAGACCCCTTCATGAACCGCCCCGCCCTGCTCGAAGGCATTCGCGTCACCGACCTCACCACGGTCTTTTTCGGTCCGTACTGCACCCATACGCTGGCCGACCTCGGCGCCGAGGTCGTCAAGCTCGAGCCTGCCGAGGGCGACACCTCGCGCTTGATCGGTACGCCGCCCAAGACACCTGGCATGGGGCCGGTGTACATGCGCCTGAACCGCGGCAAGCGCTCGGTGGATTGGGACCTGAAGACGCAGGCCGGTCGCGAGGCGATGCATCGTTTGATCGCCGTGAGTGATGTGTTCATCCACAACATCCGCAGCGATGCGATCGGGCGCAACGGTCTGGGCTACGAGGCGGTCAAGGCGATACGCCCGGACATCGTCTATGTGCACTGCACAGGCTTCGACGAAAGCGGGCCTTACGCCGGTCTGCAAGCCTATGACGACATCATTCAGGCCGCCTCGGGCATGGCGCAACTGCTGCCGATGGTCGATGGCAATCCGCAACCCCGGTTCATGCCAGCCGCGATCGCCGACAAGGTGTCCGGGCTGCATGCGGTCTATGCCGTGCTAGCCGCGATCATTCACAAGTTGCGCACCGGCGAAGGACAGTTCGTTGAAGTGCCGATGTTCGAATCGCTCGTGAGCTTCAATACCCTTGAACATCTGTGCGACAACAGCTTCGTGCCGCCCACGGCTAAACCAGGCTACTACCAGCGCCAACTCGATCCGACCCGCCAGCCGATGCGCACCAAGGATGGCTATATCGCCTTCGCCCCGTACCTGGACGACCGCTGGATCCGATTCTTCGAAGCCGCAGGCCATGCGCATGTGCTCAAAGAGGCTCGCTTCATCGACAAGCCAACCCGTCGGGCCAACATGTCGCAGATGTTCGAGGTGATGGCGCGCATTGCCCCGGAACGCACCACCGACGAATGGCTCGCCTTGATGAAACAGGCCAACGTGCCGGCCATGCGCGTCAACCGTATCGATGAACTGGTGAACAACGAGCAGCTTCAAGCCAGTGGGTTGGTCCGCACCCGCGAACACCCCACAGAAGGGCCTTATGTCGAAGTCGGCATGCCTGTTCGCTTTTCGGCTGTGCCGCGCAAAGACGTACGCCATGCTGCGCAGATTGGCGAACACTCACAGGAAGTGGCCCGTGAACTGGGCGTAGACCTGCCCGCTAAACCGCGCTGATTCAAAGCACGCACCCGTGATGCGCAGACGACACCAGCCGCACGTATTTGTGCCGCACTGAGCCGGGCTGCACCCGCCCGCTCAGGTCCGGGGCGCGCCAATCGGCCATGCGTCGCGCAATCTCGGCATCCGGCACAGACAAGTTCAGCGTGCGTGCGACCGGATCGATGACGATCTCATCGCCATCCTGCACGGCAGCGATCGGACCGCCGCGCGCTGCTTCAGGCGAAATATGACCAATCAGGATACCGTGCGAAACGCCTGAAAAACGGCCATCGGTGATCAGCGCGACGCCTTCGCCCAGTCCCCTGCCCTGCAGCTGAATCGTCAGCATGACCATCTCCGGCATGCCGGGCCCACCGACTGGCCCGACATTGCGCACCACGACGACATGGCCCGCCACGATGTCGCCCGCGCGGATGGCCTTCATGGCATCGGCTTCGGATTCGAATACCCGCGCCGTGCCACGAAACACGCCCTTCTCCAGGGTCTTTCCGGAGAGCTTGAGCAGGCAGCTTTCAGGCGCCAGGTTGCCCGACAGTACGCTGATGTGATGATTGGCCGGTGCAATCGGGCGCGACAGGGGAAACACCACGTCTTGCGCACCCAGCGCATCGAGTGTGGGCACGTCGGCCAGGTTCTCTGCCAGGGTCTTGCCGGTCACGGTCATCACATCGCCGTGCAGCAGTCCGTGGGTCAGCAACTCCTTCATCACAATTGGAACCCCGCCCAGCGCATGCAGCGCCGCCATCGCATAGGGGCCTGTGGGCTGCAGATTGGCGATCAACGGTACGCGTTCACCGACCCTCTGGATATGGTGAATATCCAGCGGCACCTGCGCCTCACGGGCCACTGCCATCAGATGCAGGTAGAGATTGGTGGAGCCACCCATGGCGTACACCGTAGTGATCGCGTTCTCGAAGGCCCGCAGACTCATGATGTCGCGCGGCCGGATGCCCTGCGCCATCAGCTGGTACAGCGCATTCACTGAGGCAGCCGTCTGCGCGCGCACGTCTGCGTGCAGATCGCTGCCGGCATGGTAATCAGCGGGGTGCGACGCGCCTCGTGGCAGCATCATACCCAGTGCCTCGGCGATGGTGCTCATGGTGTTGGCCGTAAACATGGCGCCACAGGTGCCACTGCCTGGCATCACATTGCGTTCGAGCTCGAGCAACTCCTCGGCAGAGATGCGACCGGCTTCTCGTGCAGCACGGCCTTCCGCATAGTCCATGATGGTGAGGTTGGCGCCCTTGCTGGCCCAAGGCTCGACATTCACCTGACCGGGGGAACTGGTACCGGGGTAGAGGACCAGGCCGAACGCATTGGTGCGCGCCAGGGGCATGAGTGCCGCAGCGCCAGTCTTGTCGCAACCGGAAATCACGATCATGGCATCGCCATGGTGGGCGTAATGACCAATCTCGAAACAGTCGGCCACCACATCGCGCGACACCAGGCTGTAGCCAGCCGTAGGCGTGCCTTGCGTCAAGGCGTCCGAGACGGCGGGCGCCCCCACAATCAAGCCCTGGCCACCTCGCGCGGCAATCTGGTCTACCAACAGGTCGGTAATACTGCGCACGCGGTTATTGCAGCGATGCGCATTGGTGTAGGCGCTGCAAATCGTGACCACGGCATTCATGCCTGCCGCGCGATCGGGATCGAACCCGGCTGCGCGCAACTCTACGCGCGACTTCTTCCAGAATGTGCTGCTGTCCTGCACCATGGTCTCCTCGTTGGCAGTCATCTCGGGCGAACGTTCAAGCGATGGTAGCCTGAACCCTTTGAACCGTTCGGTGTTCGTCAACCATCCATGGCCACTGCTGCGCCCACTGTCCGAACGTTCGCTGCTATCGGAGGCTTCGAGGCAATTGCACGTGGCGTGACCCTGTCAGTGTTTCCGCTGACCCTGTACCGGGTCTGGGGTGATGCCGCGGTCGTCTCCCAGATCTATTTCGTCGTGGGTCTGATTTCCCTGCTCACGGTGCTGACCGTGCCAGTGCTCATGCGACACGTGCCCCGCCGATGGCTGCATTCGGCGGGCGTCCTGCTGTACGTGTGCTCGGCAGCCTTCGGCCTGATGGGCGGCAAGCTCATTGCGCTGGCACTACTGTGCACCGCAGTCGGAACCGCCGTAGCGTTCGTCTGCTACAACGCCAATGTGCTGGACTATGTGAGCAAACAGGAGCTTGGGCGCCTGGAGTCGCTGCGGCTCTTTTATGCGGGCACAGGCTGGTCTGTGGGCCCGTTTCTGGGCGTGTGGCTGCTTGGTCTGTGGCAGGGCGCACCCTTCGTACTGGTGGGTCTGGCAGCGGTACTGATGCTGGCCAGCATCTGGCGCATGGGCATGGGCAGCACACGGCTAGAGGCGCGTATACGCGGCAGCTCGCCCAATCCACTGCGCTATCTGCCGCGATTCGCGGCGCAGCCCAGGCTCGTTGGCGGCTGGCTGCTCGCCGTCCTGCGTTCGTGCGGATGGGCGGTCTATCTGGTGTATGTAGGGATTTTTGCAATTGAAAGCGGTCTGAGTGATCAGGTCGGAGGGCTGTCCGCCTCGTTGGCGTCAATGGGGCTGTTCGCAGCGCCGCTCATGTTGCGATGGATGCAGCAACGCAGCCTGCGTTCTGCCGTGCGTACAGGGTTCCTGTGGTCAGGCTGCGCCTTCGTGCTGGCTTCACTCTGTTCGCCGCTGCCCTGGATCAGTATTGCCTTGCTGCTGATCGGGGCGTACTTCCTGGTCCTGCTCGACATCTGCGGCGGTCTGCCGTTCCTGATGTCCGTCAAACCGTCCGAGCGCAGCGAAATGTCCGCGGTCTACTCCACCTTCAGGGATGTGGCCAATATCCTGACGCCAGGCATCGTCTGGTTGGTGTTGCAGGTCGGTCCGCTGGCAGCGGTTTTCGCCACAGGAGGCATCGGACTGCTCTGCGCCTGGCTGATTGCAGGGCGACTACATCCACTGATTGGCGTTCCGGCAGGTGAACGCGCACGCCTGCGTTCAGGTGCCTGAAGATCACACATAGGAATTCGCTATGCAGACGTTCAAGGATCGGGTGGTCGTTATCACTGGTGCGGCCTCGGGGATCGGCGAAGCCCTTGCGCAGGCGTTCGCTGCGCAAGACGCACAGCTGCTGATCTGCGATGTCGACATCGAGCGCCTGGAGGCGGTTGCCGCGGGCCTGCGAGCGCGTGGCAACCGTTGCCTGAGTCAACGATGTGATGTGGCGCAGGTCGATGACTTGCACAACCTGGCTGAGCGCGCACGCGAAGCCTTCGGTGGCGTGGATGTCCTGATCAACAACGCAGGCGTCGGTCTGGTATCGCCCGTTCGCAGTCTGAACCTGAACGACGCCCACTGGCTCATCGACATCAATTTCTGGGGCGTGGTCAACGGCAGCCGTATTTTTTTGCCGCTGCTGCAAGCACGTCCTGGAAGCACCATCGTCAATCTGTCGAGCGTCTTTGCCATGATTTCCGTGCCCACGCAGTCGATGTACAACGCCAGCAAGGCCGCGGTGCGTGCCTTCTCCGACGCGCTGCGAGAAGAAATCCGAGACAGCAGGGTGCATGTGTTGTGCGTACATCCGGGCGGAATCAAAACCCGCATTGCCCGCCAGTCCAGGCTCGGCGACTACTCGGCGCTGGCCGCCACACCCGAAGCGCTCCATGCACAGTTTGATCAGATGGCCCGCACGTCGGCCGCAGAAGCGGCCAACGCAATCATTCGGGGCTTGCAGTCCGGGCGCACGCGCGTGCTGATCGGACAGGATGCACGCATGGGCGATCTGCTCTTTCGTCTGTTCCCAGCCCGTGCCTCGGCGTGGGTCGCTGGGCTGGCCAGACGCCAACTCGCTCGCAAACAGGCGGCGCACCAGGCCCGCCGATAAGCGCGCCACTAGGGCGCGCCGCACAGTGCACCGGCGTTCACACGCGCTTCAGTAGAATCACCCCTTTAACGCCGGCCATCGTGCAAGGCTCGACCATGTCTTCCTGCTTGCGATCGGCAATGCGCCGGGTCGGTCTGTTGTGGTGTCTCAGCCTCGCGCTCGCGGCCTGCGCCACGCGCCCTGTCAATCCACCCATTACTCAGGCTGGGCTGGGCGGTGGCTATCGGTTGGAGACCCGCCCGGCTCGGACCGCCGATTCGGACAACCTCGTGATCTTGGCGTTTTCGGGGGGCGGGACACGCGCTGCGGCATTTTCCTACGGCACGCTCGAGTTTTTGCGCAGCACGGAATTTGTTTCCTCCACCGGCAACACCGGTCGCCTCATCGATGCTGTGGGGGTCATCACGGGCGTCTCAGGCGGCAGCTTTACGGCCCTCGCCTACGGGTTGTATGGCGATCGCCTCTTTGAAGAATACGAGCGGCGCTTTCTGAAGCGCGACGTGCAGGGCGAGCTCATCAAGCGAGCGGCGACCCCCACACAATGGCCATCTTTGCTGTCGGGCACCTGGGGGCGTTCGGAGCTGGCCTCGGAACTGTACGACGAGATCCTGTTTGGCAACGCCACCTTCGCAGACTTGCAACGGTCCAGCGGTCCGATGATTCATGTGTCGGCCACCGATCTATCCACCGGTGCGCGCTTTGGCTTCAACCAGGGGATGTTTGACAT
>CANHUQ010000187.1 GCA_947463885.1 Burkholderiales bacterium
CTCCAAGAACAGCAGCCTCTTTGGCTGCTGCAGGCTTGGGCATTTCGCTATCAATGATGTCGATCTGCTGCTTCTTCAGCCCCGCCTCACGGTAGTCCTCAATCCAGTTCCATGTGCCAAGGGTTGAGTACGTCAATGCCGGCATTGATGAAATCGCCGATATTTCGCGTCACCAACGTGCAGCCGTGCGCTTGGGCTGTAGCGGCGATGATTGAGTCGAAGGCCGCCATGGTTTTGCCTTGTGCCTCGGCCTGCACCGTCATATGCGCCCAGATCCTCGAGGTATTCCGGTCGAACGCCAAGATGCGATCTTCGAAACCGGCTTCCAACTGCTGCAGCCATAAAGTGAGTTCGGATCGCCTCTTGGATTCCGGTAGCCTGGTCACGCCGCGTTGCAATTCGCCCCAAGTCATCGCACTGATGCAAAGCTCAAGGGGTTTGCGCATCCTGACCCACTGAAGCACGTGAGCGTCGCGCTCGCTCTTGACCAATTCAGACAGTACGCAGGTATCGAGCAAATATTTCACAGCGCGATATCCCGAACGGCCTCCGGGGACCTTTCAAGCACCAAAGGTTCGCCGCGCGGTGCATTGAGCAGGCAATCCATCAAGCGCGGTGTCTGACCACTTAGTCGACGGTATTCATCTGCCGCCAAGATCACGACCGCCTCTTCCCCGCGTCGGGTCACCATCTGAGGGCCCTCCTTCAGAGTGAGATCAACGACCTCGCTGAAACGGCTCTTCGCTTCCTGTAATTGCCAAGTATGCATGGGTACGTAACCGCCTAGTCAGACTAGTCTTTATTATCGGGTAGCCGCACGTCGCAAGCAAGCCTGACAAACCTGGCTCAGCCACAGGCCCGCTTCGGCGGGCTTGTTCTTTGCGCGCTGCGTGTGACAAAAGTCACGTCGGCGGGCTTTACAAAATCACGCCGGCCACTAAACACCCCTGCACGTCGATCCAGAAACCATGCGGGCCTGCACGGACTGGCACGCAACGTGCATTAATCCTTTCGGGTGAGCCGTGTAGCCGCACAGGATCTGTTGCGCGACTCCTTTTCAACAACCTTAGGAGTGCGACATGAGAAAGACTGCATCAATCGTCGGAATGGCACTGGCGATGATGGCGGGTGGAGCGCAAGCGAGCTTTTCCGGGCGCAACGCCTCCAATCAGGCTGACCCGACTTGTACCTCGCTTGGTGGCGGTGAATCGACAGCCTGCACATCGTTCTACAACGACACGCTGGGCATCACCATCTTGAACAACTGGGCTATAGGGCGCGGGAACTGGGACAGCGCTGCGCCATCGGGCTCGGCACAATTTGTCGCCGCTGCACAGGGTTTGGCTGCAACGGGTCTGGTTGGCTGGTTGCTGCCTTCGGAGGGCGAGTACAGGTCGCTGTGGAATCAGGTCGGTCAATCGACAGACGCTCTACAGGCTCAATTCTTTGGCGTGCAGTCAATCGGCGGGAATGGGTATTACTGGACCCGCGATGGGCAACCCGGCTATTACCCCGCAGATTGCGGGTTCGTAGGCTCGACCATTGACTGTAACTTGGCCCCGCCGAGCTACCAGGGTATGGCGGCGGCAATCTATCAGGGAGACGTGGCTAATGCAGCTGTGCCGTTGCCCGCCACTCTCGCTCTGCTGGGCTTAGGACTGGCTGGTATGGCAGCCCGTCGCAAGTCGGCTACTTCACCTCGATGAACAGCTGGTTGAAGGAGGCATAAAGCTCCTTGCGGGCGGCGTCCAGTTCTTTGAACGCTGCCTCATTCCCCCGCCTGGGCATGTCGCTGTCAATGATGTCGATCGAACCATTTCCCGTTTGATCCAAGACTGCACATACCAATCCGCGAGGGTTAGCTCACCAGCTGTATCGGCGACATCGTCTCGCTGCATGCCCGCACCTATCCGCAGATCTCGGCATGACCATCACGGATGCGCGGCTGCTGGAGAAGCAAGGCGGCAAGAGCGGCAGCTGGGTGGGCAGCTAGCGGGAACCGGCTTGTGCAGCGTTATGAGTAATCGTCCTCGCGTTGATGCTTCACGGCCAGAATCGTGACGGCATCCAACGCAGGCTCGCAGCTGTAAAGCGCCAGGTAGCCGCTGGCACCAAAGTCGATGACCAATTCGCGCAGGTCTTCGCTGTCCTCAACCGGCCTGCCCATGTTGGGAGCGTGCGTCAGCGGCCGGAACGCGTCGCGGATGGCCAGCATCGCTCGCTTGGCAGCGTTGACATCTTTGCGAACAAGGAAGGTATACAAACGGGACAGGTCGGCTTGCGCCCGCGCCGATAGCCTTACGTGTGGCATGCAGGAAGCGGGGCGTCAGGAGTTTCTTGAACCTTGTCGACCCAGTGACTGAACTCATCCAGCGTGATGTGAAGACCCGTTTCCTTGTAAAGCCCGAATGAGGATTCGGCGGCGGCGATGAAGTTTTGCCGGGCTTCCTCCCTCTTCACATAGTCAAGGATGGCTTCTTTCATCAGGTAGTGCGGCGTACGCTTTTTTGTCGCGGCTAGAGACGCAATGCGGTCCCGATCGGCGTTGTCCAATTTGATGGTGACTGAGCCAGTGCGTGGCTTCTCAACGGTCGGCGTTTTCATGGTGTCACCAAGGAACACAAGGTAACACCCACGATAGTGACGCCGTCTTTTGATGTCAAGCGCCCTCGGCGGGGGAGACGTGGCGATCGCCGCCCGCTACAGCCACCTCAATCTGACCGCACGCGAGAAGCTGGTGGATGCGGTGTTTGCGGGTATGCGGTCAGTCACATCGGCGATTCATACAGAACCCTACCGTCCACGCACAACCTCTGTACACGGACCCACCAACCATGAGGGTCTGCACGGTATGGCACGGCATGACATGCAACGTGCGCTAGTCCAACGCCGGGGCCGTGTAGTCGTGCAGGACCCTTTGCGCGACTCCTTTTCGATAGCCTTAGGAGAAGATGTGGCGATTGCCTCCGTTTGCGCAAAGCAGTAGCGGACATGTTTCGGCGCGTGCACCTCAGGTGTGGGCTCAGCTGCAGAGGCTGTGCGACTGAGAAATGCGCTCTGCGCCTCAATAACAGTGCGCCGGTTTGTCCTGGATCTCAGGGTTATACGCGCGATCGGGCAGGCACTTGGCCGCGTACACCGGCACGGCCCCATCCAGCGGATCCGTGCGGCTGGCATCGCCCAACGGGTCTCCAACCGATGGATCGTACCCGCTCGGATTGTCGAGACGTTCAAGGGCCCTCGCCTCACAGACCAGTGCGGCAATATCCCTGAGCCACACCTCAGGTGCTTCACATGAGATGACTGCGACCTGTGCCTGAGCCGCTGCCGCCATGAACAGGGGCAACCCGATTGCGGCCGCCCGGATAGATTGGATGATGGCCATAGCGCTCCCTCCAGCTGCGATCTTGGGGAGCGGTAAGCGAGTACGCATTGAGGCTGATCATCGAATCCGACGAGCCTCACTCGCCCGCGAACGGAGACCGCCGAATCGACAGTCCTCTTACTCGGTGAACACGTCGTCGCGCTTCTTGCTCATGGCCGGGAGCACTGCAAACGTCCACGCCCCGGAAGTTTTATGACCGCCAACTTCGCGACATTGTCTCGTTCACAGCCTCGATGAAGACAGCAGGTCTCCAGCCCGAGTGATACTGCACGTGCATGGCGCCTCACGCGGGCGTCATGCACGGTGTGCTCGTGCGTTCAGCGCGTCAATCGAGCTTTGCGCCCGATGCCTTGACGACCTTCGACCATTTCGCAATATCGTCTTTCAGCATCGCACCGAATTGCGCGGGCGTGGTGGCAAAAGGCTCGGCACCTGCCGCATTGAATTTCTCGATCACATCGGGTGAGCGCAACAGCTCGTTGATATCGGCGTTCATCTGCCTGACCACCGCAGCGGGTGTACCGCCCGTGGCAAAGAATCCGAACCAGGGCGCCACATCAAACCCTGCAAACCCTGATTCTGCAACGGTCGGAATGTCTGGAAAGCCCACGGAACGCTTGGCGCTGGTCACTGCGAGCGGGCGCAGGCGCCCATCGCGAATGAATCCAGCGGCCGAAGGCAGGCTCGTGAATACGGTCTGAATTTGTCCGCCAATCAGGTCGGTCATGGCGGGCGCAGCACCGCGGTAGGGAACGTGCAAGAACTTGACGCCTGCGGTGGCGTTGAACATCTCACCGAGCAGGTGATTGACTGAACCGTTTCCTGCAGAACCGTAGGCAACGCCCTGACGCCGGGAAAGCTCAACCAGTTCGCCCAACGTCTTGACCGGCAGCGACGCATTGACCAGGATCACAAACGGCAACACGGCCAGCGTGGCCACCGGCGCGAAATCTTTTTCAGGATCGAACGGCAGCTTGGCGTACAGCGCGCCGTTGATCGCGTGAGTGCCCACGTAGCTCATGAGCAGCGTGTAACCATCAGCCGGTGCACGGGCCACCTCTTCCATGCCGATGTTTCCACCCGCACCCGCTTTGTTCTCGACCACCACCGGCTGACCCCAGCGGGCGGCGAGCTTGGTGGCCATGATGCGTGCGAGCGCATCGGAAGCACCACCCGGCGTTTGCGGCACGACAATGCGCACCGTCTTGGTCGGAAAGGTCTGGGCCTGGGCGGCGACGGGGACATGCAGCGTGAACGCCGCCATGAATAAAGCAAGAATGCGCATCATGAGCAAACTCCTGATAATAAATGCCGTGTATACACCACGAGTCGAGTGATCAATTCAGAACGGCAGCGCACACCCGCGTGCACTCGTATTCATACAGTCTGCGCGATGCGCTGAGTGGAGCACAGGGCTCCGATCATGATGTCACGCCATGCCGGGTCGATACATCGAGCAGACGGAACGGCAATACCGACACATCCAGGCAGGCTGGCCCAGGCGCATCGATGTCGATGATCTGCGCGCACAACTTGCCAGCACCCGCGCGAAAGTGATTCTTGCCCTTCACCAGAAGCAAACGCTCCTGAGTCAGGTCGATGCCGTGCAGCCGATAGAACGCCGGGTCGATGGCAGGATCCACGCTGGAGGTGACGATGATCTTGACGTTAGGGCGCTGTACAAGCGTCAACACCACCGATTCACCGCACTGCACATCCAGCCCCCCCAGCAGCCCGGCCGTGCCGCGATACTCACCGTCAGTAAATCGACGCGCGACAACGGGCACGACCACGGGGTTGCCAAATTGCACACCGTGGGTCGCGCCGATACGGGCCTCGAAAGGGACATCTGTCCCGATACGCCGGGCCTGCGCCACCAGCACCGAGTCCGCGAAACTGGCCACCACACACGGCACCTGCGGGTCGGCGGCCACCAATGCCGCCAGCGCAGCGGGCGTATCCGAGGCGCCCCCGGAATAAGGGTTGTCAGCCGAATCGTTCACTGCAATCAGACCCGGTTCGGTACTCGCCAGCGCCTGTGCAATGCCCTCGGAAGCCGAAGGCAGACTCACGAAAAACGCGGCACGCTCGGCATGCAGATGCGCCACGAGCCTTAAGGCGGCCTGCCTTGCAAGTGCCCCGTCCGGGTCCTGAGCGACTTGGGTGTACACCATGACACTGGCTCCGGTGTGCAGCGCATCGACATACGGGAACCCCCCCAGCACCGACGCACACAGCACACCCGGCTCGCTCTCCATGCGCATGGCCGCTTCCTGCAGCCTGCGCATTGGGCCCTCGGATGTACGCATGTTGATACTGGGCAGCAGGATGCCGGTGTTGACCAGGCATGCCTGCGTCTGCAGGCCGTGCTCCACGCATAGCACCAGGCGCTCGAGCGTGCGTGCAGTCAGTTCGCTCATGTCCAGGTGAGGATGCGTGCGATAACTCGCGCCCAGTGTCAGCAAGGGCCCGATGGCCTCGGGCAGATTGCCGTGCATGTCGAAGGTGGCCGCAACAGGCACATCAGGGCACTGCTTGCGAATAGCCCGCAACAGATCCAGATCCGGGTGCGTACGCGTGTGCGTGATCGCCGCACCATGCAGGCTCAAATAGATTGCGTCCAGCGGTCCGCTGGCGAGGGCCGCCCGAAGATCATCCATCACCTCGCTGAAGAATGCGTCGAACAGCGCATCGTCGATCGGCCCGGAGGGAATCGCACTGGCGCAGCGCGAGACGATCAGACTCCACTCGGGGTGGCGTGCGCGAAACGCTGGCAGCGCAGCAAGCTCCCAGACCGTGCCCGCGGCACGCTCGATGGCCGCTTCGCCTCGTACCCACTCGGTGCGCTCGAATGCAGCTCGGTCGGCCGGCAGCGGGCCAAAGGAGTTGCCTTCGTAAGACAAGCGCGCAATGAACAGGCGGCGCCCCTGTGGTCTGTCCATTCGCGTCGAACTTAATTGGAACTGGGGGCTTTCGTCGGCAGATCGGTGGTGACCAGCGCATACACGACCCCATTTCTGACCAGGGGAACCGTCCGGGTGATCATCCAGATGTCGCCGCCGCCGGCATCGAAATACGGTGCGGTCCAGGTACTGGATTTCGAGTTGCGTGCGGGCGCAAGCCAAGCCTGGTTATCGATCTCGTACCCTGGTTCGACCAGGTCCATTTCAGCGTACCCGCTACCACGCTTGAACACATACGGACTGGTGGTGGCTTTCTGGTTGGTATCGAGGACCACGACCGTGCTGCCAAAAAAGCTGGGGTTGCCGGTCAGATACGCGCGTATGCGGGCGGGCAGCTCCGCCGGCTTGATGGGCGTGGCGGCCAGGTCTTGCGCAAAGGCATCGAGTGCCTTTTCAACCAATTCCTGCTCGGAATCATTGCCGCCGCAGCCCGCCAGAGGCACGGCGCACAAGGCCGCCAGCACCAGGCGGCGCTTTGCAAAGAGTGGGTGCTGGGAGAGATGTTTTTTCATGGCGTTGGATGGACTCATGGTCCGATGGGGTGGACGTCAGACAAGCCAAACAGGCTAGCACAGGCCCCTAAGCGCTTGGCAGGAGATCGATCTGCAACAATGGCCCATCAAGAAAAGGAGACGCCATGAGTGCCATCGCTTTTGAACTGCCCGCCGATGTGCTCACCGTTCGCGATGCGGTCCTGGGCTTCGTGCGCGCCGAAGTGTTGCCGCGCATGCAACGGCACGCAGATCTGTTGAATGATGCGCGCAAGCTCTATGGTGAAGATGGCGCCTACAGCGAACCGGTGGAGCACCTGATCAAGGAGATCCGCATGGCCTCGGCGCAGGCGGGCTTCTATGGCATGTGCGTTCCCACTGAACTGGGTGGTGGCGGACTGGGTCACCTGGCCTACTACACGGCCTGGGAAGCCATCTATCGCACCGTGGGCGGCAATGGCGTCATCACACCGTGGGTGATTGCACATTGGGCCATCGGTCCGAGTCGACTGCTTGAGCAAGTCACACCCGAAGCCCGTGAACGTGTTTTGGCAGGATTGATGACCGGCGAGACCTCAATGTGCTTCGGGTTGTCCGAGCCCGGTGCAGGGTCCGACGCGTCCATGATTCGCACCCGTGCCGAGCGCACCGAACGCGGCTGGCGCATTTCGGGTCGCAAGCTATGGACATCCAACGGGCCGAACGCCGATTGGTGCATCGTGTTTGCCATCACCGACCCAGAGCGTGCGGCAAGGAAGAAAGGAGGCATCAGTGGCTTCATGGTGCCCACTGATGCGCCAGGCATTGAAGTGGAAAGTGTGGTGAAGCTGTATGGCGCACCCGGCGGTCATGAAGGCGCCCTGCTGCTCGACAACATCGACGTCGAGCCCTGGCAACTGGTGGGCACGCTGCACGAAGGATTCAAGCTCGCGC
>CANHUQ010000188.1 GCA_947463885.1 Burkholderiales bacterium
GGATAGGTCGTCCAAGAGGCGGTCTCAGTACAGCGCGCCGTCTTCCAACGACAGCAGCGGAAACGCGCTGAGCGCATGCGCGCGCCCGGTCGCATAGGTGGCGCGCACATAGGTGGGGTTTAGCTCCGACAAGGTGTTCACACCCAGCAGACCCATGCAGATGCGCACCTCCTGCTCCAGCAGTTCCAGCATGCGCACCACACCGTCAGCGCCATCAGCCGCCAGCCCGATGCACTGCATACGCCCCATGCCCACCATGTCTGCGCCCAGCGCAATGGCCTTGACGATGTCGCTGCCGCGATTGAATCCGCCATCCACGATGATCTTCGCGCGTCCGGCGACTGCCTGGACAATCTCGGGGAGCACGTCCATCGACCCCAGGCCATGGTCGAGTTGGCGCCCGCCGTGGTTCGACACATAGACCATGTCGATCCCGTGTTCCACTGCCATCACCGCGTCCTCGGCCGTGGCAATGCCCTTGAGGATGAGCGGAATGGCATGTTTGGCACGGATCCGCTCGATGTCTTTCCAGCTCAAGCGCGCCAGAAATTCACGCCCTGGCACTACGCTGCGACGGATGTTGCGCTTGGCAATATCGCGCTCACGCCGACTGTAGAGCGCCATGTCGACCGTCAAGCAGAAGGCCTGGTTACCGGTCTCGATCGCTTGACTGATCATGTCGTCGATCCAGCCTGCATCGCCGTACACATACAGCTGAAAGATACGCAGAGCTTCGGGCGCTGCCTGCGCCACCGCCTGCATGCCGGGCGCGCACACCGAACTGAGCATGTGCGCAATCTCATAGCGCTGCGCCGCCTGGGCCGATGCCGCCGCAGCCTCAGCCGCGAAGAGTTCCAGGCTGCCGACCGGCGCCATCATCAGTGGCAGTCGCAGTGTGCGGCCCAGAAAATGCGTAGACGGGTCGATGTGGCTGACATCGCGCAACACGCGCGGACGGAACGCGATCGTGTCCAGCGCCATCCGATTGCGTTGCAGGGTGGTCTCGGTCTCGGTGCCCCCGACGATGTAATCCCAATCGTCCAGCGTCAGTTTCTGACGCGCCTTTTTCACCAGTTCATGCAGGGTCAGGAAGGCCGATGAGGCAGAAGGTGCAGGCGTTGGAGCGGCGGTCATGGAGGCTTGATTCAGAGAGCGGACACTGTCGGGCCACTCTAGGGGGGCGGGGTGTGTGCGTCAACGTCCCGGTGTGCATCCATGGAAATCCCTAGAATAGGGTGCATTCGACCCACTTCATGAGACGCACCCCATGACCCCCGAGATCGTCAGGCAACTGGCTCCCCACGGCACATTGCGCGCCGCACTGAACCTAAGCAACTTCCTGTTGGTCTCCGGCAAGGATGCAGACGGTGTGCACACCGGTGTGGCGCCCGACATGGCCCGCGCCATCGCCGATCGCCTCGGCGTGGGCCTCAAGCTCGTGCCTTATCCCAGCCCCGGGGTGCTGGCCGATGCTGCGGGCACCGATGCCTGGGACATCTGTCTGATCGGCGCCGAGCCTGCGCGCGCCGAGAAGATCGCCTTCACAGCGGCCTATGTTGAAATTGAAGCCACCTATCTGGTGCCGCCGGGTTCGCCCATCCAGCATATCGCTGAAGTCGATCGCACCGGTGTTCGCATCGCCGTGTCACAACGCAGTGCGTACGACCTCTGGCTGGTGCGCAATATCAAGCACGCACAGCTCGTGCACGAGCAGGGCTTCGATGCCACCTTCGACATGTTCGTGCGTGACAAGCTCGATGCCATGGCGAGCCTGCGGCCGCGCCTGTTGAGCGATGTCCAGAAGATGCCCGGATCGCGCATTCTCGATGGCCAGTTCACCGCCATTCAGCAGTCGGTGGGCACGCTCAAACCGCATGCCGAGGCGGCTGCGTTCCTGCGTGCATTCGTCGAAGAGGCCAAGGCCAGTGGTTTCGTCAAGCAGCTGATCGAGCGTCACCACATCGAGGGTCTGTCCGTGGCCCCGGCGCATACGGGTTCCTGACTTGCGTTCATGAGGTTTGGTCGATGAGGTTCGTTCAATGAGCGTGTGCACATGAGCCGGCACCGCGTGCGTTGCGCTCTGCGCACGGCCGGTGCGGGTCTGGCCTGTTGGCTGCTGTGCGCCGTGCCTGCCGCGGCCCAGACCACCTTTGGTACTGCGCGCACCGACACATCGCTCACCGACGCGGGCCCGCAGTGGCCTGTGCGCCGCTCAGGGTTGTGGCAGATCACCTTGCAGACGCAGGGTGTGGCACCGCAGCTGGTGCGGCATTGCATCGATCCGCGGACTGACCGGGTCATGCAGCACATGGCCGAAGGCACCGATGCAACGACCTGCTCGCGTCGCACTTACCGTCGAGAGGGCGATCGTTATGTCGGTGAATCCGAATGTCGTTTCGGCACCTCCACCGCGCTGATCCGCTCCAGCGTGGCCGGTGATTTTGCGCGCAGCTACAAAGGCGAGGTCGAGAGTCGGATCGAGCCGCCCACGGCAGGTCTCAACCAGTTCAAGGTGAGTCTGCAGGCACGCTGGCTCAGCGCATGCCCGGCGGGCTGGAAACCCGGCGACATGGATGTCCCCGGCATGGGGCGGGTGAACATCGCCGAGGTGCAGGCGGCACGCAAACTCATCAGCCCGCCAACACCAACGCCCACCAAGCCAGCGCGCTAAGTGTTGTCACTGAGTGTTATCACTGAGTGTTGTCACTGAGGGTCGTCACTCAGTTTCGTCACTCAGTTTCGTCACTCAGCTTCGTCAATCACCACGTCCATCCGCCGCAGGCGCGCCACCTGCTCGCGCACCGTCTGGCCCGCTGCCAACCCCGCTTGCGTGCCCAGTGCATTGACATAGCTGATCACACCATGCGTAAGCCCGTCAGCGGCCTCGCCGATGCGCGCAGAGGTATGCGCATAGGCCGCCGCAATCACTCCGACCTGCTGCAGCATGGCCAGGCCCACGATGCCGGCTTCATCCTTGCCCACACCGGCGTCGTTGAACAACACCGCAAGCGGCTTGACTGGCAGCGCCAGCACGTAACGGGCGGCCGACACACCGCCGTGCGAGCCGCACACCACCACGCTGTGCGCCATGGCGGGCTCGGCCACTGCAATGGAGTCGACGATAAAGAGCGCGCGGGTCATCGGGATGTCGGGCGAGTGTCGTTAGGAGGGTGCTGGTGTAGTGTACGGCCCGCACGCCACGCCAACTCCCCTGCTGCATCCATCGCCGAGCACCACCCATGACTGATGCATTGCTTGCTACCTCCGACGGCCTGGTGCTGCGGGGCCGTGCGCTGCCTGCTGTTGGCGAGGCCCGCGGCGCAGTGGCCATGGTGCATGGCCTGGGCGAGCACAGCGCCCGCTACGAGGGTCTGCATCAGGTGTTGACTGCGGCCGGGTTTGCCGTAGCCAGTGCGGATTTGCGCGGATTCGGCCGAAGCCCAGGCCCGCGCGGTCACATCAACCACTGGGACGATTACCGCGCCGACACGGCGGCCATGCTGGTCTTGGCCCGCACGTTGGCTCCAGGCAAGCCGCTGTTCTTGTTCGGCCACAGCATGGGCGGACTCATCGTGCTGGACTATGCGTTGCAGCGTCAGGCGGGGCTTGCCGGCGTCGTGGCGAGCGCCCCGGCCCTGCTGCCCGGCGGGCCACGCCGACGCGCCCTGGAAGTGGTGGCCAGCGTGCTCTCGATCTTCATGCCGAAGCTGTCCACCCGACTGGGCATCGATAAGACCGGTATTTCCACGCTGCCTGACGTGGTGGCTGATTACATTGCCGACCCCTTGCGTACGGAAGCGGTCTCGATGCGCTGGGGCACGGAGATCATGAAGGTCATGCCCGCAACGCGCGAAGGTGCCGCCCGCTTTCCGCTGCCCCTGCTTGTGCTGCATGGGGAAGATGATCCGATCACCTCGCCCCAGGGCAGTCGTGCGTTCGTTGCGGCCTGCGGGCACCCGGACCATCAACTCATCCTGTACCCCGGCTGCCGGCATGAGGTGCACCACGATGTGGGTCGTGCGGCGTTTGAGCGCGATCTCATCGGATGGCTGATCGCGCATACGCCGCCCACCGCCACGACGAGCGATGCGGCGGCAGACCTGGCTGATGACACACGTATCCACGGGACCTGAATTGACCGACCTGCCTCACACAACACTCCCACCTACGGCGTGGCCCGGGCGCGGCTGGCTCGTCACCGGTGCATTGCTGGCTGCATGCGCGGTGCTCACCGATGCGTTTGCAGCCCATGGTCTGCGCGCTGTGCTGGAGCCCGCGCAGCTCGCCACCTGGCAGACCGCTGCGCGCTATCAGTTCCTGCACGCTTTCGCACTGTTGCTGGTCGGTGTGCTTGCTCCACAACTGCAGGGCCGCTGGTTATCTGCAGCCGGGGCCTGTTTTGTGCTGGGCACCGTGCTCTTTTGCGGCAGCCTCTACGCGTTGGCGCTCACCCGCCTGCGCGGGCTGGGTATGCTCGCGCCGGTGGGTGGCCTGGCCTTCGTGGCCGGGTGGTTGTGCCTGGCGGTCAGTGCCTGGCGAGCGAGGACAGTGCAGGCAAGGTAGGGTCGATCGCCTGAGCAGCCGCATCCAGATCGGCCAGCGTGCCCAGGTCCACCGGCATGCCTTGTGCGCGCTCGGCACGGGCGCGCCGCTCGGGGTCACCGGGCATCATGATCCGGTCGGTGGCGCCCGACAGCGGCGCCGATTGCACCCAGTCGGTGAAGGCCCGCGCTTCTTGCGCAAAGCGCTCAGCCGCGCCGATCCGGTTCGGATCGAACACGATGGCGAACATGTTGTTCCAGACCGCGAACTGCATGGTGCGGTTGGCTGGCTGCGCAGTCTCGCCCCCGGTCAGTGCTGCGCCTAGCAGTTCGCACACCATTGCCAGTGCGTGACCCTTGTGGGCAGCTGCAGTCTGCAGCGCCCCATGCGGCCCCTGGGCGGGCTCGAACATCACGGTTGGGTCACGCGTGGGCCGGCCCTGCGCGTCAATCAGACTGCCTTCGGGTACTTCCGAGTTCGGATCGGATTTGCGCTTCATGTATGCCACGCGCACTTTGCCGTGGGCGATGGCGCTGGTCGCGAAATCGAGCACGATCGGGTCTGCGCCCGGGCGCGGGATGCCCACGGTAAAGGGGTTGGTCAGAAAGCGCGCATGTGCCCCGCCATAGGGCGCCACCATCGGGATCGTCGAGACCGCATTGGTGAAATGCACCGAGGCCAGTCCTGCGGCCACGGCCTGTTCCGCCCAGTGCCCCACGCGCCCCAGGTGATGTGAATTGCGCAGACCCATCACACACACTCCGTGTATGCGGGCACGCTCGATGGCGAGTTCCATGGCCTGGTGCGTGACCGACTGACCCATGCCGCGACGCGCATCCACTGTGATGAGCGGCCCGTTGTCCAGCACGACTTCAACGGTCTGATTGAGCTGCAGCTCGTTGGCCTTGAAGGACTTCACATAGCGCGGCGCCATGCCAATGCCATGCGAGTCATGCCCGGCTAGATTGGCGCCCACCAGGTGGTCGGCCGTCAGCTGTGCCTCGCGCTGGCTGGAGCCTGCACGCAGCCACAGGTTCACCATCCAGCGGTGAACGTCATCGGGGTGAATGATCTTTTCGGCCATACTTGAAGTCTCCGTGTGATGGGCCAGGGCGCCTGATGCGCCGGCGCGTGTTCAGGTCATGTTAACGCGATCGTCGGCTATCCTTACGACATGCAAGCCCCTCTGAACCTGCCGTTTGACCTCGCCGCACTAGGGCCTTTGGTCAACGGACTCATCCGCGAACTGTCGACTGCGCAGGGCTGGTGGGCCCCTGCAGCACTCGCGGCTTGCGTGGCGCTGGCCATGCAACTGGCCAGGCGCATTGACCGTCGCCTCTCTGAGCACGGGCGTTCCGGGCGCATGACGTCCTGGGTTCACCGCATCGGCTGGCCGATCATCGCACTGGCGCTGGTGATCGTGGCCCGAACGGTGCTGGCGCGCTTCGTGCCCGTTAGCCTGCTCTCGGTGGCGATCGAGCTGCTGGTGGCGGTTGTGGTCATCCGTGCCCTCCTGCTGGCGCTGCGCCAGACCTTTCCGAACGCGAGGTGGGTCGCCGGATTCGAGCATCCGATCGCTTTCACGGTGTGGTTGATCACCGCACTCGATGTGCTCGACCTGCTGCCCGCGCTGCTGCATACGCTGGAGAGCGTGGTCATTCCGCTGGGTAAGTCGCGCATCACCTTGTTGCAACTGGTCACGGGTGTGCTGACCGTAGCGCTGTCCAGTCTGGTGGCCTTGTGGGCGAGCAGTGCGTTGGACGCCCGCCTGGCCAGCGCAGCCGCCATGCCCACCAGTGCGCGAGCAGTGATTGGTCGCATTGCCAAACCCATGCTGATGCTGATTGCACTGCTGATCGCGCTGCCGGTGGTGGGCATCGACATCACCATGCTGTCGGTGTTCAGCGGTGCGGTGGGTGTGGGTCTGGGCTTTGGCATGCAAAAGATTGCTGCCAATTACATCTCGGGGTTCATCATTCTGCTCGACAACTCCATCGAGCCGGGACGACTGATTCGCGTCGACAAGTACCGCGGTGTGGTGGCTGAAATCGCCACTCGCTATACCGTGCTCAAAGGACTCGATGGTGTGGATGCCATCGTGCCCAACGAAATGCTCGTGGGCTCGGTGGTCGAGAGCGAAACCTTCACCAGTACCAAGACCCGCATCCCACTGCAGGTGGGCGTGGCCTACGACGCTGATGTCGAGCAGGCCATGGCGATCCTGGTCGATACTGCGCGTAGGCAGCCGCGTGTGCTGAGCGACCCGCCGCCGCTTGCATTTCTGGTGAACTTCGGCGACTCGTCCATCAATCTGGAGCTTGGTTTTTGGGTGAGCGATCCCGAGACCGGCACGCTGGGCCTGCGTTCAGCCATCAATCTGGAGATCTGGCAGCGTTTTCGCGACGCCGGCATCGTGATTCCGTTCCCGCAGCGCGAAATTACCGTGAAGTCCGGCAAGCTGCCTGACATAGACTAAGCCCGCATTCCCCGGCGATAGCCCGGCGGGTGTGCTCTCGTGCGCACGCCCTGGCAGGATCGCTGCAAGGGCTGCACCGCCTCAAGCCGTGCCCAGCACCAGACTGGCCCCTTTTTCGCCAATCATCAGCGATGCCGCATTGGTGTTGGCCGAGGTGACCGTCGGCATGATCGAAGCGTCAATCACGCGCAATCCGTCCACGCCACGCACGCGCAGCTGCGGGTCCACCACTGATTGCGCATCCGTCCCCATGCGGCACGTGCCCACGCAGTGATAGACCGTGCCGCCATGCCGGCGAGCGAAGTCCAGCAGGCCCGCATCGTCGCGCGCCTCGGCGCCTGGCAGCACTTCCGCCTCGTAGTGGTTGGCGAAAGCCGGTTGGGCGTAGATCTCTCGCAGCATGCGCAGCCCCGCCACGATCGCTCTGCGGTCGGTATCACTGGACAGGTAGTGGGTCTCGATGCGCGGCGCAGCCAGCGGATCGGTCGAGGTAATCGACAGCCTGCCGCGCGCCTGCGGATGGCATTGCCACACGGCCGCGGTGAAGCCCGAGTAGCGGTGCAGTGGCATGCCGGGTTTGTCCACCGACAGCGGCATCACATTGAACTGCACATCCGGGCGGCCATTGCGCGCATCCGCCGTGCAGGCAGCGCCACCCACCTGGCCAGCACCGACGGTGAGCGGACCGGCGTTCTTGAACA
>CANHUQ010000189.1 GCA_947463885.1 Burkholderiales bacterium
CGCGCACGACCGTGCAGACGCCGTTCCGATGGAGCGAGGATGAGTCGTGGCGCGAGGTGTATGCGCGGGTGGATGAGACCAACCGCGAAGCGCTGAGGAAAGAGGGCGAGGCGAGACGGGCTCTGCAGGCGGCCAAGGGGGGCTGAGCGGGCCCGAGCTTGGCTTAGGGCGGCTGGGGGTCAGTCGCTCAAACCGGGTCCTCTAGCAGAGCAGCCAGGTCTTGCTGCTGCCCCAGCAGCCGGACGACATCGAGATGAGTTGGGTGCTCCAAATAGAGCCAGACCAAAGGAAATCCGGTGATCCCCCAGGTGCGAAGGTTTTCAATGTCCAACTCTTTTCCAAGTGTCGATGAACCGACCCCGGGATGTTGTTCGAGGAAGCGAAGGGAACTTTCCGCAGCCGTTCGAAGTTGCAGCGCCCCCCTTTCCGAGGCCTCCCTTCGGTAATTCGCCAACTGGTGCCGTAAATCGCTTCTTGCTTTGGCCCTGAGTAGCGCGCTCTTCAAGGCTTGGACAGACCGCGCGCGACCGACTCCATCTCTGTCCAATCTGTAGGCGTCATGGGTGTCGCAGCACCTGACTCGAGCCCTTCGATCACAAGGTCACGAAGACGCCGCTTAGCCTGCTCGCGTTGGTCGTTGCGCACTAAGTCCCGGATGTACTCCGAGCGGTTGCCATAGCCGCCTGTGGCAACCCTGCTGTCGATGTACGCGACGACGGGCTCTGGGATGGCGATTGAAATGGTATTTGCCATGCGCTTGGATTCCGGGTGGGCTCAAAAGAGCATGCTCACGAAGACAATAGTTGTCAACGCTGTTGAGCGGCGGGCGCTTGGCGCTCATGAGCGTTGTCGCCTACCGCTTCATCGTCGGGTCCAGCGCCACCCTCAAGGACTCACCCAGGGTATTGAACGCCAGTGCCGTGAGCAATATGGCCAGGCCCGGCGGGTACATCTGAGCGGGCGCAATTTCCATGTTCTGGTAGGCACGCGCCAACATGGAGCCCCAGCTTGGGTTGGGAGGCTGAATACCCAGGCCCAGAAAGCTCAGGCTGGCCTCGGCCAGCAGCGCGCCGGCCAACAGCAGCGTGACTTGCACGATGACCGGCTGAATGGCATTGGGCAGCACATGCTTCCACAGAATGCGTGCATTCGAAGCCCCCAGGCAACGGGCGGCGTCCACATACAACTCCTGCCTCACCACCAATGCACGCGCCCGCACCAGCCGCGCGATTTGCGGCGAGAACACGATCCCCACCGCAATCATCCCGTTGGTCAGACCGATGCCCAGCGCGCCGGTCACCGCGATGGCCAGAACGATCGCCGGAAATGACAGCAGCGCATCGATGAAACGGCTAATCCCGTCGTCGATCCAGCCGCCGCGAAACCCGGCCAGCAGACCCACCGGCACCCCGATGAGGGTCGCAATGCTCACCGCCAGAAAACTGGCATAGAGCGTTGCAGGCGCCCCATGGATGAGCCGCGAGAGCACATCGCGACCCAGGTCGTCAGTGCCCAGCAGATGTGCCGCGTCGGGCTCGGCAAGCGACAGGTTGGCGTCTTGCACGATCGGTGAATAGGGCGCGATCCATGGAGCCGCAATCGAGACCATCACCAGCAGCAGCAAAAAGCCCAGGCTCAGGGCCGCACGCCTGTCGGACCTCAACCAGCTCAGCACGCCGCCCATCACGCGATCCTCGGATCGAGCACGGTGTAGAGCACATCGGCGATCAGGTTCACCGTGATGACCACCAGCACCATCACGAACACCACGCCTTGCACCACGGGCAGGTCGCGGTGCACCGCGCCGTTGACGATGAGATTGCCCATGCCCGGAATGGCGAAGACCGCCTCCACCACCACGGTGGCGGCCAGCATGCGGTTAAAGAGCAAGGTGGCCACGGTCAGCAGGTTCACGCCGACGTTCTTCAGGCCGTGCTTCCACAAAATCTGACTGGGTGCCAGGCCCTTGGCGTGCAGCGTGCGCACCGGCGGCGACGACAGAAACTCCACCATCGAGCTGCGCAGCTGACGAGAGACCTCGGCGACACCGCCAGCGGCCAGCGCCAGCGCAGGCAGCAACGCGTGGTGCAGTGACTTCAAGGGATCTTCCTTGAACGGCACCGACCCGGTAGCAGGAAACCAGCCAAATTCCAGCGCCAGCCAGGACACCAGGATCATGCCCAGCCAGAAGTTGGGCACGGCGATGCCCAGTGAGGCGATCGAGGTGACCGTGCGATCGAGCGCGCTGTCGGGGCGACTAGCCGCCAGCAGGCCGAGCGGCACGCCGATGGACAGCGCCAGCGTCATGGCCAGTAGTACGATCAGCAGCGTATTGGGAAAGCTGCGCGCAATCGACACCGCCACCGCCTCGCCCGAAGCCAGCGACTTCGACAGATCGCCCTGCACGGCATGAGCCAGCCAGCTGCCGTATTGCACGAGGAACGGGCGGTTGAGCCCATACATCTCGCGGATCTCGGCAATGCGCTCATCCGTGGCGTTCTCGCCTGCGAGGGTGATCGCAATATCTCCGGGCATGAGCTTGAGCAGCCCGAACACGACAAGGGTGGCCAGGATGAGCACCGGCACCGCCTGAACAAGGCGGCGCCGGATGACTCGGCGTCGGGAAGGCGTGAAGAGCGACGCAAGCATGGGGAGGAGGGCCGGTTGCGGTGGAGGGACGTTCAACCCAGCGAGAGAAACTCGTACTTAGGCTTGCCCAGCAGGTTAGGTTTGTAGCCCTGCACTTTCTTCGTGACCACCGTGAGCTCCGACTGGAACGCCAGCGGCAGCACTGCGGCGTTCTCCATGACCAGCCGCTGGATTCGCCCCAGCACCTGCTTGCGCACCTCCTGATTCTCACTGGCCCGTGCCTCGGGCAACAGCTTCTGAAGCTCGGGCGAAATCTCGACGCGACCCGCGTTGAAATACGCCTCCTTGCCGTACATCAGGCCATAGCTCATGGCCGGGTCGGGTCGGCCAGTCCAGGCCGCCAGCAGTGCATCGAACTTCTTTTCGGCACCGAAGAACTGCGCGGAAATTTCAGGGATGCTGCCATTGATGAATTTCAAACGAATGCCCACCTGGCGCAACTGCTCCATCAGGATTTCGCCGCGGCGCACCGCGTCCTGATCGCTGTAGCCGCCCACCACCACATCGACGCCATCCTTGAATCCGGCCTCGGCCAGCAATGCGCGGGCCTTGTTGGGATCGTGCGGATACAGGGTGGACACCGACTTGTCCCAGGCCCAGTGCGAGCTGGGCAGCTGCATGGTCGCGGGCTCGCCAATACCGGAGAAAGCCTGCTTCACAAAGGCGTCGCGGTCCACAGCAAAGAGGATCGCCTGACGCACCTTGAGGTTGTCGAGCGGCTTACGCGCCAGGTTGAAATACATCTGCGTGCAATAGACCGTGGGGCCCTGGATCAGGGTCAGGTCCTTGTTGCGATCAACCACCGGTTTCAGGCGCGGGGGCATGGCATACATCATGTCGTTCTGGCCGGCAGACACCGAGCGCAGGCCTGTGGCCAGCTCGGGGATGATGGCGAAGTCGATGCCATCGACAAAGCCACGGTCCTTGCGCCAGTACTTGTCGAACTTGCGCACGGAAATCTTTTGATTGTCAGCCCAGCTGACGAATTTCCAGGGCCCTGCGCCCACCGGTGTGCGATCGTGCTCCTTGCCCAATGCGGTGACTGCCTTTGGCGAGCTCATCATGCCCGCCCGATCCGAGAGGATCGCCGGCAGTGCGGTATCAGGCCGCGACAAATTCACTTTCACCTGCAGCGGCCCCGTCACTTCGACCGACGCAATGCTGGAGAGGTCGGCCTTGATGTTGGAGCGGGCATCGGTGCGGCCGCGATCCAGGTTGAATTTCACGGCCTCGGCATCCAGTGGTGTGCCGTCATGAAAGAGGATGCCGGGCTTGATTGTGAGCACGAGCGTCTTGGGGTCGGGCCAGGCCCAGTCAGCCAACCCGGGCACGGGCTTGAGCGTGGCGTAGTCCCACTCCACCAGCGTATCGAAGACTGGCCACAGGAAGGTGTGGTCAGTGCCAGCGCCTCCGGTGTACGGATCCATGCTCGACGGATTGGTTTGCCCCGAGATGCGCAGGATGCCCCCGCGCTTGGCATTGGGCACGCCCTGCGCACCAGCCGCCCCGGGAAGCAAGGCTGCAAAGCCGCCGGCCGCCAGCATGGCGAAGAGTTCGCGACGCGACAGGCGCGTGGCATCGACCACGGGCAAGTCGGTCACCAGTGCGTCGAACATCGTGTCGGAATCGGGTGCTTGCGTCATGTCAGGTCCTGTTGATGATTGGTTGTTGAGTTTGGTGAGTCAGGTTCGGGCGTGGCGTTCAATGAGGGCGATCGTTCAGCCCGGCGGCCCCTGAGTACTTGCAAAGTGGCAGGCCACCCAGTGACTGGGGCGCAGCTCGCGCCAGGCCGGCTCCTCCTGCTCGCACAGCGCTTGCGCGTGAGGGCAGCGGGTTCGAAAGCGACAGCCCGAGGGTGGATCGATGGGGCTGGGGATTTCGCCTTCGAGCACGATGCGCTTGTGCGTACGCATGGAGGCCGGAAGCGGTATGGGTTCGGCCGACATCAGCGCTTCGGTATACGGGTGCATCGGGCGCTCGCTTACGGCCTGAGTGGGCCCCAACTCCACGAAACGGCCTAAGTAGGTGACCGCCACCCGATCGCTCACATGCGCCACCACCGAGAGGTCGTGCGTGATGAAGACATAGGTCAGGCCGAAGTCGCGCTGGAGTTCGGCAAAGAGGTTCAGCACATCACCGCGAATCGACACATCGAGTGCGGCCACGACTTCATCGCACACGATGAGGCGCGGGCGCAGCGTGAGCACACGAGCGATATTCACGCGCTGCTTCTGTCCGCCAGAGAGCATGTGCGGATAACGTCGGGCGTACTCGGCAGCGATGCCCACTCGCGACAGCGCCTCAAGCGCCCGCCGCTCGCGCTCGACCCGAGTCAGGCCGCCCTGGATCTCGAGCGGCTCACAGACGCTGTCCAGTATGGTCTGACGCGGATTGAGCGCAGCGCTCGGATCCTGAAAGACGATCTGGTAGTGACGGCGCTCCTGGCGCAATTGCGCGGCCGACAACGTGGCGAGATCCGTACCCGCGTGGCGGATGGTGCCGGCCGTGGGCTTGAGCAGCGATACCAGGGCGCGGCCTAGCGTGGTCTTGCCCGAACCGGACTCACCGATGATGCCGAAGGTTTCGCCTGCGAAGACATCGAAGCTCACGCCGTCGATGGCCTTGACCGTGGCGCCCTGATCGCGCGTCGGGAAATACAGCTTCAGATCGCGCACGCTCAACAGCGGTTCGCTTGCAGCGTCCTGCGTCGCGTCGATCGAGCGGCTGTCGCTGGGCATGACGGTACTCATGCTGCAGCCCCGGGCAGGTTCAGTTCGTCGACTCGCACGCAGCGGACGCGTCGTCCGTCATCGAAGCCGCGAAGGGGTTGTTCAGCCTCGCAACCTGCTTGCGCATGCGGGCAACGTTCACGAAACCGACAACCGGCCGGCATGGCGCTGGGCAGCGGCACACGCCCGGGGATGGAGGGCAAAAGCGCCTTGCGTTGCGCCAGGCGGGGCAAGGATCGCAACAGCCCCGAGGTATACGGGTGGCGCGGGCGCAGCAAGGCCTCTTCGATGGGAGCGTCTTCAACCACTTCGCCGGCATACATCGTGAGCATGCGCGTGCAGACTTCAGCGACCACGCCCAGGTCATGGGTGATGAACATCAGCGCGGTGCCTTGGCGTTGGCTGAGGTCGAGCAGCAGGTCGGTGATCTGCGCTTGCACCGTCACATCGAGCGCCGTGGTGGGCTCATCGGCAATCAGCAGCTTGGGCTCACACACCAGCGCCATGGCAATCATGACCCGCTGGCGCATGCCGCCCGAGAGCTGATGGGGATACTCATCGTGGCGTCGCGCCGGCAACGGAATGCCGACCTGGGCCAGGGCTTCGATGGCACGTTCGCGGGCTTGCGTGCGGCTTGCAGGAAAGTGCTTGCGATAGGCCTCGCCGATCTGCTCGCCGATGGTGAAGACCGGATCGAGCGCGGTCATGGGTTCCTGGAAAATCATGCCGATTTCACGGCCCCGAATGGCACGCATCTGATCGGGTGTCATGCGATTGAGGTCGCGGCCCTCGAAGAGGATTTCGCCCGTCACGCGAGAGGTGCGCGCCGGCAACAGGCCTAGCAGCGACAGGCCGGTGACGGTCTTGCCGCAGCCGCTTTCACCCACCACACCCAGACGTTCGCCGGGCGCGATGGAAAAACTCACGTCACGCGTGACCGCGACCGAACCGCCCGCAGTCAGGAACGAGACTGACAGTCCCCTGATGTCCAGCAAGACGTCTCCCCGATGTCTTGTCCGATTGGTATCGGCGGACTGTACCGCCATTCGCCAACCCGAGGCAGGGCGGTCATGTCATTCCTGAGATATCCGTAGTGATCCGCATCAAGTGCCTGACTCGGGCAGCAGGCCCGTCCAGCGCAGACTGCGAAACCTGCCGCGCACCCCGTTTCCGCCCGCCATGTGGAATGCGGCGGGCGCGCGGCCCTCACAGCCTTGGCAAGACTGTTTTGGCCAGACTGGTCAGGTTCTGGATGGCGCGCTGAGGCTCGCCTTTCACACCCGCCGTACTGAATACCAGCCAGTACCGATCTCCAACTCGCACATTGAGCTGATACGAAGGGTGCGAGTCGGTACCCAGGTTGGCCCAGAACGCACCGTCCCCCAAGCCCGGCACATCGACGGGCGTACCCTTAAGTTGCACCACGCCGGCCTTCATGGCCTCGGTGGTGACGCCCTTGACGCCCTCCGGTGCACGGCGCGTGAGGAGCGTGATGGAAACAATATCGCGCGGGCTGGCGGCCTGAGAGGTGTAGGTGCAACTGGCCACGGCCGCCAGCTTCGCCGTACCGGGCTGCGGCGGACCGGCTGTTCCCTGATCGAACGTACGCGGCGAAAACACCGCCTGAACGTCAGCCTGCTTCATCAGCGCACAGCTGTCGAGCGTGGCAGCGATGGCGGGTTGAATGATGGTCGCGCAGCACAGTGCAATCGCGGGCGCGATTCCGATGGAACGAAGCCTTGAATGTTTCATCAACCTGGCCTTTCGGTGGCGCACCGCAATGCGGTCAAGCGTCCGAGCCTAAGTCCCGCCCGACACCGACGTCAAGACGGGCGCTCAGGTCGATGAAGTCATCGAACCGGATGTGACGCGACGCACATTCAGCGCGCTCAGCTTCAGGTTCAGCAGCGCCTGCGGTGGCGTCGCCTCTTCCGGAATCGCCGCCATGCGCCAGCGCGCCATCGTCAAGCCCAGCAGGGGCCATGCGGTCAGCATTGCAAACGGGATCGACATCAGCAACGGCCCGTAGAAAGGCGCGCCCAGCAGGGCGAGTTCGGGCATGCGGCCGAGCAACCACGCGCCAATCATTGCGCCGAGCAGACTCTGCGCCCACAGCCGCGACGCGGCAGCACCAAATGGAACGCGGTGATCATCCCGCACCTGGGCCGTCCAGCCGATCGTGCGGCCAAACGCCAGGCAGACCAGAAAGACGCTATGGGCCACCGCCATGATCGGCGCGAGGATGGCGCTGAACACGGTTTCGAGCAGCACGCTCGCAATGAAGCGCAGCGTCCCGCCGAATGCTGCACGCCGGCTGCGACGGGC
>CANHUQ010000190.1 GCA_947463885.1 Burkholderiales bacterium
ACCGCCCTGTGCGTGGAGCCGCGAGACGGCCGGCTGTATGTCTTCATGCCGCCCTGTGGCCAGCTGGACGAGTACCTGCAACTGGTGGCCGCGGTCGAGGCCAGCGCGCGCGCATCCGGCCTTCAGGTGATCTTCGAGGGCTACGAGCCGCCGCGCGACCCGCGCCTGGCCGTGCTGCGCATCACGCCAGACCCTGGTGTCATCGAAGTCAACGTCGCCCCCAGCACCACCTGGGACGAGTTGGTGGCGCGCACCACCGGCCTGTACGACGCAGCCCATCTCACCCGGCTGTCCACCGAGAAGTTCATGCTCGATGGCCGTCATGTGGGCACCGGGGGTGGCAACCACATGGTGCTGGGTGGCGCCACGCCCGCCGACTCGCCGTTCCTCAGGCGCCCCGATCTGCTGGCGAGCCTGATCGCCTGGTGGCTTGCGCATCCCTCGTTGTCGTATCTGTTTTCGGGCCTGTTCATTGGCCCGACCAGCCAGGCGCCGCGCATCGACGAGGCGCGTCACGAAGCGGTGCGCGAGCTTGAAATCGCCTTTGCCGAAATGGCGCGGCTGCAGGCCCAGGGCCCGGCGGCCTGCCCGCCCTGGCTGGTTGACCGGCTGTTGCGCAATCTGCTGGTGGATGTGAGCGGCAACACCCATCGCACCGAGTTCTGCATCGATAAGCTCTATTCGCCCGATTCGGCCAGCGGGCGACTAGGGCTGATCGAGTTGCGTGGGTTCGAGATGCCGCCCCATGCGCAGATGAGTCTGCTGCAGCAACTGCTGCTGCGCGCCCTGGTGGCCCGGTTCTGGAAGACGCCCCTTGCGCCCACGAAACTGCCGCGCTGGGGCACTGCCCTGCACGATCGCTTCATGTTGGGCACGGTGCTACAAGAAGACCTGCGCGACGTGCTCGATGACCTGCGTGCGCACGGCTATGCCTTCGAACCCGAATGGTTCGGTCCGCACTGGGAGTTCCGCTTCCCGCGGCTGGGCGATTTCGAGGCCGCCGGCGTGAAGGTGGAATTGCGCATGGCACTCGAACCCTGGCCGGTGATGGGTGAAGAGGGCGCAGCCGGCGGCACGGTGCGCTATGTGGACTCCTCCATCGAGCGCATCGAAGTGCGGGTGCAGGGCTGGGTCGAGGGGCGCCATGCGCTGACGGTCAATGGCCAGACGCTGCCCCTGCGCGCGGCCGGGGGCGATGGCGCTTATGTGGCGGGGGTGCGTTACCGGGCGTGGCAGCCTGCGGCCTGCCTGCATCCCACCATCGGCGTGCATGCCCCGCTGACTTTTGATCTGGTCGACACCTGGAACCACCGCTCGATCGGCGGGTGCCAGTACCATGTCGCCCATCCCGGTGGCCGCAACCATGAATGGTTCCCGGTGAATGCCTACGAGGCGGAGTCGCGGCGCTTGGCGCGCTTCTTCCGGATGGGCCATACCCCGGGGCCGATGCATCCGGCGCCGCCCCGCATTGACCCCGACATGCCGTTCACCCTGGACCTCAGACGTGCCTGATCTGCTCGCCGACTACCGCCTGCTTGCACAGGATCCTGGGCGGTACGACGAAATGCTCAGCCCGCATAGCGCGGTGCGGGCGCATTGGTCGGGGTTGGCCGAACTGCTGGGGTCGACGGGTTCTTCGCGCATGGCGGCCCGCGTGGCGGCCGTCGAACGCGATATCCGCGACAGCGGTCTGACCTACAACCTGTACGCCGACCCGCTGGGTGCCGCACGCCCCTGGGTGCTCGACGCCCTGCCGATGGTGCTGCCGGCCCATGAGTGGCAGGGCATCGAGCAGGCGGTGGCCCAGCGGGCGCGGCTGCTGAACGCGGTGCTCACCGATCTTTATGGCCCCCAACGCTTGCTGGCCGAGGGGCAGATCCCGCCGCGTCTGGTCATGGGGCATCCTGCTTTTCAACGTGCTGCCTGCGGTTCCGACTGGGCGGGCGGTGAGCCGCTGCTGGTCTACGCAGCCGATCTGGCCCGTTCGCCCGATGGCCGCTGGTGGGTGTTGGCCGACCGCACCCAGGCCCCCTCGGGCGCGGGCTATGCCCTGGAAAACCGCCTGATCGTGTCACGCGCTTTTCCCGAACTGTTTCGCTCGATGCAGGTCGAGCGGCTGGCCGGATTCTTCGCAGCACTGCGTGACAGCCTGCGCGAACGCGCCCCGCGCGGCGACGGCCCACCGCTCACCGTCCTGCTCACGCCGGGTCCCTGGAACGAAACCTATTCCGAGCATTCCCTGCTGGCCCGCTATCTGGGTCTGCCGCTGGTCGAAGGCGGCGATCTCACGGTGCGCAACGGCAAGGTCTGGCTCAAGAGTGTGGAGGGACTGCAGCGGGTGCATGCCATCTTGCGCCGTCAGGACGACGACTACTGCGATCCGCTGGAGTTGCGCTCCGACTCGGCTCTGGGCGTGCCGGGGCTGGTCGACTGTGCCCGCCGCGGTGCGGTGTTGGTGGCCAACGCCATCGGCGCCGGGGTGCTGGAATCAGGCGCACTCATGGGCTTCTTGCCCAGGCTGTGCGAACAGTTGCTGGGCGAGCCGTTGCGCATGCCTTCGGTAGCCAGCTGGTGGATGGGCGAGCCCGCGGCGCTGGCCGATGCCATGGCCCGCAGCGCACAGCTCGTGTTTCATCCCATCAACCCGGCCCTGCGTGGCCGACCGGTCTTTGGCCAGGACCTGGATCGACGGGGCCGGCGCGCCCTGGAAGTTCAGATCCGCCGCGCCCCCGAAGACTGGGTGGCGCAGGAGCAGGTGCATCTGTCTCAGGCCCCTGTCCTGGTGACGGCGCCTGGCGCCTTACTGGGTTCATTGTCCGGTTCCTCGTCAGGTTACTCGTCAGGCTCCTCGTCAGGCTCCTCGTCGGGTGCGTCGTCCGGTTCGTCGTCGGGGCGATCGGTCTCGGCAGACGAGGCTTCGGGGCGGTCCCATTCAGAGGAATCGCTGCGCGGGGCGCCACTGTCGGGCCCCAGATCAACGGAGCGATCCACCGCCGACATCCGGCTCGACCCGCGTGCGGTGGCGCTGCGGGTGTTTGCCGTGGCCACCCGCACGGGGTGGCTCGTCATGCCGGGCGGCCTGACGCGCGTGGCAGGCGAGCCTGATCGGCGCGTCGTGGCCATGCAGCGGGGCGGCGGGTCGAAAGACACCTGGGTTCAGTCGGAAGCCCCGATCACGTCGGCGCTGACCTTGCTGCGCTCAACGGTGAGCGCCGAGCATCTGGTGCGTTCGGCCAGTGCCAGCCTGTCTTCGCGTGCGGCCGAAAATCTCTTCTGGTTCGGGCGCTACGCCGAGCGCGCCGAAACCATCGCCCGCATGCTGCGTATGGCGCTGCCGCGCTTGTCGGTCGATGCCGATGACGACCGTCCTGCCCGCGCCCCGCTCTTGGCACTCGCGACTGCATTAGGTCTGGCCCAGGTCAGCGAAGCGCCCGAGACCGCCCTGCTAGCAGCGGTCTTCGATGAACAGGCCCCGGGCGGCTTGCGCGAAACCCTGTCGCATCTGCAGCGGGTGGCGTTCGGGTTGCGTGAGCGCCTGTCGGTGGATCACTGGCGTGCCATCAGCGGCCTGCAGCGTGACCCGGGTTTCGAGGGGTTTCATGACCTGGCGCAAGCCATGGCGCTCCTGGATCGCGCTGTGCTGGCCCTGGCCACCTCGTCCGGGTTCATGCTCGATGGCATGACCCGTGATGCCGGCTGGCGATTCGTATCGGCAGGCCGCCGGCTGGAACGGCTGCGCGCGGTCTGTGCCGCGCTGATGGCGGCCTGTCGCGAAGGCCAGGCTGCCGGCCTCGACTGGCTACTCGAGTTCGCTGACTCCTCGATCACCTATCGGTCGCGCTATCTGGGCACGCCCGAGTGGCTGCCGGTCCTTGATCTGCTGATCAGTGATGACACCAACCCGCGCGCCATCGCGTTTCAGCTCAGTGGTCTGAGCGACGCCGTGGCGCGCATCGACCGGGTCGTGGGCAGCGATGCCCTCAGCCTGGTCCCGCCCGTGCTCGCAGACATTGGGCGCTGGTCGCAGCCGGCGAACCTCAATCCCGATGCTGCACTGATCGCGTGGCTCCAGTCCGTATCGGACGCAGCGGCGCAGCTCTCTGACCGGCTGTCCATGCGCTTTTTCAGCCATGCCCGAGATGTGCGGCGGGCCACGTTCGCTGCCTGATCATGTCGCGCATCATCGAGGTGGAGCATCGCACGCTGTATCAGTACAGCTCGCCGGTTGAGCAGTCGTGGCAACTGGCGCGCCTGCAGCCACGCACTTTGCCGCATCAGCGGCTGCTGGCGCATGCGCTGAGCATCGATCCCGCGCCGGACTGGCAGGAAGCGCGCACCGACAGCTTCGGTAACCCGGCCTGCGCCTTTTCGCTGCATGGGGCTCACGATGCGCTCGAGGTGATTGCACGGTCACGGGTGGAGGTCAGTCCCCGCGAACCCGATTCGCCTGCTGCGCAGTGGCCGTGGGATGCGCCGCCAGCCGATGCACCGTCCGATGGTTCAATCGGGGCCCGATTCTGCGATACGCCGGTGGTCGCGTGGGCGCATTTTCTGGGGGCCAGCCCTCAGGTGCCGCTGTCTTCGGTTGCCCGACGCTACGCACGCCGCAGTTTTCGCCCCGGTGCACCCTTCGCCTCGGCCCTGCACGATCTGGCTACCCGCATCCATCAAGACTTCACCTTCGATGCCACGGCGACCACGGTGACCACCCCGCTGCAGACGGTCCTGGCCACCCGACGCGGCGTGTGTCAGGACTTCGCGCATCTGATGATTGCGGGCTTACGAGCGCTGGGCATTCCGGCGCGCTATGTGTCGGGCTACATCGTCACCACGCCGCCGCCCGGGCAGCCCCGGATGGTGGGTGCTGATGCATCGCATGCCTGGGTGTCCGCCTGGTGCCCGGGGCAGGGTTGGATCGATATCGACCCTACCAATAACCGCCGCGCCGATACCGACTTCGTCACGCTGGCTTGGGGGCGCGATTTCAGCGATGTGTCGCCACTGCGAGGTGTGATCCTGGGAGGGGGCGATCAGGAGCTGACCGCTGAGGTGACCGTCACGCCTATGGCCTGAGGCAGCAGTGTTCTCTGTGGACTGCACATGTTGTCGCAGTCGGGGCGAATAGGTGTCGGTGACCGATTGGCGAAACCCGGCCCGAAATAAAAAAAGCGCCAGGTTGCCCCGGCGCTTTCAGACTTGCGTCTAAACCGGCCCAAGGCCGGTCGTCGATCAGAACTTGTGGTTCACGCCGATCTGGTAACGCATCGCACCGTCCAGCGCACGAACCGTGGTACCGACGTTCTGGAAGCCAGAGTAGTCGTTCGAGCCCACGCCGACGTAGACGCCGGTGCGGTTCGACAGTTCCCACATGTAGGTCACGCCCCACTGGAGCATGTCGCCATTTCTGACGAGTGCATTGGAAGTGTTACGGAAATCCTTAGCGTTGATTTGCTCAACGTTCGCGTACAGACGGCCCGGGCCAAGGCGTGCAAACGCGCTCAGCAGGTAGGTCTCGTTCTTCGAACCGTAGTTACCACCCAGCGCACCGGTACGGAAGTTATCGAACTTCAGCTGGGTGTAGCCGGCGCTGATACCGAAGGCGCCGAAGTTGTAACCGATCGAGCCAGCAAACGCCTCATCGATCACGGTGGGGTTCAACGAGGCGCTGAACACATTGTTATTGTGCTTGTGGTAGCCGCCGGTAACCATCAGGTTACCCAGACGCCACACGCCCGACACGCCCCAAATGTCGCCCGAACCCAGTTCGTTGCCCGAACCCAGCGCGTCACCCGTCGGGCGATAGTTTTCGCCGAACGAATACATACCGTAAACGGTCAGGCCACCAATAGCGGGCGACTTGTAAACGATCGAGTTGTCAGCACGGACTGCACCGTAGTACAGCGACTGCAGGCCGCCGAAGGCAAAGGCGCCCGGGCTGCCGGTGGTGGCGGCCCAGTTGTTGTAGCCAGAGTTCAGGGTCCAGTCAGGGAAGTACATGGCCCAGAAGATCGGGGTGTACTGACGGCCCAGGGTGATCTCGCCGAAACCAGTGGCCAGACCGACCCAGGCGGTACCGTTCCAGAACTTGTTGTTGGTTGCGGCGTTCGTTGCACCCGGCAGCAGGGTGATCTGGCCGCCTTGGGTGTCACCGGTATCGATCTGGAAGCGATGCTCAATATTGAAGATCCCCGCCATGCCGGTGTTACCGATCGGCTCGCGGCCGCGCATGCCCAGACGCGAAGACATCCAGCCACCTGACTGAACGCGTGCGCCGGACTTGCCTTGGTTCAGGCTGCCGCTGACGAGTGCCGAGTTGGCCTGATCGTTCGAGTACTCAATCGATGCATCGGCAACACCGTACAGCACGATGGACGACTGCGCTTGTGCGGCTGCGGGCAGGGCAGCCGCGACAGCCAGTGCGAGAAGCGATTTCTTCATTGGTCAATCTCCTTGGTTTCTGAATCCACAAGACTTCCGGATCCGCCGGAGTCTCAACTCCCCGAGTGATTCATCGGCTGGAAGTTGCGCCTATTCTCACCAAAAAGTTCGTGAGGGCAAAGGAAAAGCGGCGGTTGAGGGCGGCTGATCCATCGAGTATGTCGTTTTGGGGCAACAAAACGGCCACCGCTCCTTCGGTTCGGGGGGCGCGTGAGGAGCGGAGATCCACTCGGTTCGTCGCGACACCTCACTTCTTTGGCGCAGAGCGACTCCCCGCTTATATAAGTAAGGACACGGCAGCACCCGGGGTCCTCGCTGCCCGTCGCAGCGCCTGGCTGTTGCGGGCTGCGGGTAGACTCCAGGACATGAACCCTCCTTCCCCGCGCGGATCCATCGCTCCTGCGTCTGCTGCTCGCTCACATCTGTCACCGCTCGATCGCATGCTGGATGGGGTTGGGCATGCCTTGGCCACGATATGGGCTGCGCCCACTCCTTCGCGCAAGGCGCCTCGACCGACGGAGTCGGCTGGCTCGCAGGCCGTCGCGGCGCTCGACGAGCAGGACAAGCGCCTATCGGCTGGCCTCATGCGCGTGAACCATGTGGGCGAGGTGTGCGCTCAGGCGCTCTATGAGGGGCAAGCCGCCACCACCCGCGACCCGCGCCTGCTGCAGTTTTTTCGACAGGCCGCACTGGAAGAAGGCGATCACCTGGCCTGGACGCGGGCGCGCCTGGACGAGTTGGGCGCACGTCCTTCCGTTCTCAATCCGCTCTGGTATGGCGGCGCGTTTGCGTTGGGCGCATTGGCTGGCAGGCTCGGGGATTCGGTGTCGCTGGGGTTTACGGTGGAAACCGAGCGGCAGGTGGAGGAGCATCTGGCTAGCCACCTGGACCGCTTGCCGGCGGCCGATGTGCAGTCACGGGCCATCGTAGATGTGATGCGCCGAGACGAAGTGCATCACGGCCAGGAAGCGCGCGCCCTGGGGGCAGCGGCGCTGCCGGCCCCTGTGCGCTGGGCCATGCGCGCCGCCGCGCGCGTCATGACGACGACGGCTTATCGCGATTGAGCGGATCAGCGCAGAATGTTGAGCACGGATACTTCGGCGCGGATTGATGCTCGAAACCTTCAGCGCGGATTTGCAAGATCAGTCGCTCTTGAGAGCAGGCGCTCAGTCCTCGACAATGTCCCAGGTCAGTACCAGTTCGGCGGTCTTGGCCAGCATGGCCGAAGCGGAGCAGTA
>CANHUQ010000191.1 GCA_947463885.1 Burkholderiales bacterium
ATGCGCAGCTCGGTCTCGTCGGGCAGCTTGTTGCCATCAGCAGAGAAAAATTTGATGCCGTTATCCTCGTACGGATTGTGCGAGGCACTGATGACGACACCGGCCGACAGACGCAGCGCGCGAGTCAGATACGCCACGCCGGGTGTGGGCAGCGGGCCGGAGAGCATCACGTCCACGCCAGCGGCCGAGAGCCCCGCTTCCAGGGCAGCTTCGAGCAGATAGCCCGAGATGCGAGTGTCCTTGCCGATCAGCACAGTGGGCCGAGGCCCGCCACGCTGAGCCAGCACCCGACCGGCTGCGTAGCCCAGTCGCATCACAAATTCGGGGGTGATCGGCGCTTCGCCCACGCGACCTCGAACACCATCGGTACCGAAATATTTGCGTGACATCGACTGCACTCTCCTGAAAACGAAGGCTCTTGCGAACGGCGCGGCGAATCAACCGGCGGATGCATCCTGAATGGCGGACCACACCGTCAGCGCATCGCGGGTTGCCGCCACGTCATGGACCCTGACGAACGACGCTCCACGGGCGACTGCAGCCAACATGGCTGCAAGGCTGCCGGGCAGACGCTCGCCGACATCGCGCCCGGTCAGCGCGCCGATCATCGACTTGCGCGACACCCCCACCAGTATGGGCAGAGACTGGACCCGCAGCGCATCGAGATGGGCGAGCAGGCTCAGGTTGTGAGCCAGGGTCTTACCGAAACCGATGCCCGGATCGATCATGATCCGCTGAGCGACCACCCCGGCATCCTGCAGCGCAGCGACACGCAGCGCGAGGAAATTGCGCACATCACTCACCACGTCTTGGTAAGCCGGAGCGGTCTGCATGGTGTTCGGTTCGCCCTGCATGTGCATGACACAACAGGCCACGCAGCTGCCTGCGACTGCGTCAATGGCTTGCGGGGATGCGAACCCCTGAACATCGTTGATGAGGTCAGCTCCCAGCTCAATGGCGGCACGCATCACCTCGGGTTTGCGCGTATCGACAGACAGCGGAACGCCCACATCACGCAGTGCCTGAAGCAGCGGTGCCAGCCGTTCGATTTCGAGGGATGCCGGCACAGGCTGCGCGCCAGGCCGGGTACTTTCAGCCCCGAGATCAATCAGATCAGCCCCTTGATCGACCAACTCGTGCGCCTGTGCGATGGCTCGCTGAGGGTCGAGCCAGAGGCCGCCATCGGAAAATGAATCGGGCGTGAGGTTAAGCACCGCCATGATCAGCGGGCGCTCGAGCGATAGCTCGAAGCGACCGCATTGAAGCCTGGCAACGGACTGCACGCTGAGGCAGACAGTCTGGCAGACGAACAGGCCGACCGAACGGATCGGTCGGCGCTGTCAGCAGGCTTACTGGGCGGCCGGCGCAGCCGGGGCCGCAGGCGCCACGCCCGGTGCGGGCGCAGCCGGGGGCGGTGAGCCGCCGGGCTTGCTCAGATCACGGGGCGGACGCGGTGCACGGCCTTGGCAAATGTCTTCAATCTGCTCGGCATCAATGGTTTCCCATTCGAGCAGCGCCTTGGTCATGGCCTCGATCTTTTCGCGGTTGTCCTCGATGATCTTGCGGGCCACGCCGTATTGCTCATCGATGATGCGACGGATTTCCGAGTCGACCTTGCGCATGGTTTCTTCGGACATATTGGTGGTCTTGGTGATCGATCGTCCGAGGAACACTTCGCCCTCATTCTCGGCATAGACCATCGTGCCCAGCGCATCGCTCATGCCATAGCGCGTGACCATGTCGCGGGCGATGGACGTGGCCCGCTCGAAGTCATTGGAGGCGCCAGTGGTCATCTGATTCATGAAGACCTCTTCGGCAATCCGGCCACCGAAGAGCACCGCGATGGTGTTGAGCATGCGGTCGCGGTCCATGCTGTAACGGTCCTGCTCGGGCAGTTGCATGGTCACACCCAGAGCACGGCCGCGCGGAATGATCGTGACCTTGTGAACCGGGTCAGTCTTGGGCAGCAGCTTGGCCACAATCGCATGGCCGGACTCGTGATACGCGGTGTTGCGGCGCTCTTCCTCGGGCATGACGATGGACCGACGCTCAGCGCCCATGATGATCTTGTCTTTGGCGCGTTCGAAATCGATCATTTCGACCAGGCGCGCACTGCGCCGGGCTGCAAACAGCGCAGCCTCATTCACGAGATTAGCCAGATCAGCGCCCGAAAAACCGGGTGTGCCGCGAGCGATCACGTCGGGGCGTACATCGGGGCCTACCGGCACCTTGCGCACATGGACATTGAGAATTTGCTCACGGCCACGGATATCGGGCAGCGGCACCACCACCTGACGGTCGAAGCGACCGGGGCGCAGCAGCGCAGGGTCCAGCACATCGGGGCGGTTGGTGGCCGCAATGACGATTACGCCCTGACCGGTTTCGAAGCCGTCCATCTCGACCAGCAACTGGTTGAGGGTCTGCTCGCGCTCGTCGTTGCCGCCGCCCAGACCAGCACCACGCTGACGCCCAACCGCATCGATTTCATCGATGAACAGAATGCAGGGCGCCTGCTTCTTGGCCTGCTCGAACATGTCGCGCACCCGGGCCGCGCCAACGCCGACGAACATCTCGACGAAATCGGAACCGGAGATGGAGAAAAACGGGACTTTGGCCTCGCCAGCGATTGCACGCGCCAGCAGCGTCTTGCCGGTGCCGGGCGACCCGACCATCAACACGCCGCGAGGAATCCGACCGCCCAGTTTTTGAAACTTGGACGGATCACGCAAGAACTCGACGAGCTCGCGCACCTCCTCCTTGGCTTCGTCGCAGCCGGCGACATCTGCAAACGTCACGGTGTTGTTCGACTCGTCGAGCATGCGCGCGCGGCTCTTGCCGAAAGAGAAGGCACCGCCCCGCCCGCCGCCCTGCATCTGGCGCATGAAAAAGACCCACACGCCAATCAGCAACAACATGGGGAACCATGAAATGAAGACGCTCATCAGGAGCGACTGCTCTTCGTCGGGTTTGGCGCTGACCTGAACGCCGTACTTCATGAGGTCGGAAATCATCCAGATGTCGCCGGAACCCGGGGAATACACGGTCACTGGTCGACCTTCCTTGGTCTTGGCACGTAGCGAGCGACCATCCACCACAACGCTTTCGATGCGCCCGGCCTTCGCTTCATCCATGAACTGCGAATAAGACAGATCTCCGCCCCGAACCTGGCGGCTGTCGAACTGCTTGAAAACGGTGAACAGCACCAGAGCGATCACCATCCAAACCGCAGCTTTGGAGAACATGTTGTTCACGTGGAAAACTCCTTCAACGCCAGGCGCCGGCCCGGCACAATGTTCTGATTCTACGCCCAATCAACTGACCGACCCCTCTCGCGCAGGGGCCTGCACCCCTTCGGCGGCCACGCTGGCGACCGCCGGTCGTTTCAAGGAGCGCCCAAGCAGATACGTCTCGGCCGATTTGCCCCGGGAGGCCTTCGGCTTGCGCGGTGCCACCGTGACGAAGACCCGCTTGAACGCTTCAACGATCTGACTGTACCCGCTGCCATGAAAGCACTTGATGAGCAGGGCACCACCAGGCTTGAGATGCCGACCTGCAAACTCCAGGGCCAGCTCGGCTAAATGCCCCATTCGGGCGGCATCGGCCGTCCCCACCCCCGACAGATTGGGGGCCATATCGGAAACCACAAGATCCAGGCCACCCGAGCCAGCCATCAGCGCCTCAAGCTGCGCGAGCACCGCATCGTCGCGAAAATCGCCCAGAATGAACTCCACCCCCGCGACCGGGTCCATCGGCAACAGGTCAATGGCGACGATGCGCCCATCCACTTCGCCGCCCGGCCCGGCCATCCGCTCGCGCAACAGCTGCGACCAGCTTCCTGGCGCCGAGCCCAGATCCACAACCTGCATGCCGCGGCGGATGAGGTGATCCTGTTCATCGATTTCGAGCAGCTTGAACGCTGCACGCGAGCGATAGCCGCGCTGCTGCGCGAGCTTCACATAGGGGTCATTGAGATGGGCATGCATCCACGCCTTGCTGAACTTGTTTTTGGCCATGACCTACAATCCCCTGATGCCTTCCCGCCCTAACGCCCGCCCCGCCCCCGATTTCGAACCCTTGTCAGATTCGATCGGACCTGTCCCCATCCTGAGCTCGGCTGAGCGCAGCGCGCTGCGCGCGCAGGCCCATGCCCTGTCGCCGGTCGTCATGATCGGCGATGCTGGGCTCACCGACGCCGTCGGCGCTGAAACCGACCGGGCGCTAAATTCGCACGGCCTCATTAAGGTTCGGGTACAGGGCGATGACCGCGCAGCACGCGCCGCTATCGCCACTGAACTGTCCCAGCGACTGGGCTGCGCGTTAGTGCAATCGATCGGCAAGATGCTGGTGCTCTGGCGACCGATCGCCGATGCCCCACAAATTAAGACACCGATCCGCCGTCGGGTCGCCACACCGCCCAAGAAGCTTGCAGCCGAGGGCAAACCCGCCCCTACCAAGCGGGCCCGCCCAGGCGTGCCACGAGCCGAACCCGCAGCACCCACGCCCACCCGGCTCAGGCCCGCCCCGCGCGCGGCGCGCGTCATGGGCCCGGGCAGCCGAACAGCGCGCGGCGCACTCAACCCCGCGATCACTCCAGTGAACCGCAGCCAGGGCGCCAGCAACTCGCCGGCTGAGCCCAATCGTCGAGCAGGCAGCAAACGGCCGCAGCCGGTCGGCTTGAACGCGCCCGTGCGATCAGCCGCGCGCAGTACGACTGGCAAGCAGGCGAGCGGCGCACGGGGCGCAAAGACTGCAGCAAAGACCGCGGCGAAGCCACGCAGCGGCATGACCGCGCCCGTGAAGCCTCGCAGCGCCGGGAAGAAGTCGGTCGCCGGCTCATCCAGCGCGAGGTCGCCCGCACCGGCGCCTCGGCGCGGCAGCTCAGGCACGCGGCCCGCTACCGGTACTGCACGTCCAGGATCTCGTAGCCGCGGACCCCGCCGGGTGCCTTGACCTCGGCGGTGTCGCCGGGGGAGTTGCCGATCAGCGCACGCGCAATCGGGCTGGACACTGAGATCTTGCCTTCCTTGATGTCAGCTTCGTCATCGCCCACGATCTGGTAGGTAACGTTTTCGCCAGACTCCAGATCTTCCAGGTCGATGGTGGCGCCAAAAACCACGCGATCGCCCGCATCCAGCGTGGCCGGGTCAATCACCTGCGCGACCGCCAGCTTGGCCTCAACTTCGGCGATGCGGCCCTCAATGAAGCCCTGCTTTTCCTTGGCAGCATCGTATTCGGCGTTTTCCGACAGATCGCCCTGAGCTCGCGCCTCTGAGATCGCGGCAATGACGGCCGGGCGCTCAACATGCTTGAGGCGATGCAATTCGTCTTTCAGCAGCTGTGCGCCGCGAACTGTCAATGGAATGGTGCTCACTGCATGCTCCCTTCGAGCGTTCGGTGCAAGGACTGCACCGAGTAGACCGACAACCCCTGCACATGACGCATGCCTTCAATGGCAGCCTGCGCTCCGGCGATGGTCGTGTAATAGGTGATGCGCTGGGCCAGCGCCGTGGTGCGGATCGCACGCGAGTCAGCAATGGCGCTGCGCTTTTCCTCGACGCTATTGATCACGAGCGAGATATCGCCGTTCTTCATCATGTCGACCACGTTCGGGCGGCCCTCCTGCACCTTGTGCACCGTGGTGACCGGCACGCCCGCCGCAGCAATCGCCGCTCCGGTGCCGCGTGTGGCGATGAGCTTGAAGCCCATTGCATGCAAGGCGAGCGCACATTGCACCGCACGCGCCTTGTCCGAACTCTTCACGGAAATGAACACACCCCCCTCGGTGGGCAGACGCACACCCGCACCTAATTGCGACTTCACGAAGGCTTCACCAAAGGTGTAGCCCACACCCATGACTTCGCCGGTGGATTTCATCTCGGGCCCCAGGATGGTGTCCACACCCGGAAATTTCACGAACGGGAACACCGCTTCCTTGACCGAGAAGTAATCGGGCACGACCTCACGGGTGACACCCTGCTCGCTGAGCGTGACGCCGACCATGGCCACGGCTGCGACTTTGGCAAGTTGGATGCCAGTCGCCTTGGACACGAAAGGCACCGTGCGCGAGGCGCGCGGATTGACCTCAAGCACATAGACCTTGGAGGTGCCGTTTCCGTCCTGCTGGATTGCGAACTGCACATTCATCAGACCCACCACATTCAGGGCCCGGGCCATGAGTTCGGTCTGGCGCTTGAGTTCGACCACCAGCCCCGCCTCGAGCGAATGCGGCGGCAGCGAACAGGCCGAGTCACCCGAATGCACCCCCGCCTGTTCGATGTGTTCCATGACACCACCGATCAGCACGCGTTCACCATCGGCGATGCAGTCGACATCGACCTCGATCGCATCGTTCAGGAAACGATCGAGCAGCACCGGGCTGTCGTTGGATACCTTGACCGCCTCGCGCATGTAACGCTCAAGGTCGCGCTGCTCGTGCACGATCTCCATGGCTCGCCCACCCAGCACATAACTGGGCCGCACCACCAGCGGATAGCCGATTTCCTGCGCCAGCGAGAGCGCTTCGCTTTCGGTGCGCGCGGTACGGTTGGGCGGCTGATGCAAATTGAGCTTGACCAGCAGCTTCTGGAAACGCTCACGGTCTTCGGCGATATCGATGGACTCGGGGCTGGTGCCGATAATGGGCACCCCAGCCGCCTCCAGAGGTTTGGCGAGCTTCAGTGGGGTCTGACCGCCGTACTGCACGATCACACCGACCGGCTTTTCCTTTTCGACGATCTCGAGCACGTCTTCCAGCGTGAGCGGCTCGAAGTACAGACGATCGGAGGTGTCGTAGTCGGTGGACACGGTCTCGGGGTTGCAGTTGACCATGATGGTCTCGAACCCACGATCGCGCAGGGCAAAGGCCGCATGCACACAGCAGTAGTCGAATTCGATGCCCTGGCCGATGCGGTTGGGCCCACCACCCAGCACGATGATCTTCTTGCGGTCAGTGGGCTGCGCCTCGCACTCATCCTCGTAGGTGGAGTACATGTAGGCGGTGGTTGTGGCGAACTCGGCTGCGCACGTGTCGACCCGCTTGAACACCGGCCGCACATCCAGGCGCCAGCGCAGCTTGCGCACTTCTCCCTCAGTGCTGTCGAGCAGATAGGCCAGACGACGGTCAGAAAAACCTTTTTTCTTCAGGAACCGCAAGGTTTCTCGGTCGAGATCGCCCAAGGTGCGCTTTTCGACCTCGAGCTCCAGCTGGACGATCTCCTGGATCTGCGCCAGGAACCAGGGATCGATGTGCGTGAGCGTGTGGACTTCGTCGAGCGTGAAGCCTTGTGCAAACGCGTCGCCCACATACCAGATGCGCTCAGGGCCGGGCTCGCCCAGCTCTTCTTCGATGGTGTCGCGATCGGTGGTTTTCTGGTTGAGGCCGTCGACCCCCACTTCGAGCCCGCGCAGCGCCTTCTGGAAACTTTCCTGGAAGGTGCGCCCGATGGCCATCACTTCGCCGACCGACTTCATCTGGGTGGTGAGGTGACTGTCGGCCTGTGGAAACTTCTCAAAGGCAAAGCGCGGCACCTTCGTGACGACGTAGTCGATTGAGGGCTCGAACGACGCCGGCGTGGCACCTCCGGTGATTTCGTTGCGCAGCTCATCGAGCGTGTAGCCCACTGCAAGCTTGGCTGCCACCTTGGCGATGGG
>CANHUQ010000192.1 GCA_947463885.1 Burkholderiales bacterium
GAAGGCTGGCGAGGTGATCGCAAGCGGCTTCAACCAGCCGATCAGCCAACACGATCCGAGTGCGCACGCAGAGATCGTGGCCTTGCGCGCAGCGGCGCAGGTACTGGGCAACTACCGGCTGCCGGGTTGCGAACTCTACGTGACGCTCGAGCCTTGTGCGATGTGCGCGGGCGCGATGCAGCACGCACGCATCGAACGGGTGGTGTGGGGCGCGCCCGACCCCAAGACCGGGGCCTGCGGTAGCGTGGTCAACCTCTTCGATCAGCCGCTGCTCAATCACCATGCGCGCGTGCAAGGCGGAGTGCTTGCCGACGAATCAGCCGCGCTGCTTCAGTCGTTCTTCGCCCAGCGCAGACACGCCGCTAAATTGAAACGCGAGATGGAACGCGACGGGAAACGCGACATCGCAGGGGGCCCGGGAGGCGACGCCTCGGGCTGAACGCTGCGGCGCCCGCCTGCCAACAGGGCGCGACGGCCCCGTTCGGCTAGCTGTACGGGTGACTGCGCAGGGTTACTGAATGCGCGCCTTGGCCCGCAACTCCTGCTGCATCGACTGGATGCGCCGGCGCTCGAGCTCCTGCTGAATCTGCTGTTTGACCTGCTCAAGGGGCGGGGGCTGCGTGTCGCGCACATCGTCCAGCCGGATCAGGTGCCAGCCGAAATCAGACTTGACCGGTGCATCGGTGGTCTTGCCTTTTTCGAGCTTGACCAGCGCCTCGGAAAAGGGCTTGACGTAGCTGTCGGGGCTCGCCCAGTCCAGGTCGCCGCCGCGCGCAGCCGATCCCGGATCCTTGGATTTCTTGGCGAGCTCCTCAAACGCGCCGCCTTTGCGCAGCTGCTCGAGAATAGCCTTCGCCTCGGCCTCGGTTTCAACCAGGATGTGCCGAGCGCGGTATTCCTTGCCGCCGCCTGTGCCCTTGGTCACCTTGTCGTATTCAGCCTTCACTTCAGCATCGGTGACTGGACTGGACTTCAGTTGATCGCGAATGAGCGCGCGGATCAGGATGTCCTGGCGCGCCGCGTCGAGCTGGCGCTGGACATCGGGTTGGCGGGTGAGCCCCTTGCGTTCGGCTTCCTGCGTGAAAATTTCGCGGGCGATCAGTTCATCGCGAACCGCTTTGCGCAGTTCGGGGGAGTCAGGGCGACCCTGCTGAACGAGCGAGGCAACAAACTCGTCGACGCGCGCCGTCGGAATGGCTTTGCCGTTGACCAGCGCGGCATTTTGGGCCTGCGCTGCGGGCAGCACGGCAAAGATCGACAGGCCTGCAAATGCAGCCGACAGCACGGTGCGATGAAATGGGGTCATGGTGCGCTTGAAGCTTGGGGGGAGGAACCGCGGGCCTCGGATGGCGTGACCGCGGTGATGGACAGGGCATGGACGCGATCGGGCATCCAGGATTCGACGGGATGATACACAAGTCGATGCCGGGCCAACCGGCCCAGACCTTCGAAGCGCGACGACACGATGCGCACCGAATAATGGCCTGCACCGCCCTGCGCGCCGGCATGTCCGGCATGCAGATGACTGTCGTCGGTGAGCTCGATGAGATCGCCTTCGAAAGCACTGCCCAGTCGTTCACGCAGTTCATCCAGCGATGGGCGGACCACCGGGATGCGTGTCATGCCCGATCACTCGGTGGTGGCGCAGCAGGGCCGGGATCTTTCATGTGCCGACCCAGCCAGAGACCCTGCGCCAGCACGAAGAGGAAGGTGAGGCCCAGGCTGCCAAAGAGCTTGAAGTTGACCCAGGCGTCAAGCGACATGCGGTAGGCCACAAACAGGTTGAGCACGGCCATGACCAGGAAGAACCCAATCCAGGCCTGGGTCAAACGCGCCCAGACCGCATCCGGCAAATCGAGCTGCGCACCCATGATCGCCTTGAGCGGCTGCTTGCCGGTAAACCGGCCAGTGAAGGCCAATGCCGCAGCAAACAGCAGGTACAGCACCGTGGGCTTCCACTTGATGAAGGTCTCATCACGAAACAGAAGAGTCATGCCACCGAACACTACGATGATCCCCAGGCTGGCCCACTGCATCGGCTCCACCTTGCGGGCGCGCAATTTGAGCCAGGCAATCTGCGCAATCGTGGCGACAATCGCCACCCCGGTGGCGATGTAGACATCGCCGTACTTGTACGCGAGGAAAAACAGCAGAATCGGGAAAAGATCGAACAGCAGTTTCATGGTCAGGATGAGCAGCTGATGGACAGGCGGGAAGCCCAAGCGGGTGGCGGCGCAGCATACGCTTCAAGGCCTGCGCGTTCCGTGTAGGGGTCAGAGAGCACTTCAGCCAGGCGCCTGACCTCGCTGAAATCGGGCGCACCGGCGGGCATGCCGTCAGCGTTTTCACCCCGTGCTCGCCGGATGGCGATTTCGGCTAGGTGATTGCGCAAGATGTACAGCGGGTTCACGCGGTGCATGGCGGCCGCACGCTCGGCGTCGGCTCGCGCTTCCCGGGTCAATCGCTGGCGGTACCGGGCCAACCAGGCATCGGCGGCGGCGCGGTCGATGAAGAGGTCACGCACCGGGCCATCGGCTTGCGCGTCGCTGCGGTGCACCCCCGCCAGTGTGCGGAAAAACAAGGTGAAGTCGACACGCGAGGCATGCAAGGCTTCAAAGAGTGCATCAAACAGGGCCGGATCGTCGGGCTGCTCGTCCTGCAGACCGAGTTTTGCGCGTAGCCGGGCAGGGTAGGCACGGCCGAAGGCCTCGGCATAGGCCGCCAGCGCCTGCTGCGCCATCTCGACATCTCCGATCAGCGGCATCAGCGCCTGACCCAGGGCGAAGCAGTTCCATTCGCCGATGCGCGGCTGCATGGAATACGCGTAACGGCCCTGATCGTCCGAGTGATTGCAGACGTGGCCGGCGTCAAACCCGTCCAGAAAACCGAAGGGTCCATAGTCGATCGTGAGCCCCAGAATCGACATGTTGTCGGTGTTCATGACGCCATGGCAAAAGCCCACCGCTTGCCATTGCGCCATCAATTGCGCGGTGCTGCGTGCAACCGACGCCAGCCAGTTGGCATAGACCTGACCCGTGCGCCGATCGGCTGGCGCCTGGTCGGCGATCGCAGGCTCATAACGGTCGATGACATAGTCCGCCAGTGTCTTGAGCGCGTCATGCTGGTTGAAATGTGCGAAATATTCGAAGTGACCAAAGCGCACAAACGATGGCGCCATGCGCATCACCACGGCAGCGGTCTCGACCGTCTCGCGAATGACCGGCTGGTCGGAACCGGCCAGCGCCAGCGCCCGCGTCGTCGGAATCCCCAAAGCCGCCATGGCCTCGGAACACAGATATTCCCGGATGGATGAGCGCAGTACGGCCCGGCCATCGCCCATGCGGGAGTAGGGCGTCTTGCCGGCGCCCTTGAGCTGCAGTTCCCAGCCCTGACCGCCAGGCCCCTTGACCTCGCCCAGCAGCAGGGCCCGCCCGTCGCCCAGGCGGCCGGCCCAGTGTCCGAACTGATGGCCGGCATAGACCGTGGCCATGGGCTGCGCCCCGGCAGGGATACGGTTGCCAGCGAGCACCTGCAGATTGGTCTCGCGCTCGAAGGCCCGCGCGTCCAGTCCGATCAGCGCAGCCGCCTCAGTCGAGGCCGCCACCAGGTAGGGATCAGGCAGCGCCTGCGGCGGCAAGGCGGTCCCAAATGTCAGAGGGGTCGAAGCAGGGCGCGCTGCGTGTGCGGTGTCCACGACCTGGCTTGGAAAGTCTCCCGACAGCCGGGCGAACCGGTTATCAAAGGCGAGCGCATCAACATCCAGGTGCACTGTCCCGGGTGCGCCGCCGATACCTTGGGCATGATCACCGGGGGAAGGGGTCGGGCCAGCCGGCCCAGAAGTCGGTTCGGTACGTTGGAGCATTCGGCATTCTATGCGCGGACCACCGCGCAGGCCCCAGGAAGGCCCTGCCGGCTTGACGGGCGCGGTCGACCTGCCCAACATCGCCACCTTTGCAATCGACCACCCCTCACGTTTTCAGGAGAGCCCCATGCAGGGACTGATGATGGACATGCCGCTGCTCGTGTCCAGCCTGCTGCAGCATGCCGAGCGCCACTACCCCGAAGTCGAAATCGTTTCGCGCCGCGTCGAGGGGGACATTCACCGCTACACCTGGCGCGACTGTGCCCATCGGGCCGCACAAATGGCCCATGCGCTGAGCCAGGCGGGCGTCAAACAAGGCGATCGGGTCGCCACCCTGGCCTGGAACGGCTACCGCCACATGGAGACCTACTACGCCGTAGGCGGCATGGGTGGGGTGATCCACACGATCAACCCGCGGCTGCATCCTGAGCAGATCGCCTGGATCGTCAACCATGCCGAGGACAGCTTCCTCGCCTTCGATCTGACCTTCCTGCCGATCATCGAGGGCATCGCCGCGCATTGCCCGAACGTCAAGGGCTGGATTGCGATGTGCGACCGCACGCACATGCCTGCGGCCAGCAAAGTGGCCAATCTGCTGTGCTACGAGGACCTGCTGGCAGGCAAGCCGACGGCCTTCGACTGGCCGCAGATCGACGAACGGTCGGCCGTGGCGCTGTGCTACACCTCCGGCACGACCGGCAACCCGAAGGGCGCGCTGTACAGCCATCGCTCCACGGTCCTGCACGCTTATGCGTCGGCGCTGCCCGATGCCATGGGCTGCAGCACGCGTGACTCGATCCTGCCGGTAGTGCCCATGTTTCACGTCAATGCCTGGGGACTGCCCTACATCGGCGCGCTGGTGGGTGCGAAGCTGGTCTTTCCCGGGGCGGCGCTGGACGGCAAGTCGCTCTACGAACTCTTCGAGTCGGAGAAGGTCACCTACTCGGCCGGCGTGCCCACGGTCTGGCTTGGACTGCTGCAATACGTGGGGTCCAACAACCTGAAGTTCTCGACCTTCAAGCGCACCGTCATCGGCGGCTCGGCCTGCCCGCCCGCCATGATCAAGGCGTTTCGTGAGCAATACGGCGTCGATGTCATCCATGCCTGGGGCATGACCGAGATGTCGCCCCTGGGCACGATTTCGCGCCTGATGAGCAAGCATGTCGACCTGCCCGAAGCCGAGCAGATGAACGTCTATGCCAAGCAGGGCAAAGCGCTTTTCGGCGTGGACATGAAGATCACCGGTGACGATGGCCAGGATCTGCCCTGGGACGGCAAGACCTATGGCGACCTGCTGGTGCGCGGCCCCTGGGTGGTGAAGTCGTACTTCAAGGGCGAAGGCGGCGACCCGCTGCGCACCGATGCGCAGGGACGCAGCTGGTTTCCGACCGGCGACGTGGCCACGATCGATGGCGACGGCTACATGCAGATCACCGATCGCAGCAAGGATGTGATCAAGTCGGGCGGCGAGTGGATCAGCTCGATCGACCTGGAAAACCTGGCGATTGCCCATCCGGCGGTCGCTCAGGCGGCGGTGATCGGCATCGCCCACCCGAAATGGGATGAGCGCCCGTTGCTGGTGGTCGTGAAAAAGCCTGGCGCAAACGTGACCCGCGAGGAACTCATCGCGTTTTACGAGGGCAAGATCGCCAAGTGGTGGACGCCCGATGATGTGCAGTTCGTCGAGGCGATTCCCTTGGGCGCCACCGGCAAGATGCTCAAGACCAGGCTGCGCGAGCAGTTCAAGGACTACACGCTGCCGGGCGTTTGAGCCTCACCGGTGCAGCTGCAGCACGGCTGAGTGAGACTCAGCCGAGTTCGGTATAGTTTCGGGCTGGTTCCTGCGTGCCCACGGGCCGCAGGCCACCCCCGGCCGCTGCGTCATGCGCGGCCTCGTTTCAGCCCAGAAATAGAACGATCGTTCGATCTCAGAAAGGCACAGGGATGAGCCAAGCGCACTACCGTCAGGACGGCGATATTGCCGTCATCACCATGGACAATCCACCGGTCAACGGCCTGGGCCACGGCCTGCGCAGCGGCATTCGCGACGGCATCGCCCGCGCGATGGCCGACGCCTCGGTCAAGGCCGTGGTGCTCACCGGCACCGCCCGCGCGTTTTCAGGCGGCGCCGACATCCGCGAATTCAATACGCCTGCAGCCGACGCTTCGCCGCACCTGCTCGACGTCATCGACCAGATCGAAAACGCCGCCAAGCCGGTGGTGGCTGCCATTGCGGGACTCGCGCTGGGCGGCGGCAATGAGCTGGCGCTGAGCTGCCATTACAGAGTGGGTGCACCGGGCACCCAGATCGGCTTGCCCGAAGTGAATCTCGGCCTGCTGCCCGGCGCAGGTGGCACGCAGCGCCTGCCGCGGATCGTCGGGGCGTCCAAAGCGCTCGACATGATCGTCACCGGCAATCCGATCCGCGCCGAAGAGGCCGCCAAGCTCGGCTATTTCTCCAAGCTCATCGAGGGCGATTTCGTTGTGGGCGCCGTGGCCTTTGCCCGGGAGGTCGTGGCCGCCGGGGCGAAGCGCCCGCGCATCCGCGATCTCACCGTCGATCCGGCCTCCATGCCGGGCGGTGCAGAGGCCTTTTTCGCCGCCGCGCGTGATCAGGTCGCCAAGACGTATGTGGGCTATCCCGCGCCCATGAAATGCCTGGAGTGCGTCGAAGCGGCCGCCAAGAAGCCTTTCGACGAAGGCATGAAGGTCGAGCAGGCGCTCTTTGGTGAGCTGATCGATTCGATCTCTTCCAAGGCGTTGCGTCATGCGTTCTTTGCCGAGCGTGCTGCGAGCAAGATCCCCGATGTCCCCGATGACACACCCCAGCGCGCCGTCAAGTCGGCGGCAGTGATTGGCGCGGGCACCATGGGTGGCGGCATCACGATGAATTTCGTGAACGTGGGCATCCCGGTCACGCTGCTTGAAATGAAGCAGGAAGCGCTCGACAAGGGTCTGGCCACCATCCGGCGCAATTACGAGAACACGGCGAAAAAAGGCCGCATGACCCAGGATGAGGTGGAGCAGCGCATGGCGCTCATCAAGCCCACTTTGGCTTATGCCGACCTGGCCCAGGCCGATATCGTGGTTGAGGCGGTTTTCGAAGACATGGCGGTCAAGAAGACCGTGTTCGAGACGCTGGACGCGACCATGAAGTCGGGCGCCATCCTCGCGTCCAACACCTCGACGCTGGACGTCGATCAGATCGCCGGGTTTACGAAGCGCCCGCAGGACGTGATCGGCACGCACTTCTTTTCGCCGGCCAATGTGATGCGGCTGCTGGAGATCGTGCGCGGCGCCAAGACCGGCAAGGATGTGCTGGCCACGACCATGGCGCTGTCCAAGAAGATCCGCAAGGTGGGCGTGGTGGCCGGTGTGTGCGACGGGTTCATCGGCAACCGCATGATTGAGCAGTACTCGCGTCAGGCCGGCTTCCTGCTCGAAGAAGGCTGCACGCCGCAGCAGGTGGACGGTGCGATCGAGCGCTGGGGCTTCTCAATGGGCCCGTTCCGGATGGGCGATCTGGCCGGCAATGATGTGGGCTGGTACATCCGCAAGCGCCGGTACCTGGAAAAGCCCGATCTTCGGTATTCCAAGACCGCCGACCTGCTGTGCGAGATGGGCCGCTATGGCCAGAAGACCTCGGCCGGCTGGTACGACTACAAGCCGGGCGATCGCACGGCCTATCCCTCGGCGGTAGTCGATGAAATGCTGGTGAAGGAGCGTGCACGTCTGGGCGTC
>CANHUQ010000193.1 GCA_947463885.1 Burkholderiales bacterium
ATCGCATTCCAGGCGGATCATCCAGTGGCTCGGCCTCGGCCGTGAGCAATGGCCTGTGTGATACCGCGCTGGGCACCGATACCGGTGGTTCGGTGCGTGCGCCGGCCAGTCACTGCGGTCTGTTCGGCATTCGACCGACGCACGGGCGCATCCCTTTGCACGGCGCACTTGACCTGTCGCCCAGTTTCGATACCTGCGGATTTTTTGCGCGCGATGTGCAGACCTTCTTGCGCGTGGCCGACGTGATGCTGGGCGCAGACCCTGCAGCACTGCCTGCGCGGGTACGACTGCTGCGACCCACCGATGCCTGGGGCCTGCTCGCCCCGGAAGTCGTGCAGGCACACGAGGCGGCGTTCGCGTGCGTGGTGGCCGCCCTGGGCCAGGCCACCGACTGCACGGCCGCTCTCGAATCGTTTGAGCCCATGTACTGGAACCACCGCATCCTGCAAGGGCGCGAGGCCTGGATGACCGATGGCAGTTTCATCACTCGGCATGCGCCACCGCTTGGACCCGGCGTGGCCGAGCGATTCGCGTGGTCGAGTGCGCTGACCGATGAGCAGGTGGCCGGTGCCCGCGCGTATCGCGCGCGCTTCAGGGCGCAGCTGGCGGCACTGCTGGGCACAGACGGTGTGATGGTGCTGCCCACCATGCCGGATGTGGCCCCTTTACTCAGTTCCGATGAGTCTTCGCTCGATGCCTACCGCAATGACGCGATCAGGCTGCTGTGCATCGCCGGGCTGGCGGGTTTTCCGCAAATTTCCCTGCCGTTGAGCACTCGCCTGGGGGCGCCGTTGGGAATGTCGCTGCTTGGCCCTGCCGGTTCGGATCAGTCGCTGGTGGCGCTGGCGCGGCGCATTGTTCAGGGCTAAGGCGCGCAGGGCTCGGCGGCCAGCGTCCTCAGCGGGCCGGGTCAATCGTCAGTGCAACGCGACCACCGAGCGCCTGAATGGCCAATGCGAGTCTTGGTAATTTTGAGGCGCAGCCGGGGTCGAGCATTCGTCGCACCTCCTTTTCATGCAGACCGAGTTTGCGTGCTAATTCGGAGCGGCCCATGCCACAAGCGCGCATGGCCTCATGCAGGGCCGCCTTGGCAGCTGTCTCGAGGGGAACGTCGACGAGCTGTTCGCCTGCACGCGCGGCGCTCGGGGTCGGCACAGGTAGGCCATGTCTGATACGTCCTTCGAGTGCTGCCTGCAGACAGCCTGACGCATGCTCGAACGCCTGTGCTCGTTCCTCGGCCTGGCTGATCGCTTCGGGCAGGTCGCGACAGCTGATGATCCACCCCCCTTCGTGGGCGCGACGAAATCTGAACGGATAACGATAGGTACACATCGTGGGCTTACCTGCCTCGCCAGAAGGTTTCAGTTGAGATCTCGAGTTGACGCAGCATGGCTCTCAGCGTTCCGGACTTGAGTTCATCCCGGACGTGCCGCAGTACCGTCAGTTTGCCGTTGACATAGAGCGTGCCGTGACTGCCCTTGCCTTGGTCTGGATGCCATTCGCAAGTCCAGCCCTGTTCGCGGGCGATCCGTCTGACACGGCGCAGGAATTCATCTCCACGCACCCGGGGTCCTCCATCAGATTCGGACGAAAATGTCCGAATGTCAAGCGTCAACGCATGAGGTTGACGACGCTGACACTCTGTACCGTGGCGTGTAGGCTGGCTATTGCACGAAGGGCTGATCGACTCTGGTCGTAGGCCGTCTGCTCGATTGACGAACCGTCAGTCCGTCATCCCAACATAGCTCTGTGCAAACGCCGTGGCGGCTGCGCGTGAATGCACCAGGCGCCGCAACTCGGCTTCATGGATCTTGCGGCTGAACGGGTCCGTGTCAGGAAACTGGTGCATCAGCAGCGTGAACCACCAGGAAAACCGCACCACGTCCCAGACGCGCTGCAAGCACTGTTCCGAATAGCGGTCCAGTTGATCGGTGTGGCCGCGGCGGTAGTGGTCGATGAGGGCATCGGACAGCACCCGGATATCGGCCATGGCCAGATTCAGCCCTTTAGCGCCGGTGGGCGGTACGATATGGGCAGCATCGCCCGCCAGGCACAGCCGGCCAAAGCGCATGGGCTCAGCCACGAAACTGCGCAGCGGGGCGATGCTCTTTTCGATCGACGGGCCGGTGATCAGCGCTTGGGCAGCCGGCTCATCCAGCCGCTGGCGCAGTTCATCGAAAAATCGTGCATCGGACCAGTCTTCCACCCGTTCGTTGAGTCCGCACTGGATGTAGTACCGGCTACGTGTTCGGCTGCGCATGCTGCACAGCGCGAAGCCGCGCGGATGGTTGGCATAGATCAGCTCGTCGGATACCGGCGGCGTCTCGCTGAGCACCCCTAACCAGCCGAACGGGTACACCCGCTCAAACGTGCGCAACGCATCTGCCGGAATGCTGGCGCGCGAAACACCGTGGTAGCCGTCGCAGCCGGCGACCCAATCGCATTCGATCAGATGCTCGACATCATCTCTTCTGTACCGAACCGTGGGCCGCTGTGTCTGCAGGCCTTCGAGCACTACGTCCTGAGCCTCGTACACCGTCGAGGCGCCCGAGGCAGCGCGCGCCTGCATCAGATCGCGGGTGACCTCAGTTTGTCCGTAGACAGTGACTGTGCGACCCACCAGGTCAGCGAAGTCGATGCGATGCCGCGCCCCCGCAAACGACAACTCGACACCATGATGGGGCAGGCCCTCGCGGCTTAGTCGCTCGCCCAGGCCGGCGTCCTTCAACAGGTCGACACTGCCCGCCTCCAGTACACCCGCACGGATACGACCCAGCACATAGTCTGCGGACTGACGCTCAAGGAGGACGGCGTCGATGCCTGCGCGATGCAGCAGGTGTGCCAACAGCAAGCCGGCAGGGCCGGCCCCGATGATCGCCACCTGAGTGCGCATGCGGCTCATGTCTGTCGCTCAGACATCGAAGAACACCGTTTCAGCTTCGCCCTGCATGTGGATATCGAACTGGTATACCACCGCGCCCGCCAGGTTTTGCCGGCGTGCGATCAGGGTCGGGCGTCGCTCGAGCGGCACCGAGCCGAGCACTGGGTCTGCGCCGTTGGCCTGCAGCTCATCGTCGAAATAAATGCGGGTGAACAGATGATTGAGCAGCCCACGCATCGTGAGGATCACATCGACATGTGGCGCCTGACCGTCGGGCGTGCGTCCAGGCTTGACCGTGCGAAAGGCAAAGGCATGTCCTGGCAGCGTGCCGGTGCCCATGCGCCCGAATCCGCGAAAGCCGCTGGCCTGCACCTCGGCGCGGGTGGTGGGCCGATGACCGATGCTGTCGGCATGGCTGATTTCGAGCAGCGCGTCACCGATGGCCGCACCTTGTCCGTCGAGCACCCGACCGGTGATCAGGATCGGCTCACCCGGGGTGTGGGGTTGCGCCAGTTCTGCTCCGAACAGTTCGGTGAACTCATAGCCGTACTGCCTGGGGGTGAGCGCATAGGCGAAAAACGGCCCAACTGTTTGCGAGGGAGTCTGTCCCGCGGGTGCGCTCATCGGCCGTGCTCCATTGGAGTGTCGAGCGGGCCGCGCAGCACGATGTCAAAGGTGTAGCCCAGGGCCACGGCAGGCTCGGTGGCGTCGAGGGAGAACTGCGACACCAGCCGTTCGCGGATGCCTTCGGGCGTGCTGCAGTAGATCGGGTCGAGCGCGAGCAGCGGGTCGCCCGGGAAGTACATCTGCGTGACCAGGCGGCTGGCGAAAAATTCACCGAACAGCGAGAAATGCAGATGGGCCGGTCGCCAGGCATTGGGGTGATTGCCCCAGGGATAGGCCCCGGGCTTGATGGTGATGAAGCGGTAGCGCCCGTCCCGATCGGTCATGGTGCGCCCGGCCCCAAGAAAGTTCGGATCAAGCGGTGCGTCATGCTGATCGGTTTTGTGGACATAGCGGCCAGCCGCGTTGCATTGCCACAGTTCGATCAGCGTGTGGCGCACTGGCCGCCCGCGTTCATCAAGCACGCGCCCGGTCACGGTGATGCGTTCACCCAGCGGTGCGCCATTGCGCGCCGCGTTGCGCGTGAGGTCGTGATCCAGCGCACCGATGTCCTCGTGCCCGTAGACCGGCTGCGCCCGCTCGATCAGGGCTTGCACGATCGGTCGCAGTGGGCGCAGCGGTGCACGCAGCGCGGTGGAGGCGTAAGGCGGGTGCAGGCTGGGCGGGTGGCTGGACCAGTCGCGCGCGGCAATGCGGGAGGATTGACTCATGGGGCCGGTGGATGGGGGTCGGTATTCGGTCGGCACGATAGTGCGATGCGCGCAGACCCGCAGTCAATGCATCGGGGCAAACCTTGAGTACGCGCACGGTCGCAGGCGCATGCAGCCCTCGCATCTTCCACCCGCGTGCCTATACTGCTGATCGCGCCACCTGGGGCTCGTTCGATGAGCCCACACCCTCACGAGGTGCCCGGCATGAGTTCGCCGCATGCATCTGATTCGCGACCGACCGATTCGCCTGCGGAGTCGATTCGCCCCGGTCTGCCGCCGAGCGCATCAGACGAGGCGGCCCAGCGTGCCCTGTCGCGCTTTCCCTCGCTGCGCGACGTCGGGCTCACCGCCCCGCTGTGCTGGTTGCGCCGCGGAGCAGCTGATTTCGTGGCGCGCCCGTGGCCGAGTCTGTTCTACGGCCTGTGCTTTGCGGCCATGGGATGGTTGCTGGGTGTGCTGCTGCGCACCTCACCCGGTCTCATGATGGCCCTGACCGGCGGGTTCCTGTTGGTGGGCCCGTTTATGGCCATGGGGCTGTACGAAGTGGCGCGCAGTCGAGAAGCCGGCAAACCGTGCGACCTCTTCGAGTCGACCGTTGCCTGGGGCCGGAACCTGTCGAATGTGGCGATCCTGGGCATTGCGCTGGGCGTGCTGCTGGCGCTCTGGGCGCGCTCATCCATGATGGTGATCGCCTTTTCATTTCCCTATCGCATGCCAAATGTGTCGATCCTCATCGAGGCGATTGCGCGCGGCGAGCAGCTCCCATTTCTGGCAGCCTGGTTTGGTGTGGGTGCAGTCTTTGCCGCGCTGGTGTTTGCGTTCACGGCCATCGCCATCCCGCTGATGCTTGACCGCGGCACCGATGCCATCACGGCCATGCTGGCCAGCCTGGCGGCGGTGGGCCGCAATCTCATGCCAATGCTGTTGTGGGCTGCGTGCATTGTGGCGCTGATTGGTGCGGGCTTTCTGACCGCATTCATCGGTCTGATCATCACCGGGCCCTGGGTGGGCCTGGCGACCTGGCATGCCTATCGGGATCTGGTGGCCGAGCGGTAAAACTGCATCGGCGTTTCAGCTTGCTCACGGCGCGACTCCCGCAGCACATTGGGTCGCATCTTGCCCACGACATGCATCTCGCAGGGTTTGCAGTCGAATCGCAAGGTCAATGTGTCGGTGCCATGCTTGAGTGTGAGCGGCTCGGCCCGCACCGTGCCCTGAACGCCCGTGACGCCCTTGGCCTGCTTCGGGCACAAGCTGAGCGACCAGCGCACGCAGTGCTTGGTGATCATGAGACTGACGTCGCCCAGCTCCTGCTGGCTTTCATAGGCGGCGTCGACGAGCTTCACGCCATGGCGCGCATAGAACGCCGCCGCCTTCGAGTTGAAGACGTTGGCCAGATACGAGAGCGTGTCTTCCGGATAAGGCACGGGTGGCTGCACCGCTTGTGCGCGGGGCCAGCGCTCCAGGCCGGCGGCCCGCGCATGCTCCAGCGCAGCCACCGCGTCGCGGCGCAGGGCATTGGCGGTGCTGGCCGGAACGAACCAGGCGGCTCGGGTGTCGATCAGGATATCGCTCTGCGGCGCACGCACTTCGAACAGCGTGGCGCCTAGCTTGGCAAGCTGTGCACGCAAGCCCTGCTCGGCGCGTGTTGCATCATGGGCGGCCTCCAGCGCATGTGCTGCCTGTGCATCACCCACATAGCCGTCTTCATCGGTCACACGCAGCGAGAACCCGTCAGCGGTGTCGCGCCAATGCAGCGTGACCCCGATGCGCCGTTGCGCCGATTCTCGTGCAAGCGTCCGATCCCAGCCCATGTCGCGATTGCGGCTGATTTCACGCCCGACACGCAGATCGCGCAGTTGCGCCACCGGCAGGTTCGGCTCGATACGCCAGGTCCCATCGTCACGCTGTGTGGCGACATTTACAGGCACGCCCTGCAGTGCACCTTGCAGGTCATACCAGGTGAGCGCGTCACCGTTGTGCAACTGCACGCCTTCGAGCGGCTCGATATCGACATGCTGTGCGCCCACACGCAGCACATGACCAATTGGAAGGCCGGCGTGTTTGGGTGTGTCGAAGGCGCCGATGTCGGTCTTGCGGCCTGTGACGAAGTAGTCGGTGGCACCGCGGTTGAAATTGCGGTCAGGGTCCGGCACGAAAAAGTGCTGAGTGCGCCCGGAGGACGCGCGCACCAGTGCAGCGCGGCCTTCCTGCCCGCCGCCCGCCTGGGCGTCGAGCAGCGCGTCGAACAGTTGCCGGTAATGGGCGGTCACGTTCTTGACGTAGCCCATGTCCTTGTAGCGGCCTTCGATCTTGAAGCTGCGCACGCCCGCGTCGATCAGCGCAGCGAGGTTATCGCTCTGGTTGTTGTCCTTGAGACTGAGCACATGCTTGTCATGGGCCACGATCCGGCCGCCCGAATCGGTGACCGTATACGGCAGGCGGCATTCCTGCGAGCAATTGCCGCGGTTGGCGCTGCGCCCGGTATGGGCGTGGCTGATGAAGCACTGCCCGCTGTAGGCCACGCACAGGGCGCCGTGAATGAAGAATTCGAGTACGGCGTCTTGTACCTGTGCCGACACCGCGCGGATCTGTTCAAGGGTCAGCTCGCGGGCCAGCACCATCTGCGAGAACCCCACATCCTGCAGAAAGCGGGCTTTTTCGGGCGTACGAATGTCGGTCTGGGTGCTGGCATGCAGTTGGATGGGCGGCAGATCGAGTTCAAACAGCCCCATGTCCTGCACGATCAATGCATCGGCGCCGGCTTCATAAAGCTGCCAGGCCATGGCCCGGGCGCCTTCGAGTTCGTCATCGCGCAGGATGGTGTTCAGCGTCACGAAAATGCGCGCATGAACACGGTGTGCATGGCGCACCAGCCGCTCAATGTCGGCCAGGCTGTTGCCCGCCTTGTCGCGTGCGCCAAAGGAAGGCCCGCCAATGTAGACGGCATCGGCACCGTGGTCGATCGCGGCCATGCCGATGTCGGCATCGCGTGCGGGTGAGAGCAATTCCAGCTGGTTTTGGCGCATGCCCGATTCTAGTCGCTCGGCGAAGGCCCTACACTATCGCCTCACGCTGTGGCGCATCGCGCGCGATGATCAACGCCACCCACGCCACCCACGCCACCCACGCTCAAGCGCCCTGGGCGCCCCACGGAGACCGTACCTATGAAGACCCGCATCACTGAACTTTTTGGCATCCAGCACCCGATCATCCAGGGCGGCATGCATTACGTGGGCTTTGCCGAACTCGCTGCGGCGGTCTCCAATGCGGGTGGCTTGGGCATCATCACCGGCCTGACCCAGCGCACGCCCGAGCTGCTGGCCAAGGAAATTGCCAAATGCCGCGAGATGACCGACAAGCCGTTCGGTGTGAATCTCAC
>CANHUQ010000194.1 GCA_947463885.1 Burkholderiales bacterium
CAACGCAGAACGCGCAGCCATCTATGACGAGATGAACCGCGTCATTGCCGCCTTGCACAAGGTCGATGTCGCGGCCGTGGGGCTGTCGGACTTTGGCAAGCCGGGCAATTATTTCGCGCGCCAGATCGGCCGCTGGTCCAAGCAGTACCAGCTGTCTCAGACCGAAACCGTGCCCGAGATGGACCGGCTGATCGAGTGGCTGCCTCAGCATATTCCTGCGGGTGACGAGACCACGATCGTCCATGGCGATTACCGCATGGACAACATGATTTTTCATCCCACCGAGCCGAGGGTGCTGGCGGTACTGGACTGGGAACTGTGTACGCTGGGCCATCCGCTGGCCGATTTTTCATACCACTGCATGAGCTGGCACATTCCGCCCGAGCAGTTTCGTGGCATTGGCGGCCTGGATCTGGCTGCACTCGGCATCCCCAACGAAGCCGCCTACATCCGCACCTATTGCCAGCGCACCGGGCGCAGCGGCATCGAGCACTGGGATTTTTACCTGGCCTATAACGCGTTCCGGCTGGCGGCGATCTTGCAGGGCATCGTGGGACGTGCACTCGATGGCACCGCATCCAGCCCGCAGGCGCTCGAGCAAGGCAAGCGGGTGCGCCCTCTTGCCGAGCTCGCCTGGTCATTTGCCCGCAAGGTGACCTGACCCCCCTGTCGACCCAGCCTAGACGCGGGGCGATGCCCATCGCCCGCATCGCCCCATCAACCTGCATCGCCGACCCGATTTTCTCCGGATTTCTCTTCACACGACGACACGACAAAGGAGCAGCACATGGACTTCGAGTACACCCCCAAGGTCAAGGAAATGCGAGCGCGCCTGCTCGCCTTCATGGACCAGCACATCTACCCGAACGAAGAACGCTTCCACCACGAAGTCGAAGCCAACCGCGCTGCAGGCAACGCCTGGATTCCCACAAAAGTGGTCGAAGAGCTCAAGCCCAAGGCCCGCGCTGCAGGCCTGTGGAACCTCTTTCTGCCGTTCTCCGAGCGCGTGCCCGAGGGCCTGACCAACCTCGAATACGCCCCCATGTGCGAGATCATGGGTCGTGTGCATTTCGCTGCCGAGGTGTTCAACTGCTCGGCGCCCGACACCGGCAACATGGAGACGTTCGAGCGCTACGCCTCGGAGGAACTCAAGCGCGAGTGGCTCGACCCGCTGCTGCGCGGCGAGATCCGCAGCGCCTTCCTGATGACCGAGCCCGCCGTGGCTTCATCGGACGCCACCAATGTGCAACTGCGCATCGACCGCGACGGTGACCATTATGTCCTCAACGGGCGCAAGTGGTGGAGCTCAGGCGTGGGCGATCCGCGCTGCAAAGTCATGATCGTGATGGGCAAGACCAATCCGGATGCCGGCCGCCACGAGCAGCAGTCGATGATCATCGTGCCGCGCGACACCCCGGGCTTCAAAGTCGAGCGCGCGCTGTCCGTGTTCGGCTACGACGATGCGCCGCACGGTCACATGGAAGTCACGCTCACCAACGTGCGCGTGCCGGTCACCAACATTCTGCTGGGCGAAGGCCGCGGCTTTGAAATCGCCCAGGGCCGCCTCGGGCCGGGCCGTATCCACCATTGCATGCGCTCCATCGGTGCCGCTGAGCGTGCGCTCGAGTACATGTGCAAGCGACTGTCCTCGCGGGTGGCCTTCGGCAAGCCGCTGGCTGCTCAGTCGGTGTGGCACGAGCGCATTGCCGAGTCGCGCTGCATGATCGATCAGGCCCGCCTCATGACGCTGAAAGCGGCGCACATGATGGACACCGTGGGCAACAAGATCGCCAAGGCCGAGATCGCCATGATCAAGGTGATCGCGCCCAACATGGCCTGCCAGATCATCGACTGGGCCATGCAGGCGCATGGTGGTGCCGGCATCTCGCAGGTCACGCCGCTGGCCTACATGTACGCGCACCAGCGCACCCTGCGCTTTGCCGACGGCCCCGATGAGGTCCATCGCAATGCCATCGCCAAGATCGAACTGGCCCGCCATCTGCCCATTCCGGGTGCGGTGGATCATGTCCAGATGCCGATCACCCGCGGTTCCTGAGCGGGCTGCAGCAAGCCCTGTCGGCCGGTCCGATCGTCGGACCGTGCTGATGGGAACGCGCGATTACTGAAGCGGCTCTTTGAGCAGCGCGGGCATGGGAAACGCCATGACCTCGATGCCCTCATCGGCTAATTCAGCGGCCTGCTCAGCCGTGGCCACCCCCCGAATGCCGCGCTCGGGTGCTTCGTTGTAATGCATGCGGCGTGCCTCGTCGGCAAACCGCTCGCCCACATCTTCGGTGTTGCTGGCAATGGCACGCGCCATTTTCATGATCAGCGCCTGCATGGCCATCGCCTCGGCATTGGGCGAGTGGCCTGCGGCCGGTGCTGATGGCGGCGCTGCAGCAGCCGACGGTGCGGCAGCGCGAGGCGCGACGGGTTCGCTGGCTTGCGACAGATTCAGCCGCGGCGCGGACAGCAGTTTGCGTATGGTTCGGCTGCTGCATACCGGGCATTCGAGCAGGCCGCGTGCAAGCTGCGTATCGTAGTCGTCGGCAGACGCGAACCATCCTTCAAAGGTATGGTCGTGTTCGCAGGCAAGATTGAAGACTTTCATCGGGTGACGGCCATCATGAGGCAAGTGTACGGCAGCTGCGGATCAGGCGCGCAAGCGGTGCCCACAGCATGAGGGAACCCATTGCCCTGAGCGCTTCAGAGGTGGTGGCGCGGCTGGATGATTTCAATGCGATCCTCGACGCGCGCAGTCCCTCGGAATATGCGCTGGACCATGTGCCCGGCGCTATCAATGCTCCGGTACTGGATGATGCGCAACGAGCTGCAGTGGGCACCCTGAACGCCGAGCAAGGGGCCTTCGAAGCCAAGCGGCTGGGTGCAGGGCTGGTCGCGCAGAACATCGGTCAACTGATTGCCACGCGCTTTGCGCACCAGGGCCGGGACTGGAAGCCCTTGGTCTACTGCTGGCGTGGCGGTCAGCGATCGGGTTCACTCGCCACGGTCATGGCCCGCATCGGTTGGCATACGACCATGATCGATGGCGGCTATCGCGCCTTTCGCCGATACGTCATCGACGATCTGTCCGCACGCGCCCCCGCCCAACCCTGGTTGGTGGTGGCCGGACGCACGGGCAGCGCCAAGAGCCGACTGCTGCAGGCGCTCGCGCAAGCAGGAGAACAAGTGCTCGATCTGGAGCACCTGGCCCGACATCGCGGCTCGGTGCTGGGCGCATGGCCCGGCGACCCGCAACCCACGCAGAAGCACTTCGAGACCAGCATCTGGGATGCGCTGCGCCGGTTTGATGTGCGCCGCCCGGTGTTCGTCGAGTCCGAGAGTCGCAAGATCGGCCAGTGCCAGGTGCCCGAGCCGCTGATTCACGCCATGCGTGCATCGCCGGTGGTGGTGATCGAAGCCGACGTGGCCGTGCGCAGCCGTTTCCTGTTGGACGAATACGCACATTTCCGCAGCGACCCGCCGGGCCTCTTGCACATGCTCGACAAGCTCACCGCCCTGCATGGCGCCGAGCGCGTCGCGCAATGGCGCACGCTCATCGAGCAAGACCATTGGGACACGCTAGTAGAACGGCTGCTACTTGAACACTACGACCCGAGCTATGACCGCTCGATGCGCCGCAACTTCACGCGGCTGGAGCAGGCCGCCACAGTCAGGCTCTCGGGCGCCGACACGCAGGGCATTGGTGAGGCCGTGCAAGCGCTCAGGTCACTGGCCGACGCCCACGCCTGAGCTTGTGGGGCCACCGCCCGACTGTACCGTCAGGGCGCGTCGGCCTTGCGCACCAGCCGCTCAGGATGTCGCACAATCGCCGTGCGCCCCTTCACAGCTTCCATGAAGCTCGCCACATCTTGCTGCGCCAGCAGCCGCGTGCCTTGCTCGTCGATCGCGGGCGCGCGCTTAGCCACGGTCTCGGCGTCAGGCGCCTCCACCTTGAGCAACTGCGCAATCAGATAGCCCTCATTGCCCAGTTCCAGACCGGTCACGCCCGGCAAGGGCTGCGCAGACAGCTTGAAGATGGCCTGCATGGCAGCCGGTGCCAAACCGCCCGGGTCTGAGCGATTGACCCGCCGGGCCGCAGCAAAGCCCGTGAGATCGCCCTTGCCTGCTTTGAACTCGGCCAGACGTGCCTCGCCTGCCTGGCGGGCGAGTTTCGCCGCTTCCTGCGCAATCACGGCCTCTTTCACCTGGGGCATGACATCGGCCAGCGGCTTACGGCGTGCCGGCTGGAAATCCACCACCCGGGCCGAGGCCAGCTGACCAGGCGCAATTTCGATGGCCTCGGTGTTGCGCTTATTGCGTGCCACATCGGTACCGAATACGGCGCCCAGCAGGCGCGCACTGGCCAGCGCGCTGCCGCGCGGCGCATTGGGCGCAGGCTGCCGGGTGATGCCTTCGGCCGTACGAATGGTCAGGCCATATTTATCGGCCACCGGCTTGAGCGAATCGGACTGCTCATACACCGTGTTGGTGAAATTCTCGGCGGCTTCAGCATATTTTTGGCCAGCCTGCTGCATGCGCACATCGCGCTCGATCTCGGCGCGCACGGCTTCAAACGGCTTTTCTGCACCAGGCTTCACATCCGTAAGCAAGATGATGTGCTGGCCAAACTCAGATTCCACCGGCCCTTTCAACTCACCCTTTTGCATGCCGAACACGGCATCGGCAAAGGGCTTGACCATCATGCCCCGGCTGAAGAAACCCAGGTCACCCTCTTGTGCTGCAGACCCCGGATCATCCGACGCGGTGCGGGCCAGGCTCTTGAACTGCGCCGGGTCGGCCTTGAGTTTAGCCATCAGCTGCTCGGCCTTGGCGCGGGCATCGGGCCCGGCCTTGACCAGGATGTGGCTTGCGCGACGCTCTTCGGGCGATCCAAAGCGCGCCTTGTTCTGTTCGTAATAAGCCTTCAGGTCGTCGGCCCCAACGGTCACCTGCGCGGCGAGCGCCTCACGCGACAGCACCACGTACTCAATCTTGGCCGACTCCGGGAGTTCGAAGGCCGTGGGGTTGGCGTCGTAGTAGGCCTTCAAGGCGGCCTCATCCGGGTTCACCTTGGCACGGTAGTCCGACGCGGGAAACGCCAGCACTCTGACCTCGCGGGACTCGTCTTGCAGGGCGGCCAGACGATCACGCAGCGCACGCGGCATGATGGCCGAGCTTTGCACGGCCTCTGGCAGCATCTGCATCGACAACTCGCTGCGCAGTCTGGCCTCGAACGCAGCCGGCGTGAGGTTTTGCGCCGACAGCAGCGCTTTGTACCGGGCGTCATCGAAGGATCCGTCAGGACGGGTCAGACCCGGAATGGACAGCACGGTCTGGCGTAGCCGGTCATCGGACACCGCCACCTGGCGGGCAGCGGCCTGCGCGGCCATCGCCCGCTGCGAAATCAGTCCTTCCAGGAGCTCGGTGCGTGCGGCAGGTGTATCGAGCATGGCCGGATCAACCGCGTCGCCCAGCACCTGACGCATCTGTGCCAGTCGCTCACGCTGGGCCTCGTCGAAGTCTTGTTGGGTGATCGGGCGACCCGCTACCGAGCCCACACCTGCATCCGGGGACATCATGTCCTGGTACCCCGACAGCCCGAAGAAGACGAAGGCCGGCAAAATCAGCAGCAGCAACACGAATTGCAGCAAGCGCTGATGCTTGCGGATGGCGTCGAACATGGCGCAGTTCCCTGTGGTGCGGCGACCCGAGTCACTCGGGCCGATCAAGCCTAAGCAAAAAGGGGCGAACTCACGTTCGCCCCTGCTTTGCGTCATCGGTTTGGCGGAGTGGACGGGACTCGAACCCGCGACCCCCGGCGTGACAGGCCGGTATTCTAACCGACTGAACTACCACTCCTGAGACTGCTTCGTCGTTCACTGCGAAGGCCATCAGCCTGCGAAGTACACGACATCGTCGCATGGACCTGGCACCGAATCATTCGATCACCTGGCCAGCCCCTTGTGAGGGCTGCTGCGTCACGCAGCGATCTGCAACAAGACCGCGAGTGTAGCAAAATTTTCGATGCTGGTGTTCTGCCTGATCCAACCGTCCGCACCGCTCAGCCAGGACCCACCATCCGCGCGCCACCTGAGCCAGGGCGCAGGCGATATGCGGTGACAACGCGCAGGCGATATGCGGTGACAACGATATGCGGTGACAACGATATGCGGTGACAACGATTGCGGTGGCAACAGTATTCGGCACTGGAAATTCCACATCGTGGCCTGTCTCAGACCAGGGTCATGCAACGCCGCGTAGTGTTGTCGGACTGCACCCAGCCCGGCGCACGCAGCCCAAGGACGTCCGAACATGCCCATGCCCACACATGTGTTGCCCACCACCGTGGTGGGCAGTTAGCCGCAGCCCGACTGGCTGATCAATCGGCAGATGCTCTCGAAGATGGTGCCGCGCACGCGCGTGAAAGAGCTCTGGCGCGTGGCACCGGAATTTTTGGAGCAGGCTCAGGACGATGCCACGCTGCTGGCCATTCGCGACATGGAACGCGCCGGCATCGACATCATCACCGACGGCGAAATGCGCCGCGAGAGCTACTCCAACCGCTTCGCCACCGCGCTCGAAGGCATGGACAACGACACGCCCGGCGTCATTCGCTCAAGCGCAGGCAAAGAAACGCTGGTGCCACGCGTGGTGGCGCGGCTGCGCCGTACCGAGCCTGTGGAACGACGGGACATGGAGTTTCTGCGCCGCAATACCGCGTTTGCGGCCAAGATCACCCTGCCCGGCCCATTCACCATGGCGCAGCAGGCCAAGAACGAGTTCTACAAAGACAACGAAGAGATGGCCATGGACTTCGCTGCGGCCGTCAACGCAGAGGCTCTGGACCTGCAGGCGGCCGGCGCCGATGTGATCCAACTGGACGAGCCCTGGCTGCGCAATGACCCGGAGGCCGCTAAGCGCTATGCGGTGCAGGTGATCAACCGCGCACTGGAAGGCATTACTGTGCCCACGGTCGTGCATCTGTGCTTCGGGTATGCGGCGGTCGTACCCGGGCAAAAGCCCTCAGGCTATTCGTTTCTGCCCGGCCTGGCCGACAGCCGCGCGCGGCAGATCTCGATTGAAGCGGCGCAGCCCAAACTCGATCTGGGCGTGCTGAGCGACCTGGCCGGCAAGAAGATCATGCTGGGCGTACTCGACCTGGGCGACCAGACCATCGAAACGCCCCAGACCGTGGCCGCACGCATCCGCGCCGGTCTGAAATACGTGCCCGCTGAAAACCTGATCCCTGCACCCGACTGCGGCATGAAATACCTGCCCAGAGAGGTCGCCTTCGGCAAGCTCAAGGCTCTGGCCGAGGGGGCACGCATCGTGCGAGCGGAGTTGTCGTAGCGCAGGAAGGGTCACGACCATCAAAAAAGCCCGCGAATGCGGGCTTTTCTACGTACGCTCGGCGTAAATCACGTGAACGCAGGGGCCATCCAGAGCAATAGCCGTACGGGTGGTGGGTGCTGAGGGGCTCGAACCCCCGACCTACGCCTTGTAAGGGCGCCGCTCTACCAACTGAGCTAAGCACCCGCTTGCTCTGAACAACGGCCGCCAATGTAAACCATCGCAGTGTGGCCCGGCAA
>CANHUQ010000195.1 GCA_947463885.1 Burkholderiales bacterium
ATCCGGCCGTGGAGGACTACGACTCGCCGGTCTATGACCCAGTCTGGGAGGCCGCCATTGAGCTCGAGCTGCCACTGTCGTTCCACATCCTGACGACTCGCGATGCGGCACCGGTTCGTGGGCCGCGCATCAACACGTTCCTGTCCATCATTCGGGGTAATCAGGACATCATCGGCACGCTGATCTTTGGTGGCGTATTCCAGCGTCACCCGCAATTGCGCGTGGTCTGCGTGGAAGCCGATGCTGGCTGGGTGCCGCATTACCTGTACCGCATGGATCACGCCTACAAGCGTCACCGCAACTGGCTGGCGCCTGGCGTGACCCTGAGCAAGCTGCCCAGTGAGTTTTTCAGCGAGCACATCTACACCACGTTCCAGGACGACTGGGTGGCGTTTCGCTCGGCTAATCAGATGAACTGGCGCAGGCTGATGTGGGCGAACGATTTTCCCCATTCAGATTCCACCTGGCCGTGGTCGCAGGAGATGCTTGCGGAGCAGACCCGTGTGTTGAGCCCTGAGCAGCGCGAGGCCATCCTCTGCGATAACGTGGCCGATCTGTACCGCATCGATTTGGCGGCGTTGCAGCCTGCCTGAGTCGTGTTCGGTGTGCGCTGCACGCTGAGCCTCCCCGCAGAGGCCGGCGTGCCGCCCGAAGCAAGGCCGGACGGCTCAGGGTGAAGTAGAGCGGCGTCTGCTCAGGGATTGCCAGGTCCGAGCGGGCCTTCCTTGAGGGCTGCCAGGGGATAGTCGGTCATGTCCTGCAGCAAGCCAACCAGTCGCTGTGCGGCCTCATCCAGCATGGACTCACCCATCTCGGCCGTGGCCAGCCGCGCATCACCGCAGGCGCCGGTTGGGTTCAGGTCCTGTGTGGCCCAGCCAATTGTCGTGGGCCCGTGCGTGCGCAGAACGGCATCGCGAGACTCCTGCTCGAGACTGGCGGCCGCAAAGTCAGCCAAGTGGTCACGACGCACCAGCGCGGGTTCCAGATGAAGCATCATCGACGTCTCGATGGCGCCTGCATGGATGCCATGACGCACCTCGCGGGCAGGCAGGGCAGGGTGCGGGTCATGGAGTGCGTAGGTGTTCGCTGCCACAGCCAACATGTGAAGCCGCACGCGCACGTCCTGCACCACGATGCGCGCCACGCTGCCCTGTCCGCCATGTGAATTGAGGATCAGCAGCTTGCGCACCCCCGCCCGGTGCACCGACTGCGCGATCTCGAACCACACGCGCATCAGCGTTTCCGTGCCCAGGGTGAGTGTCCCCGGGTACGCAGCATGTTCATCACTCTTGCCCACGGGGAGTTCGGGCAGGACGAGCAGACACATCGCGGCAGGCACGCGATCGAGCGCGGCCTGCAGGACGCCCTGATTGATGCGGGCGTCGGTGCTCAGCGGCAGATGTGGGCCATGTTGTTCGATGGCGGCCACCGGCAGCACCGCGACGGTGCGTTGCGGGTCAAGCGCACCAAATTCCGGCCAACTCAGGTCTGCCCAGCGCCGATATCCAGTCATTGGGATCGCCACTCCACGGTGTGAAATCACTGGATCTTCCCACAGGGTGAAGCGCTCGCACGCAGGCTCCCCTTTGCCAGGTCCTGCGCGGAGCGATAATCACATTGGGCTGCCCATGCGCAGCGATCAGTTGCCACCTTTGCCACCGGAGCTCTGCCATGACTGCTGCGTCTGCCCCGAAAAACCCATCGTCCGTGTTCTCCCCACAGGCTTTTGCAGGCCGCGTTGCTCTGGTGACCGGGGCCGCGTCGGGCATCGGACTCGAAACCGCGCGAGCCTTTGCGGCCTGTGGTGCCAAAGTGGCCTTGGCCGATTTGCCCGGAGAGGCCGGCGAGTCTGCCGCTCGGGCGTTGCGAGAGGCCGGTGCGCAGGCCACGTTCATCGGGGTGGATGTGGCGGATGCGCAGTCGGCAGCCGACATGGTCGCGGCCACGCTCAAGCAGTACGGTCGTCTGGATTGCGCGGTCAACAATGCCGGCATCTCGGGCGGCGGTGGGGGCGCGCGCACCCCCACGCCCACTGGCGAATATGACCTGCAGTCATGGCGTCGGGTGATGTCGATCAACCTCGATGGCGTCTTTTACTGTTTGCGTGCCGAACTGCCCGCCATGCTCGAGAGCGGCGGAGGTTCGATCGTGAACATGGCATCGATCCTCGGCACCGTGGGCTTTGCACACGCGCCTGCCTATACCGCGTCCAAGCACGGCGTGGTTGGCCTGACCAAGGTGGCTGCGCTGGAATACTCAGCGCGCAATATTCGCGTCAATGCGGTGGGCCCGGGCTTCATTGAAACGCCCATGACTGCACCGATCCGTTCTGCCGATGCGAGCCGCGACATGATCACGGCCATGCACCCAATCGGTCGGTTGGGGCAGCCTCAGGAAATTGCCTCTCTCGTGCTGTTTCTGTGTTCCGAGGCGGCCTCATTCATTACTGGTGCCTACTACGTCGACGACGGCGGGTATACCGCGCGCTGATGCGTGATGGATGGCACGAATTTCGCATCCGTACTTTTGTATGTCTGACTTCGTCTGAAAGGCACCAAGTTGAAGAGCATTGATGCCCGTTCTGCCAGCGAGTTGCCCGTTGCGCCAGAGGGCGAAGAGCACCGAACCGGTCTGAGCAAGGAGGCGATCAAGCGCGCCTTTCTGGACAACCTGTTCTACGTGCAAGGCAAGTTCCCGGCGCTGGCCAGCCGCACCGACTACCACCTGGCGCTAGCGCATGTGGTACGGGACCGGCTGCTGCAGCGCTGGATCAGCACCGCCTCGGCCTACACCGTTCAGGGGGCGCGGACGGTGGCATATTTGTCTGCAGAGTTTCTGATGGGCCCGCATCTGGGCAATAACCTGGTCAATCTGGGCATCCTGCCGCAGACGCGTCAGGCGATGACCGAGCTGGGGCTCGATTTCGACGAGTTGCTCTACCAGGAAGAGGAGCCGGGTCTGGGTAACGGCGGCTTGGGACGGCTGGCTGCATGTTTTCTCGATTCGATGGCCACGCTGGAGATTCCGGCGCTGGGATACGGGATCCGCTACGAGTTCGGCATCTTCCATCAGGAGATTTCGGACGGCTGGCAAGTCGAAAAGACCGACAAGTGGCTACGTCAGGGCAACCCTTGGGAGTTGGTCCGCCCGGAGTGGACGGTGCAGGTCAAGCTGGGTGGCCACACCGAGCGCCATCTGGGCCCCGATGGCCGTGAGCGCGTCCAATGGATCCCTTCGAGGGCCGTGAGTGGCGTGCCCTATGACACGCCCATCCTGGGATACCGCACGCACACCGCCAACACGTTGCGACTGTGGCGCGCCGAAGCCCCCGAGGCCTTTGACATTGATCAGTTCAACCGGGGGGATTTTTACGGTGCGGTCAACCGCAAGATCGTTTCCGAGAACATCACGAAGGTGCTCTATCCGAACGATGAGCAAATTCAGGGCAAAGAACTGAGACTGGAGCAGCAGTACTTCTTTGTGTCGTGCTCCTTGCAGGACATGCTGCGCATCATGCGGACCCAGCGTCAGCCGCTGTCGCGCTTTCATGAGAAGTTTTCGATCCAGCTCAACGATACCCATCCGGCCATTGCAGTCGCCGAACTGATGCGCCTGCTGGTCGATGAGCAGGACATGGAGTGGGAGGCCGCCTGGGACATCACCCGACAGTCCTTGGCCTACACCAACCATACGCTGCTGCCTGAAGCTCTTGAGCGCTGGCCACTTGACCTGCTGGGCAGGGTATTGCCTCGACACCTCGAGATCATCTTCGAGATCAACGCCGACTTTCTTGAGGAAGTACAGCGCCGCTTTCCTGATGACGATGAGTTGATCGCGCGGATGTCGCTGATCGACGAGCAGGGTGAACGCTACGTGCGCATGGCGCATCTGGCCTGCGTGGGCAGCCATTCGATCAACGGTGTGGCACGCCTGCATTCAGAACTGCTGCAGCGGGATGTACTGAAGGACTTCCATCGGATGTGGCCCGGGAAGTTCAGCAACAAGACCAATGGGGTAACGCCACGCCGCTTCATCGCGCTCAGTAACCCGCGTCTGGCGGCGCTGGTGACCGACGTGATTGGCGAAGGATGGCTCACCGATCTGGAGCAATTGCGTGGTCTGGAGCCGATGGTCGACGACGCGAGCTTTCGGTCCACCTGGTCCGCCATCCGGCTGGAAAACAAGCGTGTGCTGGCTGCGCAATTGCGCAGACGCACAGGGATTTCTGTCGATCCGCACTCCATGTTTGATATCCAGGTCAAGCGCATCCACGAGTACAAGCGCCAGCACTTGAGCGTGCTGCATGTGGTCGACCTGTACCGGCGCATTCTGGACAATCCGCACCTCGAGGTCGCGCCACGCACTTTCATCTTCGGTGGCAAGGCGGCGCCGGGCTATCGAATGGCCACGCTGATCATCAAGCTGATCAATTCAGTGGCCACGGTCATCAATGCAGACCCGGCAGTACGGGGTCTCATCAAGGTTGCGTTCCTGCCCAATTTCAACGTGAGCCAGGGCCAGCGGGTGTATCCGGCCGCAGATGTGTCCGAGCAGATTTCTACCGCTGGCAAAGAGGCGTCTGGCACGGGGAATATGAAATTCACGATGAATGGTGCGCTCACGGTCGGAACGCTGGATGGCGCAAACATCGAGATTCGTGAGGCGGTCGGTGCCGACAATTTCTTTCTCTTTGGCAAGACCGTCGAAGAAGTCCAGGCCCTCTGGGCTGAAGGCTATCGGCCGGTGGATATTTTTCTGGCCAATGAACGGCTGCGCGCCGTGCTGGATTTGATCGGCAGCGGGCATTTCAGCGGCGGAGATGAAACACTGTTCAAGCCGCTGACCGACAACCTGATCCACCACGACCCTTATCTGCTGCTGGCCGATTTCGACGACTACATGGCGTGTCAGCAGCGCGTGGACCTTGCCTGGCATGAGCCGACGCATTGGACGCGCATGTCGATTCTCAACAGCGCACGCTCGGGCTCGTTCTCTTCAGATCGCACCATCCGTGAATATGCCCAGGAAATCTGGCGTGTCCCCCCGGTGCCTGTGCGCCTGCTGTCGCGAGACGACATGCGAATCGGCATGCTCCAGTGATGCGGGCACCCCGATTCGATGAAACAATCGGGGTGTCACGCATCATCAGACTGACCTGCCGGTCAACGGCAGGCAACCAGGGGGAAGACATGAGCATTCAACGCAATCGGCGTCGCGTATTGGCGACCGTAGGCAGCGGGTTGTCGGCATTGGCGATAGCCGGGCCCGGCCGGGTATGGGCCCAGGGTGTGCCCGGCGGCACACTGCGTATCGTGATTGGCTATGCGCCAGGTGGCGGCACGGATGTGATCGTGCGTCAGATGGCCGACAAGCTGAAGGACCGCCTTAACGCCAATGTGCTGATCGAGAACCGTCCGGGAGCCAGCGGCATGCTCGCTCCTGTGGCGATGAAAACTGCGCCAGCAGATGGGTCGGTCATTCTTTTTACCCCGGGCGTCTCCACAGTCGAGCAGAAGGTCACGAAGAAGACGATTCCATTCGATCTGGATCAAGACCTGCTGCCGATCACCCTGGCGGGCACGGTCCCGACGGTGTACGTGGTGAGTGCGGCAATCGGTGTCAAGACGCTTGCCGAGTACACCGCATGGCTCAAAGCCAATCCGAAGCAGGCCAACTTTGGGACGGCTGCCATGGGCAGCAACACGCACTTCTTCGGGGTGGAACTGGGTCAGGCGATCGGCCAGCCGCTGCAGCCTGTGGCCTACAAGGGGACCGGCCCCTTGCTGACCGACATCATGGCCGGGCATGTGCCTGCGGGGTGCGGCGGACTGACATCGTTTTTGCAGCATCACCGCTCGGGCAAGGTCAACATCCTTGCGGTGTCGTCGCCGAAGCGCTCCGGTGCTGCGCCCGATCTGCCGACGGTTGCTGACCTGGGCTACCCCAAGCTTGCCAGTGAGGGCTTCTATGCCTTTTATGCGCCCGCCCGCACGCCAGCCGCGATCATCGAGATGTTGAATCGAGAGATTCGGGCGGTCATTGAAGCACCCGAGATGCGCCAGAAGCTGTTGGGTCTGGGACTGGAAGCCCAGACCTCGACACCCGCCGAGCTGCGCGACTATCAGAACAAAGCCATCGTGTCCTTCACGGCTTCAATGAAGGCGGCAGGCATCGAACCGGAGTGAACAGGTATGGCGCCCACCTTTGAGACACTGCTGCTGAGCGAGCCTGAACCGGGCATCGCGCTGCTCACCTTGAATCGACCCGAGCGTTTGAACGCCATCAGCGTGAAACTGCTGGAGGAATTCGGCGAAGTGCTGCGGCTGCTGGAGCAACACCCGGCACGCGTACTGATCCTGACTGGTGCGGGGCCGGGGTTTTGCTCAGGCACCGATTTGAAGGAAGCGCGTGAGCGGCACGGGGGCGTGCGCCCGAGTGTTGAAACTGCCATGGGCACGCAGCAGCGCCTGGCGCGCCTGGTCTCGGGGCTGCGGCGTATTCCGCAACCGGTGATTGCAGCCGTCAATGGCGTGGCGGCCGGGGGCGGGTTTTGCTTCTCGTTGGCAGCCGACATCCGGATCGCCGCGCAAAGCGCGCGATTCGTCGCGTCGTTCATCAATATCGGTTTGTCGGCAGGGGAGATCGGCAGCACCTATCTGCTGCCACGCCTGATCGGCGTATCCCGTGCAGCCGAGATCCTGTTCACCGGACGCGAGGTCGGAGCGACGGAAGCAGAACGTATTGGCCTGGTGTCGCGACTGGTGCCCGACGGACAGAGCGTGGCGGCCGCGCTCGAAGTGGCCCGCGTCATGCTGGACAAGAGTCCGTTCGGATTGCGCATGACCAAGGAAGTGCTCGATCTGAACGTCGATGCGCCGAGCCTGGAGTCTGCGCTTCAGCTTGAAAACCGCACGCAGCAACTGGCCGTTCGCAGCGATGCCTTTATCGAAAGTATCGAGCGCTTCAATACGCGCAGCCGCAAGCCCTGAGCCGCCGACTGACTCAGTCGGTCGACACCAGGCCTGATCGATCCGGTGCGGTCGGTTCTTGTGCCGGCCAGCCGCTGCTGCGCAACACCGTGTCGGTGTGTTCGCCCAGCAGCGGAGCCGGGGTGCGCATACGTCCAGGCGTGTCGCCGAGTTTGGGCACAATCCCGGGCACCTTGAGCGCACGACCATGGGCGTCATGCGTCTGCACGATCATGTCGCGCGCTAGATATTGCGAGTCGTTTGCAATATCTGCCACGGTATAGATCCGACCGACTGGGACTCCAGCTGCTTCCAGTACCTGAATGACTTCATCGATGCTGCGCACCGAGGTCCAGGATTCAATGGCCGCATCGATTTCACTGACCCGCGCGACACGCCCATCGTTGCGCGCCAGCGCTGGGTCGGTCGCCAGGTCAGTGCGTCCGATGGCGGTCATGAGCCGGCGAAAGATGCTGTCGCCGTTGCCGGCCACCAGCACATAAGTGCCCTGCGCGCAGCGATAGGCATTGCTCGGGGCAATGCCGGGCAAGGCGCTGCCGGCAGCGCCGCGTACTGCACCAAAGGCAT
>CANHUQ010000196.1 GCA_947463885.1 Burkholderiales bacterium
ATGGCGCAGAGATCCGTTGCGACAGCCACCCAGGGCACCCCGACTGGTGTCGCGCCACGGGTTGCGCCAGGGAATACGCCGCGTGCCACAGTCAAGCCTGCCAAGCGCACGCCCGTGATCCGGGTGGCTGCCACACCATCTTCTGCACAGCCTCGCACGCCACCTGCCCGCACCGCCAAACAAGCGGGGGCGTGCGGGCCAAGCGCAGCGGATCCGATCCGGGCAACCTCGGCACCCGAAGCCGGGGAGGCAGCGGCAGCCAGTCGGCCAACTTCACGTGCCTCCCTGCTGCGTGCGGCAGGGGTGGGCGACGCCGCGCAGGACACGACCGAATACGGTGTCACTGCCGCAGTGGATCCGCTGGCCGGCATCTGGACCGGCCTGCCCGGGGAGCGCGGGCCGATCGCTGCCGGACAGAGCGGTGGGTGGGGTGCGCTCGGCTCCGGCGTGATCGAAGCCAGCCACAATCGGTGGACCGGGGGCGGTGAGGGCGGACGGTCAGGCATGGGCGGCGGATCCCCGGGCGCCGGGAGGGTTGCCGAAATGACCTCCGGCAAGACACTGCCCTATTCATCGGGTGGCGGCGGTAGCGGTAGCGGCGGTAGCGGTGGTAGCGGTGGTAGCGGTGGTAGCGGTGGTAGCGGTGGTAGCGGTGGTAGCGGTGGTGGCGGTGGTGGCGGTGGTGGCGGTGGTCTGCATGAGGGCCTCGGCGATCCGGGCAGCCACTCGGCCCTGCAGCTCAAATCCGATCCCGAGACACCAGGTGGCTCAGCCTTGCCGCACGTCGACGTACCTCTGCCTTCAAGCCTGTGGCTGCTCATCGCCGGACTGCCGCTGATCCTGCGCACAGGCGCGCTTCAGCAGAGCCGCCGCAGCGCGTAAACCGCGACACCCTCCGCTTGGGCCCGGAGCGGCCAGAAGCGCTTCGATAGGTGCTGCGCCCAGCGCCCTCAGGCCTGCGGGCGCTACCGGTCGATCAGTCGCCGAAGGCGCCTTCCTCGATGAGGATCGTGCCGCCATCCTTGCGCATCACCCGCACCCCTGAACCGCCGCCCTCGCCGCGCGACGTGTAGTCCGCGCGTTCGATCTGCCCGCCGGACGCGCGCCTGATCGTCAGCTCCGAGGTCCACAGATAGGCGGGCTTTTTCGGATCGACGATGGTTTGTTCGGCCGGCCCCTGCGCGGGCAGGCTCAATGTGGCCGGAATGCCGTGGAGCGCCCGTGCGATGGCAAAGACGCGCGCAAAATCCGTGGTCGCGAATTCGACGCTGCGCATCGAGACCGGCCGTGACGGGTCCAGCCAGTCAAGCTGCCAGGCACATTTGAAGCGGATGGTCTCGGCCTGACGCTCCAGGCGCGAACAGTAGGCCTGCAGCGACTCTTTCGGATTCGGCAGCGGCGCGGCAAGACGCGCGGCGGACTGCGCCTGTGCGGAGCCGCTCCCACACAACACGGCCCCGAACACAGCCCACAGCACGGCAACAGACAGGCGGGTCAGGTCGACAGGCATGGTGGCTTCCTTGCGGGGTCTGTGTGGGGCAGCTCGGCAGCGTACCCCAGTTCGATCGGCGCGCACCCCGCCGAAATCCTGGCGGGCGATCGGGCGAACTTGCGCAAAGTGCCGATGCTGCGGTTAAGCTTGCGGCCGATTTCGCGCTGACCGCGCTGACTGAAGGAGCTCTGTATGCATGCGAACACCCGCCTGGCTGCCCTGGGCGACACAACGATTCTGTCTGTCGACACCATGCGCCGGCGCATGGTGATGGCGGGCGGTGCGCTCGCCTTGGCCGGTGCCCTGCCCCAAGCCGCCCGGGCGCAATCCGACTGGCCCAACAAGCCGGTTCGTTTCGTAGTGCCTTTTCCCGCCGGTGGCGGCGCCGACCTGGGAGCACGTGCCATCGCCGTGCATATGGGTACCGCATTCGGCAAGCCGGTCGTGGTCGAAAACCGCGCCGGCGCTGACGGCGCAGTCGCGGCGCTGGAAGTGGTCAAGTCGCCGCCCGACGGCCACACGCTGTTTTTCGGCACCGCCACCTCCATGTCCTATGTGCCTGCGCTGAAAAAGGCCCCGCCTTACGACCCGGTGGCCGACTTCACGCCGATCTCCAAACTGTGCATCTTCACGTTCTATCTGGCCGTGACACCGACGCTGCCGGTGAACACCCTGGCCGAATTCGTCGCCTACGTGAAGGCCAACCCCGGCAAGCTGGCCTATGCCACCGGCAACAGCACCGGCATTCTCGCCATGGGCCAGCTGATGAGCAGCAACAAACTCGACATGACCCACGTGCCCTACAAGGGCGAGGCGCAAGCGGCTATAGATCTGGTGGGCGGGCGTGTGCAAGCCATGTTCGTGACGCCCGCCATCCTCCCCCAGCTCATGAAGGAGAAATTCAAACTGGTGGCGGTCCTGTTGCCGCAGCGCACCCGCACCTTCCCTGATGTGCCCACCATGGCCGAAGCCGGTCAACCCCTGGTCAACATTTCACCCTGGGGCGGGCTGCTCGGCCCGGCGAAAATGCCGCGTGATCTGGTGGAACGCATCTCGCGCGACTTCAACGGCGTCATGCGCCGGCCAGATGTGATCGAGCAGTACGACAAGCTGGGCCTGTTGCCCGTTCCGTCCACGCCGGATGCCTTGTCTGCGCTAGTCAAGGAGCAGCGCGATGTGTTTGCCAAGACCATGCGGGATATCGGCATCCAGCAGGAATAAGCTCCAGGCGACCCCAACGACCAACCCGCCTGTTCAAGGAGACACGATGACCGATCCGCGCCCAATCACCACCCACACGGCGGCCTTCGACTGTGCCATTGAGACCATTCGGGGTGGCCAGACCAGCCGCTCGCGCCGCAGGCAGCTGGTCGCCGGCGCAGGCGCCCTCGCGCTCGGCGCAAGCCTGCCGGGGGTGGTGCGTGCACAATCAGAATGGCCGACCAAGCCGATCCGATTCATCGTGCCCTTTGCAGCAGGCGGTGGTGCCGATCTGGGTGCGCGCATCATCGCCGTGCATTTGGGTAACGCCTTCGGCAAACCGGTGGTCGTGGAGAACCGCGCTGGCGGAGACGGCGTGGTGGCTGCCCAGGAGGTGGCGCGCTCCGCCCCCGATGGTCATACGCTCTTTTTTGGGACGGCGTCCTCGCTGTCGTATCTGCCCAATCTGAAAAAGAGCCTGCCGTACGACCCGATCGCCGACTTCACGCCGATTGCGAACATGGTGGTCTTCACCTTCATTCTGTCGGTGGCGGCCAATGTTCCGGCGCGCACACTCTCAGAGTACGTAGCCTGGGTGAAGGCCAATCCTGGCAAAAGCAGCTATGCCAGCGGCAACAGCACGAGCATCCTGGCCATGGGGCAGCTGATGCAGGCCAATGGGCTGGACATGACCCATGTGCCCTATAAGGGTGAAGGCCAGGCGGTCCTCGATCTGGTCGGCGGGCGCGTGCCAGCAATGTGGGTCAGCCCCGCCGTCCTGCCGCAGATGATCAAGGAAGGCTTCAAGCCGCTGGCCGTACTGCTGCCCAGCCGCTCGCGCAATTACCCAGAGGTGCCAACCGTGGCCGAAGCGGGTCAGCCGCTGCTGAACATTGCTCCCTGGGGTGGCTGCTTCGGTCCGGCAAAAATGCCGCGCGACCTGGTGGACCGCATCTCACGCGAGTTCAACACGGTCTTGCGCCGCCCGGATGTGGTCGAGCAGTTCGACAAACTGGGGCTGTTGCTGGTGCCGTCTACGCCCGATGTGCTGGGTACGCTGGTCAAGGAGCAGCTTGGGGTGTTCGGCAAAACCATGCGCGGCCTGGGCATGCAACCCGAATGAGTGGGTCAGCGTTCGGCCACACCTAACGGGCCGGCGTGCTGTGCGCCTCCAACGCTTGGCGGAACTGATCCAGGTCGACAGGCTTCAAAAGGTATTGATCGAAGAGCGACAGGCTAGAGGGATCGGCATGCGTGGTTTGGGGATACCCCGAGACCACGATGATCCTCAGATCACGCGCGCCCTGCCGGGCACGCAACACCCGCGCGAGGTCATAGCCGGTCATGTCGGGCATGGCGATGTCCAGGATGACCACATCGGGCTGCAGCGCCTGGTCCAGTTCCAACGCACGATGCCCATCGTAAGCCGCGCGCGCAGCATGGCCCCAGTGTTGCAGCAGCAGGGTCAGTGAATCAGCGGCCCGCACATTGTCATCGACCACCAGAATCCGGAGTGCGCCGTTGGGCTCGGCTGCCGCAACGCTGTGGGCAGTGTGTTGGGCTTCGGTTTTGTCGGGAACGCGCGGCTCGGGCGCGGCAGGCTGATCGATCGGCAAGCTGATGGTGAACGTGCTGCCGCAGCCCAGTCCGGCACTCGCCGCCTCCAGTCGCCCGCCGTGCAGTTGCACCAGCCGCTGGGCAAGCGTCAGGCCCAAGCCCAGCCCTTCGTTGGGCCGTCGCTTTCCTTCGGGCGCCCGGGAAAAAGGCTCGAAGATCGACTCCAGCCTGTCGGGTTCGATGCCGATGCCCGCATCGGTCAGGATGATCTGCGCCTCATGATCTGCAGTGACCGAGAGGGTGAGCGACACCGGGCTGCCCGGTTCGCTGTAGGTGAGTGCGTTGCGCATCAGGTTGCTCAGCACCTGCCTGATGCGCACCGGATCAGCCATGACCATGACCGGTTCTTCAGGCAGGGTCACGGTCAGCCGGTCGTGCGTGTCGGCCATGCTGCGCAGTGTCATTTCCTGAACGCCCAGGACGCTTGTGCGCAGATCGAATCGCTCGAGCGTGAGGTCCAGGCGATCATGGTCCAGGCGGGAGACATCGAGCAAATCGTTGATCAGACGGACCATCAGCGCGGTCTGACGTTCGATGAGCTCCACTTCCCGCAGAATCGCACCGCTCGGCTGTAAGGCCCTGATCAGCGCCAGCGACGTGCGCATCGGCGCGAGCGGATTGCGCAATTCATGGCCCAGCATCGCAATGAAGGCATCTTTGCGGCGGCTGGCTTGCAGCATCGCCTCATCGTGTTGGAGGCGTTCATCGATATCGGCTGCTCGCAAGACCCATTGCGCCATGCCGTGCGCATCGCGCCCGGTGAGGCAAAACCTGCAGTCAAACCCACCGTAACGGCCGGTGTCGGCGCGCAAGAACCTCAGTCGGGTTGAATACACCTGGCCCTGCTCGGTAGCGCCACTCAGGGTGTCGAGCAGGGCCTGCTGATCATCCGGGTGCACACGTGACTGCCAATGCGCGAGCAGATCGGCCAGCCGGTACTCGCCTGCGGGCTGCTCCGGCAAGACCTCCCGGGCGAGTCGGCTAAGGATTGGGGGCGCATCCCGGTTGGGGCAAAACACCCAGGCCACGACAGACTCCGCGTCATTGACCTTGAAAAGCGCCCGAAGAAACTCAGGATCAGGATCCGATTGAAGCATGTAGGCTCCCTACCAAAGACTTCAACGGTATCAGATACAAAACTGTCTTGCCATTGCAAGAAAGGATGACACCCATCGGGGCTGAACGCCCCGCAGCCTGCCCCCGCCAATGCGCGTAAGCTCCCTCTGATCGATCATCCCTGCGCCCGGGTGCGCCGCTTCAATGAAGGTCCTGCACGTCAATCGCGCCCAGGCGCGTGCCACCCAGATCAACGGCCGCACCGTTCTGACCGCCATCGGCAAGCAGGCTGCACAGGGTCCGGTGCCGGTGCATCGAATGGGACTCGAAGGCGATGAACAGGCCGACCTCACGGTGCATGGCGGGCTGTCCAAGGCGGTCTATGCGTATCCGCACGAGCATTACGCCTTCTGGCAGACCGTGCGGGCCCAGGCCAAGGTGTCGCTATGGGACGAGCCGCTTGACCCCGGAATGCTCGGCGAAAACCTGACCATCCAGGGTCTGACCGAAGACGGGTTATGGATTGGCGATCAGCTGCGCCTGCCGGGCTGCGTGCTGGCGGTGAGCGAGCCACGCTTTCCCTGCTTCAAGTTCAATGCAGTGATGGGCTTTGCACAGGCCGGCAAACTCATGGCCCAGTCGGGCTACTGCGGCAGCTATCTGGCGGTCATCGAGCCAGGCATAGTCTGCGCGGGCGACCGGATCGAATTGATCCCGGGCCCGCGCGAGGTGAATCTGCGCGAACTCTTCAGAGCCCGCGTGAAAACCTGAGGCTCAGCGCGGCGCCGTCACCACCACGTACTGCACGGTCGTACCCACGTACGTGGGCTGATACCAGACCGTGCCGCACTGCTGATACAGCATCGTCCCGTACTGCACAGGCATGCAAGCCGGAGGCAGCGTGTGGGTCATGGAGCCAATCACCGCACTGGTGACCGCCACGCCCGCCGTCACCGCCACGGCGGTTGCAAACGGGTTGTAGTTGTCATGCACATCAATGTCGACATGGTGGTACTGATTCACATTGACATTGGTGTTGTGGTTGACGTTCGCGTTCACATTGCGATTCACATTTGAATTCGCGTTGATGTTGCGATCGCGATTGATATTCGCGTTGTTGTTGACGCTGGTGCGAGTGGTGTTGCGTACATCGCGGCCGGCAGCTTGCGCCTCAGCGGCGCCGAACGATGCGATGTACAGCGTGCACGCCGCGGACAGCAGCGCAAAAGTGGCAGAGCGCTTCATGGTGCAGGGCGTCCTCATTTGGTGGTGGCCAGTTCACTGACCCGGGTCATCTGGATCCGACGGGCATCGGCAGGCGGCGTGTACTTGAAGGCCGAGGCAGCGGGCCGCGCCGCAAGATTCCAGGCAAGCTGCGCGCTGAACTGGGGTTGCTCAGGCTCGCCCTTGGTGGTGATCACGATCTTGCAAGGCAGCGGCTGCGCACCCTGGCGAATCCAGAGTTGCCAATCGACGCCGTCCTGCCGGAAGGCGTACTGATCGCACGACTGCCCGGCGATCTTGGCCGGCCCGATGAACGATGCCTCTTTGATGGCATCGAGTGCAGACTGATCGTTGCCCCACAGGAACAGATCGGCCAGCGGAAAGGACAAACCATATTCGCGCTCGGCGGTGGTGACCAGCTCCGCTGCGGTCGCCGGGGCGGGCACGCTGGCATAGAGCTTGCGCCGCGGTGCCACCATCGTCAGGGTCTTGCCGTCAAAGACAATGTCGCGATGCATCCGGTCGGTGCGCAGGTCCAGGCGCAGGCGGTCAGGCGCGACGAACTGGTAGCTGGCGGTGCCATTGAACTGGAGCTTTTGTCCAGTCAGCAGCACTTCGTCGGTGGTGGTATCGGCGCGCACGGCGAACTGCTTGAGCGAGCGCAGGTAGGTGCTCATCGAGCCCAGTGCGGCCAGCGCCTTGGGATCCTTGACCGGTGCTGCGGCGGCTGCGGGTGTGGCGGGCTGCGCAGCGGTCTGCGCCCACACCGGACTGAGCACACTGAACGAGGCGGCAGCCATGCCAATGCACGCCGCGGTGCGCCACGGCACAGACCGCCTGATGGTTGGGTTCTGGTGTCTCATGAGGTCTCCTCACATGAAAAGACCATCAGCTTACGCGATGCCTGAGATCAGGTGCTGCCCCTCAGTGCAGCGTGCAGCAGTGTTTGCCCGGTG
>CANHUQ010000197.1 GCA_947463885.1 Burkholderiales bacterium
ACCGATTGTTCTGCGGCCAGGCCAGACCTGAAGACGGGTCCAGACGCTGCCAGACCCAAGCGTGCATATGCAACCTTATCTGATACACTTGCATATGCATATTTTTGACGCACGGCTTTCATGACTGCTCTTTCTCGTTCCTGGCTGCCCCTGGTCATTGGCGCAGCCGCCCTCATGGCGGTCGTCATGGGCGTGCGTCAGTCCCTGTCACTGTTCCTAAGTACGCTCAACACCAAGACCGGCCTGGGGATTGCGGCAATCAGTCTCGCCTACGCCGTGGGACAGCTCATGTGGGGGCTCACGCAACCGGTGGCTGGCGCGCTCAGTGAGCGTTATGGCAGCGCGCGGGTCATGCTGGCCGGTGGCCTCATGATCGCGATTGGCACCGCGCTCATCCCTTTTGCAGACTCACTACCCATGCTCATCCTGACTGTTGGCGTTCTGGGAGCAGGCGGCGCGGGCGCATTCGGTCTGGGCGTACTCATGGGAACGATCGCACCACGCGTGAGTGCAGCGCGTCGCGGATTGGCCAGCGGCATCGTCAATGCCGGCGGATCATTCGGTCAATTCAGCGTCGTGCCGCTCACGCAAGCCATTATCACCAGCAGCGGATGGACCGTTGGGTTGTGGAGCCTGTCCCTGCTCACGCTGCTCAGCCTGCCGCTGCTGTTCATGTTCAAGTCTAGTTCGGCTGCCCAAGCCGCCCCCAGTGTCGGTGCATCCACTTTGTCCGAGGCGGTGTCGGGGGCCTTCCGTGATCGCAGCTTCCTCCTGCTGGGCGCAGGCTTTTTCGTTTGCGGCTTTCACGTCGGCTTCATTGCCACCCACATGCCAGGTGTGGTCGCAGCCTGCGGTTTGACTCCAACTGTCGGCGCCTGGGCGCTCGCCACGATTGGGCTCTTCAATATCGTCGGCAGTTTCGCCGTGGGCTGGATGGTCGACAAGGTGCGCATGAAAATGCTGCTGTCCGCCCTCTACGCCACACGGGGGCTGGCCGTGCTGTGCTTTTTGCTCGCACCGAAGAACGAATGGGTGGTGATGGCGTTCGCGGCAGTGATCGGTGTCACCTACCTGTCCACCGTGCCGCCCACGGTCGGTCTGATCGCGAAGCTGCACGGCACCCGCTTCATGGCCACCTTATTCGGCATCGTGATCGTGAGTCATCAGGTGGGAGGATTCCTGGGTGCCTGGCTGGGCGGGCGCGCGTTCGAGTCCACTGGCTCCTACGACTGGGTCTGGTACGTGGACATCATGCTGGCGCTGGGCGCCGCGCTGGTGCATCTGCCGATTCGCGAGGCGCGCAAGACTGACTCACCCGGCGGCGCAGCAGCCACCTGAGCGCCGCCGCGAGCGGGCTGTCAAGGTGCCCACCTCAAGGCGTGGGCTCAATGCATGTAGCAGAGACTCTCCTCATGACATGGGCTCACGTCATGAGCCACCTGCGCTCGACACTGCCTGCTTTCCTTTGAGACCGTATTGACGGCCTATGCAGCGTTCGACCCTCGCCTCACACCGATTCGCCTTGATCGACCTTGAAACCTCGGGCATTTCGCCCGCGGTCGACCGCATCACCGAGATCGGCATGGTCCTGGTCGACGGCGAACAGGTGGTCGAAGAATGGTCCTCGCTCGTCCATCCCGAGTGCGCCATTCCACCCGACATTCAGGCGCTGACCGGCATCACCAACGCCATGGTTCGAGACGCCCCGCCATTTGAAGCCCTGTTGCCCGGCATCCTGAAACGATTGGAGAACCGCCTGCTCGTGGCGCACAACGCCCGATTCGACTACGGGTTCCTGAAAGCTGAATGCCGTCGGGTTGGCGTGCGCTTCAACGCAGATGTCCTGTGCACGGTGCGCTTGTCCAGAAAGCTTTATCCGCAGTTCAAAACACACAGCTTGGACGCCCTGATTGAACGCCATGCCTTACATGCCCCCGAGCGGCACCGCGCACTCGCTGACGCACGGCTGATCGCTCAGTTCATCGCCCATGTGCGACAGCACTTCAACCCCGCTGCAGTGCAACACGCCATCCAGGAATTACTCAAGCTGCCCGCCGTCCCCGCTCACCTGGATGAGGCCTCCGTTGCGCTCCTGCGCACCCTGCCTGAATCACCCGGCGTCTACACATTCCTGGGCATCCAGGGGCAGCCGCTCTACATCGGCAAAGCGCGCAATCTGCGTGAGCGCGTCCGCGCGCACTTTTACGCTGACAGCCGTCACAGCAACGCTGCTCGACTTGCCACCGAGACGCACGCGCTGCAGATCGAGCCCACGGGCGGCGAATTCACTGCCCTGTTGAGGGAAATGCAGGCGATCAAGACCTGTGCGCCGTTGCATAACGTGGCGCTGCGCAAACGCGCCTCGGTGTGCTTCATCGAAGCCGATATTCCAGGCCACACGCCACGCATCGTGGCATTGGAACGTCTGGCGCCAGCGCATCCATCGTCAGAGGGTCGGACGCGCTACGGGCCCTTTGGCAGTCGCAGTGGGGCACGCACCGTCCTGGCGCAACTGGGCCGCACACATCGGCTGTGTGACGCAGCGCTCGGGCTGAAGCAAGGCAACGGCCCCTGCTTTTCCCGACAGATTCACCGATGCGAAGGCCTGTGCGAAGGTGCCGAAACCCCGCAGGCGCATCATGCCCGCCTGCTCAGCGCACTCGAACCCTGGGCATTCCCATCGTGGCCTTACTCCGGCCCGGTTGCACTGCAAGAACATGACCCCGAATCAGGCCTCACCCAGACCGTGGCATTCGACCAGTGGTGCGCCTGGCACGAAGGCCACACCCAAGCTTTCGATGTTGACGTCTTTCGTCTGCTGCGCCGCCACATCGCGAGGCAGCCCACACTGTTTACTCCACTCAAACCAATCCCGGGCTTGACCGGCTGCTCAGACGCCGTGCTAGATTGCGCTCCGGAGTCAGACCATAACTAACGAGAACAACTTGCAGTTCCTACAACTGGTCATCAGCGGCGTCGCCCAAGGTTGCATCTACGGGCTGATTGCATTGGGCTTCGTGCTCATCTACAAGGCGACAGAAACCGTCAGCTTCGTGCAGGGCGACCTCATGATGATGGGTGGGTTCGTCGGTCTGGCTGCCATGACGATGCTCGGCTTCCCGTATTGGCTGTCCATTGTGGCCGCCATCATTGCCATGGGATTGTTTGGGCTCTTCATCGAGCGGCTGGTCATTCGCCCCATCCTGGGCCAACCCCAGTTCACGATCGTCATGCTCACGATCGGCATCGGCTATATCTTGCGTGGCCTGATCACCATGATTCCGGCCATCGGCACCGAGACTCACGTGCTGCCGGTGCCTTTCAAAGACCAGGTGATTCAGGCGGGCGGCTTGCTGTTTTCTGTCGAGCAACTGGTCATCATCGGCGCCACGGCGCTGCTGTGCGCGGTGCTCTATGCGGTGTTTCGTTACACCACGGTCGGCATCGCGATGCAAGCGTCGTCTCAAAACCAACTCGCCGCCTACTACATGGGCATCCCGGTGCAACGGCTCAACGGGCTGGTCTGGGCGCTGGCCGCTGCCATGGCTGCGGTGGCCGGACTGCTGCTTGCGCCGATCACCTTCGTTCACGTGAACATGGGCTTCATCGGGCTGAAGGCTTTTCCTGCCGCCGTAGTCGGCGGATTCGGCAGCCTGCCCGGGGCGATTGTGGGCGGTCTGATCATCGGGATCGTCGAGTCGCTGTCGGGCTTTTACCTGCCCACAGGCTTCAAGGACATCGCCCCCTACATCGTCGTGCTGCTGATGCTCTGGTTCAAACCGAACGGGCTCTTCGGCGAAAAACTGCGCAAGAAGGTCTGATCCGATGCGTTTCGTCTTCAAGACCTCCTACGAACAGGACGTCGCTCTCGCCAAGCACGAGGGGCACCGACTTTGGTACGGTGCGCTCATTGTGCTGCTGCTTCTCGCTCCGATCCTCTTCTCGGAGTACTGGCTGGCGCAGCTTAGTTTTGTGCTGATTTACTCGATCGTCGGCCTGGGGCTGATGCTGCTGGCGGGTTACACAGGTCAGGTTTCCATCGGTCATGCAGCGTTCATGGGCGTGGGCGCCTATGCGCAGGCCTATCTCACCAATCATGGCTGGCCCTTCCCGCTGGCGCTCATGGTCGGTATTGCGTTATCAGCCATCGCCGGGATCATCGTGGGTACACCGGCGTTGCGGGTCAAAGGCATTTACCTGGGCATTGCCACACTCGCCTTTGGCTTCATCGTCGAAGAAATCTTTGCCCGCTGGGAAGACGTGACCGGCGGCAATGCGGGCCTGGCTGTCAAACCACCTGAAATGCTGGGCTTCAAGTTCGACAGCGACACCTCGTTCTATTACCTCTGCCTGGTCCTGTGCGTCCTGTGCACGCTTGCGGTGCTCAACCTTCTGCGGGCACCTACGGGGCGTGCCTTCGTGGCCATACGCGACTCCGAGATTTCGGCGCAGAGCATGGGCATCAACCTCGCCTGGTACAAGGGTCTGGCGTTCGCCATCTCGGCAGCCATGGCGGGCATCGCCGGGGCACTGTATGCCCACAAGATGCGCTTCATTTCGCCTGACCAGTTCAGCCTCATTCAGTCGGTCGACCTGCTCCTGCTGGTGGTGGTCGGCGGCCTGGGCTTCGTGCACGGCGCCTTTCTGGGCGCGATCTTCCTGATCACCATGCCGCAGCTCATCGCTCTGGGCAAAGACTATCTACCCGAGTCGATCGGCGGTGCCGCCGGGCTTCAGGCGGTCATTTACGGCATCGTGCTAGTGGCTTTCGTCTTGTTCGAACCCATGGGCCTGTACGGCCGCTGGCTCAAGATCCGCACCTGGTTCCAGATGTTCCCGTTCTACCGCAAAGGCATGTTCAAGCGGCAGAAGAGCTTCACGAAGTCGGACCGCCTGAAATGAACTCGACCACACCCTTGCTCAGTGCCCGCGAGCTCCAGGTCCGCTTCGGCGGTGTGCTCGCGGTCAACAACGTGAGCTTCGACGTTCAGCGCGGTGAAGTCTTCACCCTGATCGGCCCGAACGGCGCAGGTAAGACCACCGTCTTCAACCTGATCAGCCGGATCTACACGCCCACGGCAGGTACCCTTCAATTCGAAGGTCAGCACCTCAACACCGTGCCGCCGCATCGGATCGCCGAGCTGGGTATTGCCCGCACCTTCCAGAACATCGAGCTCTTCGAATTCGCGACGGTGCTGCAAAACATGCTGATCGGCGGACACGTGCACCGCAAAACCGGCTTCGTGAGCGAACTCTTCTTCACCGGCGCCGCACGCAAGGCTGAAGTCCAGGCGCGCGAAGACGCCGAGCGGGTGATCGAATTTCTCGACCTGCAGCGCTACCGCGACACCTTGGTGGCTGGTCTGCCCTATGGCGTTCGCAAAGTGGTCGAACTCGCACGAGCCCTCTGCACGCGCCCCAAGCTGCTGCTGCTGGACGAACCCTCGTCGGGCCTGAACGTCGAAGAAACCGATGGCATGGCGTTCTGGATTCAGGACATCAAGAATGTGCTGGGCATCACGGTGCTGATGGTCGAGCACGACATGACCCTCGTGTCCAAGGTATCCGACCGGGTCCTCGCCATGAATCAGGGTGAAACGCTGGCCCTGGGCACGCCTCGCGAGGTGCAATCCGATCCGAGTGTGATCGAGGCCTATCTGGGCTCAGCCGAGGACATGTCTTTCCTGCGCCGCCCTGAACCCTTCGTGCGGGAGCGCAGCCGATGAGTGCAGCCACGTTGCTCAAGCTCGCCAACGTTGAAAGCGCCTACGGACCCATCCGGGCCATCCGAGGCGTGAGCCTGGAAGTGGCCAAGGGCGAAATTGCCACGGTGCTGGGGTCCAATGGCGCGGGCAAGACGACCATCCTCAAGACCATCTCGGGCATCATCGACCCCCGGCGCGGCAGCATCGAATTCAACGGTCAATCCATCACCGCCCAGGACCCCTCGCTCATTGTTCAAAAGGGCCTGTCCCACGTCCCCGAAGGTCGTGAGGTGTTTCCGCTGCTGTCGGTGCGCGACAACCTGATCATGGGCGCCTACACCCGCAAAGACCGTGATGCGGTCGCCCGCGACATCGAGACCGTCTTTGGCTACTTCCCCATCCTCAAGGAACGGGCCGCACAAGACGCCGGTCTCCTGTCAGGCGGACAGCAGCAGATGCTCTCCATCTCGCGCGCCATCATGGCCGATCCGACCCTGATCCTGCTGGACGAGCCGAGCCTTGGACTGTCGCCCAGATTGACCAAGGAAATCTTCGAAATCATCGTACGCATCAACCGCGAGCGCGGCACGTCCATGCTCCTGGTGGAGCAAAACGCCAACATGGCGCTCAATGCGGCCGATTACGGCTATGTGCTCGAGAACGGCCGTATCGTGATGGAAGACACCTGCGCGGTGCTGCGCGAAAAAGACGACATCAAAGAGTTCTACCTCGGCATGAAAGAAACCGGTGTTCGCGGTGAACGCCGCTGGAAGAAAAAGAAGACCTGGCGATGAGCACCACCACCCTCGATCCGCATCGCATTGTCCGCGGCGACGACTTCGGCTGGAAAGCCGAAATATTGCCCTTCGACACCATTCCCAAGATGTTCCGACTGGGCGTCAGCCAAATGGGCGACAAGCCCATGATGCGCCAAAAGGATCTGGGCATCTGGCGTGCCTACAGCTGGAATGAGGTAGCGAAAATCTCCGAGGAAATTGGCGCCGGTCTGGTCAGTCTGGGGTTTGAGCCGGGCGAGGTGGCCAGCGTGCTGGCCAATACACGTCGCGAATGGGTATGGACAGACCTCGCCGTGTTGACCATGGGCGGAGTGTGTAACGGCATCTACCCAACCGATGCCGCTTCTCAGGTTCAGTACCTCTGCGAAGACTCAGCATCCGTCTTTCTGTTCGTGGAAGGCGACGAACAACTCGACAAATTTCTGGAAGTGCGTCAGGCGCTTCCAAAACTTCGCAAGGTCATCGTCTTTGACATGGAAGGTCTCGCGAACCTGAACGATCCGCAGGTCATGTCATTGGATAGCTTGCGGGCCGCTGGACGAGACTATCTCGCAGCGCATCCAGGCCTAGTGGATGCACGCGTAGCGAGCCGTCGTCCGCAGGATCTGGCCATTCTCGTCTACACCTCCGGGACCACGGGGCGTCCCAAGGGGGCCATGATTACCCATGGCAATTTGTGCGCGACGCTTTCGGGCGTTACAAACGGCATGTTTGAGGGCGTACCGGAAGGCGGCGAACGGATCGCCTTCCTGCCACTCTGCCATATCGCCGAGCGCATGATTGGCGAATACGTACCCATCTTGCGCCGCTCGATTATCAACTTCGTCGAGAACCCGGACACGGTCTTTGAAGACTTGAGGGAAGTCCAGCCGCACGTGTTTTTTGCAGTCCCTCGCGTTTGGGAAAAAATTTATTCTCAGGTGATGATCACGCTGA
>CANHUQ010000198.1 GCA_947463885.1 Burkholderiales bacterium
CAGGTCGTGCGCGGCCGTCACAAGATGACCCCCTCCGAGGCCTTCGTTGAGACCCTGGTCGCACAGGGCGTGACCGACGTATTCGGCATCGTGGGCTCGGCCTACATGGATGCACTCGACCTCTTTCCGGCAGCGGGCATCCGCTTCGTGATGGTGGCCCACGAACAGGGGGCCGCCCACATGGCCGATGGCTATGCTCGTGTCTCGGGCAAGCACGGTGTGTGCATCGCGCAAAACGGCCCCGGCATCACGAACTTCGTGACTGCCGTGGCCGCTGCCTACTGGGCGCATTCGCCGGTCGTGGTGGTCACGCCCGAGACCGGCAGCATGACGCTGGGTCTGGGTGGCTTCCAGGAGACCGAGCAATTGCCGATCTTCTCCAAGATCACCAAGTACCAGGCGCATGTGAACAACAAGGCGCGCATGGCTGAACTGACCGGTCGGGCCTTTGACCGCGCGCTGCTGGAACTGGGCCCCACGCAGCTCAATATTCCGCGCGATTATTTCTACGGCGACATCGAGACCGAGATTCCTACGCCGATTCGCATCGAGCGGGGCACAGGCGGCGAGGCGGCGCTGGCCGAAGCGGCCGATCTGCTGGCGAACGCCAAATTCCCGGTGATTCTGTCGGGCGGCGGGGTCATCAATGCCGATGCCTGGCCCGAAGCGATTGCACTGGCCGAACTGCTGCAGGCGCCCGTGGCCAGCAGTTATCTGCACAACGATTCGTTCCCGGCGAACCACGCGCTGGCCGTGGGCCCCTTGGGCTATCAGGGCAGCAAGGCCGCCATGAAACTCTTCGCCAAGGCCGATGTGGTGCTGGCACTGGGCACGCGCCTGGGGCCCTTCGGCACCTTGCCTCAGCATGGCATGGACTACTGGCCGAAGAACGCAAAGATCATTCAGGTCGACGCCGACGCGAAAATGCTGGGCCTGGTCAAGCCGATTTCGGTGGGGCTGTGCGGCGACGCGAAGTCCGCCGCTGCGGCACTGACCGCCCGTCTGCAGGGGCGATCGCTCGCTTGCCAGGCCAACCGCGATGCCCGACTGGCCGATATCCGGGCCGAAAAAGCGGCTTGGGACAAAGAGCTCACCGACTGGACCCACGAGAAGGACCCCTGGTCCCTCGAGATCGCGCAATCGTCGTCGTACATGCATCCGCGCCAGATGCTGCGCGAACTGGAGCGCGCCATGCCGGCCCGCGCCATGGTATCGACCGACATCGGCAACATCTGCTCGGTCTCCAACAGCTATCTGAAGTTCGATGCACCGCGCTCCATGTTCGCAGCCATGAGCTTCGGTAATTGCGGCTACGCCTTTCCCACCATCATCGGTGCCAAGCTGGCCGCACCCGACCGCCCGGCCATCGCTTATGTGGGCGACGGCGCATGGGGCATGAGTTTTGGCGAATTGCAGACCTGTGTGCGCGAGAACATTCCGGTCACGGCCGTGGTGTTCAACAACGGCCAATGGGGCGCAGAGAAAAAGAATCACGTCGACTTCTACAACAACCGCTTCCTGGGTGTGAACCTCGACAAGCAGCCCAGCTGGGCAGCGGTCGCGCGTTCAATGGGCGCAGAAGGCATCGTGGTGGACAAGGCCTCGGATGTGGGCGCCGCACTGGCTGCAGCGACCAAGGCGCAGCAACAGGGCAAGACCACCGTACTGGAAATGATGGTGACCGCTGAACTGGGTGATCCGTTCCGGCGCGACGCCCTGTCCAAACCCGTGCGCCACCTGGACAAGTACAAGGCCTTCGTCTGATCGGCTGAAGCGGGCACAGGGCGCTGCATAGCGCCCTGTGCCTGTGTATCGCAGGCGGCCTAACAGCGCGCGCGGCCGCTGGCAGCCGATGGGTTTCGGGCGATAATGACGGGTTGAGCAGCGCTTCCTGCGCTGCAGTCTTTCGCGCGCAACCCATCCCCATGCAAGAACGTTACCTCCCCGCCGACGTCGAATCGCAGGCTCAGGCGCACTGGTCGTCGATCGACGCCTACCGTGCCATCGAGCACGACCCCCGATTCCCCAAGGGCAAGTACTACGCCTGCTCGATGCTGCCCTACCCCTCGGGCAAGCTGCACATGGGCCATGTGCGCAACTACACGATCAACGACATGCTGGCCCGACATCTGCGGATGCAGGGCTATAACGTGCTGATGCCCATGGGCTGGGATGCCTTCGGCCTGCCGGCCGAGAACGCGGCCATGAAGAACAAGGTGCCGCCTGCGCAATGGACCTACTCCAACATCGCCCACATGAAGGGGCAGATGCAGGCGATGGGTCTGGCCATCGACTGGAGCCGTGAAGTCTCGACCTGCGATCCGTCGTACTACCGCTGGAACCAGTGGCTGTTCCTGAAAATGCTGGAGGCCGGCATTGCCGAGCGCCGCACGCAGGTGGTCAACTGGGACCCGGTCGACCAGACCGTGCTGGCCAACGAGCAGGTCATTGATGGCCGCGGCTGGCGTTCGGGCGCAGTGGTGGAAAAGCGCGAAATTCCTGGCTACTACCTGAAGATCACGCAGTATGCGCAGGAGCTGCTGAACCATGTGCAGCACCAGCTGCCGGGGTGGCCCGAGCGCGTGAAGCTCATGCAGGAGAACTGGATCGGACGCAGTGAGGGCGTGCGATTCGCCTTCACGCACGACATCCGTGGCGACGACGGCACACCGCTGCAAGACGGGCGGATGCATGTCTTCACCACCCGCGCCGATACCATCATGGGCGTGACCTTCTGTGCAGTCGCACCCGAACATCCGCTGGCCCTGCATGCCGCGCGCACCCGCCCCGACGTGGCCACCTTCATCGAGGCCTGCAAGGCCGGAGGCACCACCGAGGCCGAGCTCGCCACGCAGGAAAAGGAAGGGGTGCGCACGGGCCTGCAGGTGACCCACCCGTTGACCGGTGCGCCGGTGGATGTCTGGGTGGGCAACTATGTGCTGATGAGCTATGGCGACGGCGCGGTCATGGGCGTGCCCGGCCATGACGAGCGCGACTTTGCCTTTGCGCTCAAGTACGGCATCCCGATCGTGCAGGTCATCGCAGTCGCGGCAGAAAGCGCCTACGACACGACCCGCTGGCAGGAGTGGTATGCCGACAAAGCGCGCGGCACGGTCATGGCCTCGGGTGCCTATGACGGTCTGAGCGTCAAGGATGCGGTCGATGCCGTCGCGCGCGATCTGGGCAAGCAGGGGCTGGGCGAAAAGAAGACCACCTGGCGCCTGCGCGACTGGGGCGTCAGCCGCCAGCGCTACTGGGGCACGCCTATCCCAATCATTCATTGCCCAGAGCACGGTGCGGTCCCGGTGCCCGAGAAAGACCTGCCGGTGGTGCTGCCCGAAGATTGCATCCCCGATGGCAGCGGCAACCCGCTCAACAAGCACGAGGGCTTTCACGCTGGCGTGACCTGCCCCACCTGCGGCCAGGCTGCACGGCGCGAGACCGACACCATGGACACCTTCGTGGACTCGTCCTGGTACTTCATGCGCTATTGCGACGCCACGCTGGATGAGGCCATGGTGGGCGCCGGCACCGCCTACTGGATGCCGATGGACCAATACATCGGCGGCATCGAGCATGCCATCCTGCACCTGCTGTATGCGCGCTTCTGGACCAAGGTCATGCGCGATCTGAAGCTGGTGAGCGTCGACGAGCCCTTCACGCGGCTGCTCACCCAGGGCATGGTGCTCAACCACATCTATTCGCGCCGCGGCGACAAGGGTGGGGTCGATTATTTCTGGCCCCATGAAGTCGAGAACGTGTCCGATACGTCGGGCAAGGTCGTCGGTGCACGCCTGAAAGAAGCCAAAGCCGAGTTGCCAGCCGGGACCGCCATCACGTACGAGGGCGTGGGCACCATGTCCAAGTCCAAGAACAACGGCGTCGACCCGCAGGAACTCATCGACCGGTACGGCGCCGATACCGCCCGACTGTTCGTGATGTTTGCCTCACCACCGGAGCAGACCCTTGAGTGGAACGATGCGGGCGTGGAAGGCGCACATCGCTTTCTCAGGCGGCTCTGGGCGTTTGCCGCGCAACACGCCGCCACGCTCAGCCGCGCTTGCGCCACTGATCTGAGCACTGCGCAGCCTGGGACCGAAGCCAAGGCGTTGCGCCGCGAGGTGCATCTGGTGCTGCGACAGGTGAGCTTCGACTATGAACGTATGCAGTACAACACGGTGGTCTCGGGCTGCATGAAGCTGCTCAATGCGCTGGAGGGCTTCAAGCCTGACGGCAGCGACGGCGATGCGGCCGTGTTGTGCGAAGGCGTCTCAGTGCTGCTGCGGGCGATCTATCCCGCCTGCCCGCATATTGCCTGCATGTTGTGGTCGGAGCTGGGCTATGCCCGCGCGGTCGGGGAACTGCTTGATGCCCCCTGGCCGCAGGTCGATGAGTCCGCGCTCACCCTGGACGAAATCGAGCTGGTACTGCAGGTCAACGGCAAGGTGCGCGGTGCGCTCAAGCTGCCCGCCAGCGCAGACAAGGCAGCCATCGAGGCGGCCGCCCTGGCTTCAGAGGGACTGGCCCGTCATGCCGAAGGCCGCACACCGAAAAAGATCATCATCGTGCCTGGCCGGCTGGTGAACGTGGTGGTCTGACCCATGCAACGCGCGCGCATCGGCCTGGTCGTAGCAAGCCTGGCGGTGATTGCCGGCTGCGGGTTCAAGCCGCGTGGCGCAGCCGAGCTGCCCTTCAAGACCTTCTATTCCAGCGTGCCCCCGGCGTCTGCGTTCGGGGCTGAGTTGCGACGCGCGATGCGTGCCAATGGCGTGACGCTGACCGATCGGCGCGCCGATGCACAGGCCCGGTTTGATCTGCTCTCCGAACTGAATGAACGGGAAATCACGGCGCTGTCGACCAGCGGGCGGCCGCGGGAATATCAGCTGCGCCTGCGCCTGCGCTGGCAGGTCAAGAACGCGCAGGACCAGGACCTGATCCCGGCCAACGAACTGGTCCTGCGCCGCCAGATCACCGTGCTCGACGTACAGGGCGTGGTCAATCCCGAAGAAGAAGCGCTGCTTTATGCAGACATGCGCCAGGACGCGGTCAGGCAAATCGTGCGTCGCCTGTCGGCGGTCAAGGTGCCAACATGATCCGTGGCGAGGCCCTGGCGGGCGCTCTGAAAAGCGCGCGTACCAAGGGGCTGCCACCGATCCTCTGGATCGCCAGCGACGAAGCCTTATTGCGCCAGGAAGCGGCGGATGCCGTGCGCGCCTGCGCACGCGAGCTGGGTTTTGAAGAGCGCACGGTCTTTCAGGTCGAACGCGGCTTCAAGCTCGACGCGGTACTGGCCCAGACGCAGGCGCTGTCGCTCTTTGCAAGCCGCAAGCTGCTGGAAGTGCGCATCCCGGGTAAGCCTGGCAAGGAATTGGGCGAAGGCCTGGGCACAGCCGCCCAGAGCCTGGACGAGGACACGCGTGTGCTGGTCACCAGCCCGAGGTTGGATCGGGCCACCAGTGAGTCGGCCTGGTTTGCGCGTATCGAGGCTACAGGGCTGGCCGTTGCCATCCCGGAAATTGCGCGTGCTCAACTCCCGGGGTGGATCGGCGAGCGGCTGGCGCGCAATGGTCAGCAGGCCGATGCCGCCACGCTCACCCTGATTGCGGAGCGTGTGGAGGGCAACTTGCTCGCGGCTGACCAGGAAGTGCGCAAGCTCGCGCTGGTGCTGCCTGCGGGTCGGCTGTCAGCCGATGCGGTGCGCGCGGCCGTGCTCGATGTGGCGCGCTGGGATGCCTTCGATCTGGTCGATGCCGCGCTGGCGGGCGACACACCGCGCACGCTGCGCTGTGTAGCGGGTCTGCGTGCTGAAGGCACCGCTGTGCCGGTGGTGCTCTGGGCGCTGGCCGATGCAGTGCGCAACCTCATCCGTCTGTCGCAGGCCACTGCAGCGGGTACACCGCTGCCTGGCGCGATGCGCGCCTTGCGCATCTGGGGCGAACGCGAGCGACTGTATCCGCAGGCACTGCGCCGCCTGCCGCCCGCGCGTCTGCACCAGTTGCTGCGAGCCTGCATCCAGGCAGATAGAATCACCAAGGGTGTGGGCGCAGGCGATGACTGGCAGATGCTCGAAGCCATCACGCTGGGCCTTGCGGGTGCGCCGAGCCTCGCTCTGCATGCTGAACAGGACGCTTTCCAATGAATCCGATTGATCTGCCGGTCTATGTAGCCGAAGTGGGGCGCCGTGCCCGCATGGCTTCACGCGACACCGCCCGTGCCCCCTCGGCCGCCAAAGATGCTGCATTGCGACTCGCTGCCGCAGCCATCCGACGCGAGGCCCAGGCCTTGCGTGCAGCCAATGCCATCGACCTGCATGCGGCTCGCACCGCAGGCCACGATGCAGCTTTCGTCGATCGGCTGGCCCTGACCGATACGGTCATCGAATCCATGGCCGTGGGTCTGGAACAGATCGCAGCCCTGCCCGATCCGATCGGCGAAATGTCGGAGTTGCGCTTCAGGCCGTCAGGCATTCAGGTGGGGCGCATGCGTGTGCCACTGGGCGTGATCGGGATCGTGTACGAGTCGCGTCCCAATGTCACCATCGATGCGGCCGGGCTGTGCATCAAGTCGGGTAACGCCACCATCTTGCGCGGCGGCTCCGAGGCGTTCCACAGCAACCGCGCATTGGCTGCGCTGGTGCGCGAGGGGTTGCAGTCCGCCGGGTTGCCTGAAGACGCCGTGCAGCTCATCGACACCACCGACCGCGCTGCCGTGGGTGCACTCATCTCCAACCCCGAAGCGGTGGACGTGATCGTGCCGCGAGGCGGCAAGTCGCTGATCGAACGCATCTCGCGCGAGGCACGCGTGCCGGTGATCAAGCACCTGGACGGCATTTGCCATGTGTACATCGACGATGCCGCCGATCCCGACAAAGCGGTGCGTATTGCCGACAACGCCAAGACGCAGCGCTATTCACCGTGCAATGCCATGGAGACCTTGCTGGTAGCGCGCAGCATGGCTGCAAGCGTGTTGCCGCGGATCGCGCGCATCTATGCCGACAAGCACGTGGAAATGCGTGGCGATGCCGAAGCCTGTGCTCTGATCAAGGCTGCAGGGCTGCCCGCAGTGGACGCCACCGAGACCGACTGGGCCACGGAATATCTGGCGCCGATCGTGTCGATTCGCATCGTCTCGGGGCTGGATGAAGCCATCGAACATATCGCTCGCTGGGGCTCGCAACATACCGACGCCATCGTCACCGAACACCATTCGCACGCAATGCGCTTTCTGCGCGAAGTCGATTCATCAAGCGTGATGGTCAATGCCTCCACCCGGTTTGCTGATGGCTTTGAGTACGGGCTGGGTGCCGAGATCGGCATCTCCACCGACAAGCTGCATGCCCGGGGGCCGGTCGGCCTGGAGGGACTGACGTCGCAAAAGTGGGTGGTCTTCGGGTCGGGGCAAATCAGAACTTGAATG
>CANHUQ010000199.1 GCA_947463885.1 Burkholderiales bacterium
GATCTCGCGCGGATAGACGTTCTCGCCGCCGCGAATCACCATGTCCTTCAGGCGACCGACGATGTTGACGTAGCCCTCGTCGTCCATCGTGGCCAGATCCCCGGTGTGCATCCAGCCGGCGGCATCGATCGCGTCACGGGTTTTTTCGTCGTCATTCCAGTAGCCGCGCATGACCGAATAACCCCGGGTGCAGAGTTCGCCGGTGGTGCCGCGTGGCACGACACGCCCCTGCGTATCGACGATCTTCACTTCAATGTGCGGCTGCACGCGGCCTACGGTGGACACCCGCCGTTCAAGGGGGTCATCGACCGAGCTTTGTGTGGAGACCGGCGACGTCTCGGTCATGCCGTAAGCGATGGTCACCTGATGCATGTTCATCTGCGCCTGCACGCGCTTCATCACTTCGATCGGGCACGGCGATCCGGCCATGATCCCGGTGCGCAGACTCGAAAGGTCGAACTTCGAAAACTCCGGATGATCCAGTTCGGCAATGAACATCGTGGGCACGCCGTACAGGCCCGTGCAGCGCTCAGCCTGGACGGTCTGCAGCACGCTCAGCGGATCGAAGGCATCGGCCGGATACACCATGGTCGCGCCATGCGTCATGCATCCCAGGTTGCCCATCACCATGCCGAAGCAGTGGTAAAGCGGCACAGGAATGCACAGCCGGTCCTGTTCCGTGAGCCGGATCGCCTCGGCCACATAAAAGCCGTTGTTCAGGATGTTCTGGTGCGTGAGCGTGGCGCCCTTCGGAAAACCGGTGGTACCCGAGGTGAACTGGATATTGATCGGGTCGTCGAATTGCAGGCTGCCCACCAGTTCGGCCAACTGTGCCTGCTGCGCCGGCCCGCCGCGCGTGCCGATGTCATCAAAGTTCAGCATGCCAGGTGTGCGCGCCATACCCAGCCGGATCACGCTGCGCAGATGGGGCAGCGCCTTGGCCTGCAATGCACCCGGTGTGCTGTGCGCGAGCTCGGGCGCCAGATCGTTCACGATGGCCAGGTAATCGCTCGTCTTGAGCGCAGGCGCCAGCACCAGTGCTTTGCACTCGACTTTGTTGAGTGCGTATTCCAGCTCGGCACGCCGATACGCCGGGTTGATGTTCACCAGGATCAGACCGGCCTTGGCGGTGGCGAATTGAGTCAGCGTCCACTCTGAACAGTTCGGGGCCCAGATGCCGATCCGATCGCCAGGCTGCAGCCCGATGGCCAGCAGCCCTGCAGCCAGTGCATCGACGCGGCGCGCCAGCTCAGACCAGGTCCAGCGCACATTCTGGTAGGGCACCACCAGCGCTTCGCGATCCGGGAACCGCGCCACCGTACGATCGAATGCCTGTCCGATGGTGTCGCCGATCAGTCGGGTCTGAGCGACACCGTGGTCATACGAGGGTGCACTGGGCGCAAGGGCAGTCATGGTGATGTCTCCAGGGGTCGTTCGAGCCGAAGCGTTTGGGCGGGTCGGTCGCGTACTGATTCAACTCGCACAGCGCACATGCTAACGCTTCGGCGCGGTGCGCTCGCGTCTGGTCCGAACGCGGCTGATCGGAATGCAGCGGATCGCAGCGGGCTGGCCTCAGCTCAGGCCGAAAGGCGTGTATCCCGGCGCAACAAGCGGCCACGGCGCAATCTGCTCGATCGCCTGCGCCAGCCCGAAGGCCAGGCCATCGCGCCAGCGTGGCGCCGCAATCTGCAATCCGAACGGCACACCGTTAGGGTCCAGGCCCATCGGCACGCTCAGCGCAGGTGTGCCGGTCATGTTGAAGTCCATCGTGTTCGTGATGCCCTCGACCTCAGCCTGCAGGGCAGCAGCATTAGCCTGCGCTGCGCTACCGTCCAGGCGGGCGGCCAGACGATTGCGCACCGGTGTGACCAGCACGGTGTCATCGCCCAGAAGGTTCGACAACAGCGCCGCGTACTCATGCCGACGACGCAGCGCGCCGACGTATTCGAAGAGGGGTGTGTGGAGTCCGTTCTCGCAGACCTGCCGCAGCGAGGGTTCGAACGTGGGCCAGTGCTCGCGAAAAGGGGCCAGCGTGTGGGCGGTTTCAACGTCGTACAGCCGCTCGAAATCCGGCAGCAGTGTTGGCGGGAAAGGTGTGTCGATCAGCGCTACCGGAAGGTGCAGGTTGCGTTCGATCTGCGTGCACATTCTGTCGAATGCTGCCGTGATCGCGGGGTCGGCCCGTCCACGCAGGCTGCGGCAGGCGAGCACACGACGCGGCAGACCCGGTTCGAGCACAACGGCGCCTGGCGCCTGTGCGGCAATGTCGCCAGCGCTGGGGCCGGCCAGCACGCGCGCTTCGAGCAGCGCGTCGGCTACCGTGGCATTCATGGTGCCGGGCGTGCCCACGCACACTGACCCCAGAGGCGTGCCCCGTCCGAACAGTCCCAGCGTGGGTTTGTAGCCCACCAGCCCACACATCGAGGCGGGGCTGCGGGTGGAGCCGCCGCCGTCACTGGAAGTGGCCAGGGGCACCATGCCCGCGGCCAGCGCGGCTGCTGCCCCGCCGCTTGAGCCGCCCGGCGTGTGCTCGGGGTTCCACGGATTGCGGGTCGTGCCATACAAGGGGCTCGTGGTCAGACCGGTGTGACCAAAGCTCGGTGCGTTGGTGCGACCGATGATGATCGCGCCCGCTGTCTTCAGGCGCGCCACCGCCGGATCGTCCCGGGTGTCGGGCGGGGCATCGGCCCACAGTGGGTGGCCGCCATGCGTGCAGCGCATTCCGGCGACCGCCATGGTGTCCTTGACCAGCACTGGAATGCCAGCAAGCACTCCGCGTCGTGGAGACTGCAGCGCTTCGACGATTGCAGCGTCCGCGCGCAGCATGACCGCAGCATTGAGCACCGGGTTGTGACGCGCGATGCGCTCCAGCGCTTCACGCACCAGATCCACCGGAGCCAGCTGCCCGGCGCGCACCTGTGCAGCGAGTTCGGCGAGCATGACGGATGCGCGCCTTCAGCCGATCGGATCGATCGGCGTGCGCGGCCCCTCGTGGGCCTCGAGTACTTCAGCAGCATCGAGCAGCAGGTCTTCCCGATAGCGGGCTGCCGTCAGCTGCACGCCCATCGGCAGTCCCTGCACCATGCCGACCGGCACCGCCAGGCCGGGTAGACCCAGCACCGGGAGCGTGAGTTGGAAGTACAGCGCATCGAGCATGCGCCGGCAGCCGTCCAGCCCCTGAATATCGATGCCGGCGGGCACCGGCGGCTCGGTGGAGCTGGGCATGACCACGATCGGCCAGTCTTCAAAGAACATCAGCCAGCGGTGCAGCAGCGTGTCGCGCTCGATGAAGGCCGACATATAGCCTGCCATGTCGCGTGGCTTGCGCAGTTGCCACCAGTACTCCAGAAACGTGCTGATCGACGGGTCGCCTGACCCCTGCAGACGCGGAGCCAGCAGATGTGCCTGCTCGGTGGTGCCGATGCCGTGCCAGAGCTCGCTCACCGCATGCAGGTCGGGGGGTGACACTTCTTCCACGTGGTAGCCCGCCGCCTGCAGCCGCTTGCCTACGGTGCGCACGGCGTCCCAGCAGCTTTGCTGCACGGTCGGCCCGTCCGAGCGCGTGACCAGCGCCACCTTCACCGGGCGTCGCACGGGCTCGAGCGTCAGCGGTACAGGCGTCCAGCGGTTGTCACGTGGATCGCGTGCTGCCATGGCCTGCAAGCCGAGTCGGATATCGCGAACGGAACGCGCGAGCGGTCCGTCCACCGCCATCAGTTGCGACGACATGGGGCGACCGGGTGGTGCTGAGCCATTGATGCGCGAGACCCGACCATAGCTGGGCCGCAGTCCATAGACACCGTTGCAGTAGGCCGGCCAGCGAATCGATCCGCCAATGTCATTGCCATGCCCGATCGCGCCGATGCCGCTGGCGGTGGCTGCGCCCGCGCCACCGCTGGAGCCGCCCGGGGTCGCCCGCCGGTCCCATGGATTGAACGTGGCGCCATGCAAGGCATTGTCTGTGTGGCCGCGCATGGAAAAGGCCGGCGTATTGGTGCGTCCGATGATGACCGCGCCCGCGCGCTTCAGATTGGCCACCACCGGGCTGTCTTCTTTGGCGATCAGGTCCTTGAACGCTGGCGCACCGTTATCAGTCGGCAGGCCGGCCTGATCGACGTTGCACTTCGTGGTCACCGGGACGCCATGCAGGATGCCCAGGGCGTCGCCCCGTGCCCGCGCTGCATCGCAGGCCTGTGCCGTACGTAGTGCGTCGTCGTCCAGTGCCAGGGTGATGGCATTGATCCGCGGATTGACTGCATGCAGCCGATCGAGTGCGGCACGCGTGGCCTCGACGGCCGAGATGCGCCCGAGCCTGATCAGTGTCGCGGTGTCATGGGCATCAAGTGCCCACAGGCGAGTGTCAGCGCTGTTCATGGTGTCTCCCCGGTGAACTGAGTCGAACTCAGCCTGGTTCAGTCAAGCTCAGTCGAGCTCAGTCGAGCTCAGTCAAGATAAGGCGCGAGGTACGCCTCGCGCAGCACAATCGCCTCTTTCAGGATCCAGGGCGCGCGGCGCGAATCGGCGCTGGCCTGATCGAGCAGTGCAACCGAGGTGGTCACGGCCACCAGCGCTACGCGCGATGCGGTGCGGGCGTCAATCTGCGGCTTGCGCCGGCGAATGGCGCGTGCCATGGACGCCGCCAGCTCTTCGGTCTGGCGCTGATCCCAATCCCACAGCTCGGGTGATGTCTGAAGCGCGCGCCGCGACGAGCGCCCCCCCGGGCGCGCCATCCGCAACCGGTAGGCGGCCATCATGGCTTCGCGCATGGGCGCACGCCAATCGCCGCTGTTGGCAATGGCCTCGTACTGAGATTCGGCCGCACGCGTGCGCTCGGTCTGAAGCGCCCACACCAGGGCGCGCAGCACCGCATGCTTGTCGGGATAGTGCATGTAAAGCGTGCCGGTGCTCACGCGAGCGCGCCGCGCAATGGCGGTGGTGCTCAACCCGTCATAGCCGTACTGGTCCAGGATTTCGCCCGCCGCTTTCAGGATGGCTGCTTGTGGATCATCGGGCTCGGTGCGGTTTGCAGTCCCCTGCGTTTTCGAACCTGACCTGAGCGCGTCGGACTTTGACGCTGTGGTGGATCGGGTGGCGGGCCCCACGGCTTTGCGTGTGCGCTTGGCTGGGGGGGCCTGGGGCGCGGAAGACTTGCGCGATGTCGTCGATTTCATGGAGCCATCGTACCAATGGCTGCGTGTTTGCGCATCAGTACCGATTGCGCAATCGCTGGCTGGTATTTTGATTTTCAAGAAAATATATTTTCTTGAAACGCGCTGAAATGCTTGACGCTGCCATGTGCATGCGCAACACTCGCTGAGGCCTGCGCACTCAGTTGCCTGGTCGATTCAAATCAAAAAACGCGCACATCGAACACGGATGTGCTCACGGGAGAGACTCCATGTTTTCTAAGCGCCTGATCGCCGCTGCCTGTGCCTGGATTGCGCTGACTGCGCCCCTGAGCGTGCTGGCTCAGGGCAAGCCACTCGTTTTTTGCTCCGCGTCCGACCCGGAGGGGTTCGACATGGCTCGCTGGGTCACCACTCAAACCATCGATGCCGCTGGCATGACACTGTATGACCGTCTCGTCGAATTTGAAGTGGGCACGCTGAAGATCGTGCCAGGTCTGGCTGAGCGCTGGGACATTTCTGCCGATGGCAAGTCCTACACGTTCCATCTGCGCCGCAATGTGCGCTTTCACAGCACCGAATGGTTCAAGCCCGCTCGTGAGCTCAACGCCGACGATGTCGCTTTTTCGCTTGATCGGTATCGTGATCGAGAAAGTGCCTTCAACAAAGCCTACGGGGTGAGCAGCTATCCCTATAACAACACTTGGTCGGCTAATGTTGCATCGATCGAAAAGATCGATCCGCAGACCGTGCGGGTGGTGCTCAAAAACGCAGACGCCACGTTTCTGGCCAATCTGGCGATGGTCACGTCCACCATCATTTCCGCCGAGTATGCGGATCAGCTGCAGAAGTCAGGCAAGCTAGCCGAGCTCGATACGCGCCCAGTGGGCACGGGCCCTTTCATGCTGCGACGCTACGAGAAGGATGTCGCGGTCAGACTCGACGCACACCCGCAGTATTGGGGCGGCAAAGCCAAGTCTGATCGGGTCGTGATCCAGACCGTCAAGGACACTGCGGTCCGCGTGCAAAAGCTCAAGGCGGGCGAATGCCATATCGGTTTTTCGCCTCGACCTCAGGAGATCGAGACCATTCGCGCTGACCGTGCGCTTGAACTACAGCAGATCGGCGGCCTGAATATCGGTTATGTCGGCTTCAACACACAAAAGGCTCCCTTCGACAAGCGCGAAGTGCGTCAGGCGCTGGCCATGGCCAGCGACCGGAAAGCCATTCTGGAAGCTGTCTATCAGGGTATTGGCATTCCCACGTCGCAACTCGTGCCGCCAGGCATGCTTGGACACGACGCCAATCTGAAAGACATCCCGTTCGACCCTGATCAGGCGCGTCGGCTGTTGGGCCAGGCGGGGGTGGCGTCGGGGACCGAGATCGAAGTCTGGGCACCGATGATCGCCTCGCAATACAACCCCGATGCGCGTAAGACGGCCGAAATGCTGCAGGCGGACTGGGCCAAAGTGGGGATTCGGGTGAAGGTCGTGACCATGGAGTGGGGCGAATTCCTCAAGCGCGTGCGTGCCGGCGAACATCAGGTCGCGCTCATCGGCTGGGCAGCCGACATCGCCGACCCTGACAACTTTTTCGTTCCGCTAGTGACCTGCTCCAGGCCCACGGCGTCACGCTGGTGCACCCCCGAGGTGGACGGGCTTTTGCAAAAGGCTCGGGCCACTACTTCGGTCGAGGAGCGGACCCGACTGTACAGACAGGTCGCCGAAGTTGTGCAGCGGGAGATGCCCTATCTGCCGCTTGCGCATGCAAAGCGATCGCAACCGGTTCGAAAGGAAGTCGAGGGGTTCAAGATCGATCCGCTGTCGCGCACGATTTTGACGCGGGTCGAGGTACGTTGATCCCGAGCACTTCGCGACCCTGCTAAGACAGATGCTGCGGTTCTTGTTGAATCGCCTGGCCGGCGTTGTGCCCACGGTGCTGGGCATCACGCTACTGGCCTTTGCCTTGGCTCGTCTGTTGCCTGGTGATCCTGTTGAAGTGATGCTCGGGGAGCGCATCGCCGATCGGCAGACCCATCAAGCCATGCTTGCTCAGCTTGGACTCGATCGCCCACTGCCGGCGCAATACCTGAGCTACCTTGGACGGGTGGTGCAAGGCGATCTGGGTAAGTCGATGGTCAACCAGCGGCCCGTCCTGGAGGAGTTTCGTGCGCTCTTCCCGGCTACGATCGAGTTGACCGTCTGTGCGCTTCTGGTGTCGGTGGTCGGCGGGGTTTTGCTGGGCACGCTCGCGGCA
>CANHUQ010000200.1 GCA_947463885.1 Burkholderiales bacterium
GAAGCCGCCAGGGTCAGTGAGGCACGGCAATACCGGTTCATATCGTCTCCTTGAGTCATTCGCCGGGTGGACGGCCTGTGCTGCCGCGCCCGATCTGGAAGCTAGACAATAACCTTGCTGGCGCGGAAGTCAACGCGGCGGCGCTGTTTCTGCTCATCCGAGCTGTGGGCAGGCCCTCGCGGCCCGCGGGCGCCGATCAAGTTGCGCTCGAAGCAGTGCTCCAAGGCATCGAGTTGCAGCAGATCAGCCAGCGAAGTCGCCTGTCAGCCCTTGCACCAGAACATCTCAAGAGCCCAGTTCAGGGCTTTAGGCCGATCGAATTCAATGGAGCGGGCCATGCCATCGTGATGAGCCGTTCTGTTGATGACTCAAAGCGTGGTTTCATGACGCCATTCCAACGACCCGCACGGACCCTCTATGACCTCCCTCTTTGAACCCCTGCAACTGGGCGCGCTGCACTTGCCGAACCGTATCGTGATGGCCCCACTCACGCGCATGCGCGCCGACCCACAAGGGGTACCGATCGCGCTGATGCAGCGTTACTACGCCCAACGTGCGCAGGCAGGCCTGATCCTGACCGAAGCCACGGTGGTGCACCCCAGCGGCGTCGGATATCCCGGCACACCCGGCATCTGGACCGACGCCCAGATGCGTGGCTGGCGCTCGGTCGTGCAAGCGGTGCACGATGCAGGCGGTCGCATCGCGATGCAGCTGTGGCACGTGGGCCGTATCAGCCATCCCGATGTGCTGGACGGGGCGCAGCCTGTGGCGCCCAGCGCCCTCGCAGCCAAAGGCGCGGTGAGCGTCATGCGGCCCAAACGCGACTATGTCGTGCCCCGCGCTCTTGAGGAAAGCGAGATCCTGGAGATCATTGCGGCCTTCGGACATGGTGCAGCTCAGGCTCGCGAAGCTGGCTTCGATGGCGTCGAGATCCACGGCGCCAATGGCTACCTGCTGGACCAGTTCCTTCAGGACGGAAGCAACCAGCGGACCGACGCCTGGGGAGGCAGCATGGCCAACCGTTGTCGCATGCATCTGGCGGTGACCGACGCCGTGGTTCAGGCGTGGAGCGCCGACCGGGTTGGCATGCACCTGGCGCCGCGCTGCGACGCGCACACCATGGGCGACACCAACCCGCCAGCGTTGTTCGCCCACCTGGTGCGCGAGCTGGATCAGCGCAAGCTCGCGTACATCTTTACCCGTGATTCCAAGAAAGCACCGCAGCTCAGCGCGCAGTTGCGTCCGCTCTTCAAAGGCGCATGGATTGCCAACGAAGCCTATGACTTAGCGATGGCGCAGGCGGCACTGCAGGCTGGTGAATGCGATGCAGTCGCCTTCGGCAAGGCTTACATCGCCAACCCGGATCTGGTGCAGCGCCTGCGTACGGGCGCTCCGCTGAACGCACCGGTGCCCGAGACATTCTATGGCCCGCTGGTGCCCTCGCCAGAGGTGGGTTACACCGACTATCCGACGCTGGACCAAGCCACCGCCTGACCAGGCATCGTCTTTCATCAGGGACCCACCCATGAACCAACCGGTTTGCCTGATCCCACATAGCCAAGCCCCCCTGCGCGCCACTCACTGGGTCATGAGGCCTAGACGGATGCCCTGAAACAGAACACCCCAGTCGACTTCATCGATCTGGGGTGTTCTGTTTCAGACCGCGTGGAACGTTCGCAGACGTCCCCGCCAGAGGTCACATGTGGTCGATCATCACCTGACCGAATGCAGAGCACGACACCTGGGTGGCGCCCGGCATCAGACGAGCGAAGTCGTAGGTGACTTTCTTGCTCAGGATGGATTTTTCCATCGACGAGATGATCAGGTCGGCGGCTTCGGTCCACCCCATGTGACGCAGCATCATCTCGGCCGAGAGGATTTCCGAGCCCGGGTTGACATAGTCCTTGCCGGCATATTTCGGCGCGGTACCGTGGGTGGCCTCGAACATGGCGACCGAATCGGACAGGTTGGCGCCCGGTGCAATACCAATGCCGCCCACCTGGGCTGCGAGCGCATCAGACACGTAGTCGCCGTTCAGGTTCAGCGTGGCAATGACGCTATATTCGGCCGGGCGCAGGAGGATCTGCTGCAGGAAGGCATCGGCGATGGCGTCCTTGACGATGATGTCCTTGCCGGTTTTCGGGTTCTTGAAACTGCACCACGGGCCACCATCAATCAGCTGGGCGCCGAATTCTTTTTGAGCGAGCTCGTAGCCCCAGTCACGGAAGCCGCCCTCGGTGAATTTCATGATGTTGCCCTTGTGCACCAGGGTGACCGAGGGCTTGTCATTGTCGATGGCGTACTGAATGGCCTTACGCACCAGGCGCACCGTGCCTTCGCGCGACACGGGTTTGACTCCGATCCCGGAAGTTTCAGGAAAGCGGATCTTCTTGACGCCCATTTCCTTTTGCAGGAACGCGATCAGCTTCTTGGCCTGCTCGGACTCAGCGGCCCACTCGATGCCGGCATAGATGTCCTCGGAGTTCTCGCGGAAAATGACCATGTTGGTCTTTTCCGGCTCACGCACCGGTGAGGGCACGCCGGGGAAGTACTGGATGGGTCGCAGGCAGACGTACAGGTCCAACTCCTGGCGCAGCGCGACGTTGAGCGAGCGGATGCCGCCACCGACCGGCGTGGTGAGCGGGCCCTTGATGGACACCACATAGTCCTTGAGGACCTGCAAGGTCTCTTCGGGCAACCAGACATCGGGGCCATAAACCTTGGTGGATTTTTCGCCTGCGTAGATCTCCATCCAGTGGATCTTGCGCTTGCCGCCGTAAGCCTTGGCGACCGCGGCATCAACCACCTTGATCATGACCGGGGTGATATCGAAACCGGTGCCGTCGCCCTCGATGTAGGGGATGATCGGCTGATCGGGCACCGTCAGCGAATAGTCGGCGTTGACCTTGATTTTCTCGCCGCCAGCCGGCACCTTGATGTGCTTATACATGGATGGACTCCCCCTGTTTGCGCCGCGTCGGCGCGTTTTTGAACGCGGAATTATATGACGGTTCGCAAGCGACTTCAGGGCACGGCGTCTGTCTGTTTTGCCCGAATCAAGCTATCGTGCGCCGCAGCACTGTTCCGACACACGTCACACCCTGCACCTACCGAGCTCGACATGCCGATTTGCATCAAGCGTCCCCTGCACAGTCTCGCCGCCGTCCTGAGCACAAGCCTGATGTGCGCCATGCTGAGTCTGACCCCGTCGCCCGTGGCAGCCCAGGCTGCGCGCGAGGCAGTCGCCCCGAATCCGAAACTGCCCACGGTGGACATCGGGGCTGGCATGCACGTCATTCGGGCTGAAGTGGCCGATGAGCCCGGCACCCGCATGCGGGGCCTGATGATGCGCGAACGACTGGGCAGCAACGAGGGCATGCTCTTCGTTTTTCCCGACAAAACACGGCACTGTTTCTGGATGCGCAACACGCTCGTGCCGCTGTCGATCGCCTTCCTGGATGACGACGGAACGATCGTGAACATCGAAGACATGCAACCGCAAACCGAGGTCAGTCATTGCTCTGCCCGGCCGGTCACGCTGGCGCTGGAGATGGAGCAGGGCTGGTTTGCCAAGCGGGGCATCAAGCCCGGCACCCGGCTGGTTCAGCCCAAGCTGTTCGGCGGTGCCGGCACGAAATAGTCACAGGCCCGACAGCCTGCTGCGCTGCCCTGAGGGTGGCCCTGAACCCTGCGGATGGCCCCGAACCCTGAGGGTGGCCCCGAACCCTGAGGGTGGCCCCGAACCCTGAGGGTGGCCCTGAACCCTCTGGGTGGCCCTGAATCCTGCGGATGGCGAAGAAGTGACTTGCCGTCGACACAGTGGCGCAGCACGAAAAAAAACACGGCCCAGGAAGGCCGTGTTGTCTTCAGACCGCCGGGGGCGGCGATCTGTGCTCAGACGACTCCGAGCTCAGGCGAAGTTCTTCGCCGCAAATTCCCAGTTGACCAGGCTCCACCAGCCGGCCAGATAGTCGGGGCGACGGTTGCGGTAGTCGATGTAGTAGGCGTGCTCCCACAGGTCGCAGGTCAGCAGCGGCTTGTCGGTGCCGGTGATTGGGGTGGCCGCATTGCTCGTGTTGACGATGTCGAGCGAACCGTCCGCCTTCTTGACCAGCCAGGTCCAGCTCGAGCCGAAGTTGCCCACAGCCGACTTGTTGAAGGCCTCCTTGAAGGCGTCGAAGCTGCCCCACTTGGCGCTGATCGCTGCGGCCAGTGCGCCTGAAGGCTGACCACCGCCCTTGGGCGACAGCGAATTCCAGTAAAAGGTGTGGTTCCAGATCTGGGCTGCGTTGTTGAACACGCCACCCGACGACTTGCGCACGATGTCCTCGAGGCCGAGCGCCTCGAATTCGGTGCCCTTGACCAGATTGTTCAGGTTGGTGACGTAGGTCTGATGATGCTTGCCGTAGTGAAATTCGAGGGTTTCCTTCGAAATGTGCGGCGACAGCGCGTCAAGGGCATACGGCAGAGCGGGCAGAGTGTGTTCCATCTGAAGGTTCCTGTTCGGTGGGTTGGAGCTCAATGGGGGTGCGGCACAAGCCCACCCCGGACGACGCGCGATTGTAGGCCAGTCGTGGATCGCCGCTCAACGCGTGGGGTCGATGCCGGTCACCTGTGCGTCGAATCGACCGTCGGCCAGCGTGACCGCCACCGTGTCGCCAGGACTCAGCGCGCTCGCCTGCCTCACGACCACACCGTTTGCGTCGGTGACCAGCGCGTAGCCTCGTTCCAGGACGGCAAAGGGGCTGACCAGCTCGAGGGAGGCGCCGGCCAGATCGAGGCGCCGTGCGTGCGCTTCCAGCCTGGCGGCCGTCGCCGTGGCCAATGCGCGACGAGCCGCATCCAGCGCCGACCCGTACCCTTGCATGGACGGGGCGCGCAGGCGCGTACTTGCGGCGTGCAGACGCGCTGCGGCCGACTCCTGGCTGCGCCGGCCAGCTTGCGCCAGACGCTGCGACCACTGTTCCAGGCGTGCCGCGCGTTGCGACCATTGCAACGACGGCGCACGCAACATGCGGGTGGCCAGGTCGAGGCGCTGTTCGATCTGGCCGCACCGCCTGACCCAGGCCTGCATCAGCCGGTGGCGCTCGCGTACGAGCGTCTGCAATTGTTCAAGACGGTCAGGCACAGCGCGCATGGCGGCGCCGGTCGGCGTCGGCGCACGCCAATCCGCCGCGAAGTCCGCAATGGTGAAATCGGTTTCGTGGCCCACTCCGCTGATCACCGGGATGGGACTGGCGGCCACGGCACGTGCCAGAGCCTCGTCGTTGAACGCCCACAGATCTTCAATCGCCCCACCACCGCGCACCAGCAGCAAGACGTCGCATTCGGCCCGCCTGCCAGCGGCCTGCACAGCAGCCAGCAGTTCCGCCGGAGCCTGCGCCCCTTGCACGGCTGCCGGGTACAGGATCACCCGGACCTGCGGCGCGCGTCGCGCCAGCGTCGTGAGCACATCGCGCAGCGCGGCCGCCTTCGGGGACGTGATCACCCCGACCGTTCGGGGGTGCGGGGGGATCGCGCGCTTGCGGGATTCATCGAACAGGCCCTCGGCCAGCAACTGGGCCTTGAGCCGCAGGAACTGCTGGTAGAGGTCACCCGTGCCCGCCCGGCGCATCGCCTCCACATTGAGCTGAAACTCGCCGCGCGCCTCGTAGAGACTGACCTGGACGCGGACTTCCACCCGATCGCCCTGGGCGGGTGCAAAGGCCACCGACTGGTTGCGCCCCCGAAACATGACGGCGCGCACGGAGGCCTGCGCATCCTTGAGCGTGAAATACCAGTGCCCGCTAGCGGCCCGGGTGAGGTTGGACACTTCGCCCGACACCCACACCAACGGAAAACTACGTTCCAGCAACCCTGCCGCCGCGCGGTTGAGCTGGCTGACGGTGATCACATCGCGGATCGGCGCAGAGTCGAAAGGGTCGGGGCTCGCATTCATGCGGGTTTCCAAGGTAAATCTATCCACATTCCGCTTGTTTCGGACATACGTACGACTAACTTCCCAAGACCCGCTTGGTTACGTAGTAAGTATATGATTTTAAACGTGAAATATTTTGTTCATTTTTGCGGCAACTGTATCCGAGCCAGGCTTGGCGCGGGAACCAGGCCCGATTCACCGACTCGTCCACAGACTTATCCACATACTTTGGGGATGACTCGGTCTCGACGGGCCTGCCTGACCACCTGGAGTGCGTCGACGGACAATCGGGGCGGACAGGCTGCGCCCACCGCGTCCGCACCCGACCCCCGTAGGCTGGTAACCTATTTTCGCCTGATTCATTGCCAGGGTCTGTCCAGGACGTTTTGAAACGCGCCTGGATGGCACTCGGTCAGGCCACTGTGACCCGCGCTGCGCCGCGGCGCACGCGCAGTGTGACCCCGAATGTGGAGAATGTTCCTGTGCTCTCGATCATCCAGGCTGCAGGCTGGCCCGTCTGGTTCCTGATTCTGGCCTCGGTGCTGGCCGTGGCGCTCATCATCGAGCGCGCGATGTCGCTGCGGCGCAAGCGGGTGCTGCCGGAAGCGCTGCTCGAGCAAACCATCCAGCAATACCGTGCCCGCCAGATCACCGCCGAGTCGGTGCAGACATTGGAAGCGGGCTCGCCACTGGGCCGCGTGTTCGCCAGTGGTCTGCGGCAGGCGGCTGCAGGGCGCGACGCGATGCGCGAGGCGATGGAGCAGACCGGTCGCGCCGTGGCCCACGAGCTGGAACGTTATCTGGGCGCGCTGGGCACGATCGCAGCCATCACGCCCCTGCTGGGCCTGTTCGGCACGGTGGTCGGCATGATCGAAATCTTCGGGGCAAGCGCGCCGGCGGGCACCAATCCGCAAGCCCTGGCGCACGGCATCTCGGTGGCGCTGTACAACACCGCACTGGGGCTCGTGGTGGCTATTCCAGCCCTGATCGCCTATCGCGCCTACCGGGCCAAGGTGGACGGTTTTCTGGTCGACATGGAACAGCAAGCCGCCCGCCTGGTCGATACGCTCGAGCCCCGCCGTGCCCCCGGGCCCGCGCCAGCGGGTGCTGCAGCGCCCCGGCGATGAACTTTCGACGCGGCATCCGGCGCGACGAGCCGGAGATCAATTTCATCCCGCTGATCGATCTGCTGCTGGTCATTCTCATTTTTCTGCTGGTGACCACCACCTACTCGCGATTCAGCGCCTTGCAGGTCAATCTGCCATCGGCCTCCGCCGATCCCGCCGTGGAGCGTCCGCTCGAGATCATCATCACGGTCTCGGCGCAGGGGCAATACGCCATCGACGGGGAGATCACGCCCTTTCGTGACCCGACCCAGTTCGCCCAGACTCTGGGCCGCGTGGCCGCTGCGGGACGCGGCGAGCCCACGGTCGTGATC
>CANHUQ010000201.1 GCA_947463885.1 Burkholderiales bacterium
AGATGGACCGTGTGGCCGCGATCCTTCAGCGCCTGCACATAGCCGGCCAGATGTGTGCTCTTGCCGGCCCCGTCGATGCCCTCGAAGGTAATGAACCGTCCGGTGTGCGCGTTTGGGCGATGTGAAGCTTGCGCCGACCCTTGGGCCTGATCTCTGGTCATCTGGATGTCCTTGGTGACCTTGGCGATGCGCAGGGTCGCGTTGACTGAGCGTCTATTTCTTCTGATAGCGCGCAACGGCCCGGTTATGCGCGCCCAAGTCATCGGAAAACTCGCTGCTGCCATCACCCCGCGCAACGAAATACAGCGCCGTGGTTGAAGCGGGATTAAGCGCTGCAGCCAGGGACGCTTTGCCGGGCATGGCGATCGGCGTGGGCGGCAGACCGTGTCGAGTGTAGGTGTTGTATGGCGTGTCGGCGCGCAGATCACGTCGGCGCAGATTGCCGTCAAACTGCTCGCCCATCCCGTAGATGGTGGTGGGGTCGCTTTGCAGCATCATCGAGCGGTTCAGCCGATTGGCGAACACCGAGGCGACCCGCACCCGGTCGGCTTCCTTTCCGGTCTCTTTTTCAACGATCGAGGCCAGGATCAGCGCCTCGTAGGGCGATCGTAAAGGCGCTGCCCCGGGGGTGGTCGCGCGGCTGTTCCAGGCGCTCTGCAGGCGCTGCTGCTGCAGTCGATAGGCGCGACGCAGCACCTCCAGATCGCTGCTGCCCCGTGAATAGGCATAGGTATCGGGTGCGAACAGTCCTTCCGGGTGCGATGCCTCAGCCCCCAGGGCGCGCATCAATGCCGCGTCATCAAGTGCAGCGGAATCGGGCTTGAGATCAGCCTGTCTGGCCAGGGCCTCGCGCACCTGTCGGAAGTTCCAGCCTTCGATCAGCACCACTTCTTTGAGGCTGACGTCTCCTCGGGTGAGCCGGTCCAGCAGCCCCTTGAGCGTCAGGGGGGCCTCGAGCACGTAGCTGCCTGCGCGCACCCGGGGCGCATCCCCGCGCAGGCGCAAGGCGACGGACATGGCCCATCCGGGCAGGGCAATGCCCTGTCGTTGCAACGATGCGGCCAACGCGCCGCCTGCTGTGCCTCGCTCGATGTCGATATCGAGCTTGGGCTTTGCCATCGTCAACGGTGACTGAGCGTACATCCACCAGCCGCCGGCCGCCGCAAGGCTGAGCGCAGCCAGCAGACAGAGGGCCGCAATACGAAAGAGTCTCATCGGGGGATCGAGTCAGGGTGCCGGATCAAGGGGCCGGATCAAGGTGTCAATCACAGGGGTCAATCAACGGGCTCAACCAGGGGAATGGGAAAGGTGACTGCCTATAATAATCGGCATGACCCCACCCGAGCTCGAGCCCACTGGCGCCACGGCGTCCAACCTCCCTGCGTCGCCTGCGACGCAGACACAGCCCGCACCAGGTGTCGTGGCCGCGGTCGGCGCGTCTGCACAGACCGGGGTGGTCCAGCCGAGCACGGTCGCCACCCCTGCCTCCTGGAACGAGACCCTCATTGCACAACTCGCCGCCGAGTTCGGTGCCCAGGCCCAATCCGATGCATACGGCCCGCTGCTCGCAATGGGCGCGCACCGTCTGCCGGCTGACAGATGCGGCGTATCGGTCCTCGCCGAGATGGGCGTTCTGGACGTCGCAGGCGCTGAGGCGGCGAAGTTCCTGCATGGCCAACTCACCCAGGACATCGAGCATCTCGCACCGGGCATGGCGCGCTGGGCCGGCTACTGCTCGGCCAAGGGTCGGCTGATGGCGAGTCTGAGGGTCTGGCGCTCAGAGGATCGGATTCGACTGGCACTCTCAAGGCCCCTGGCGCGCCCGATCGCCAAGCGACTCGCCATGTTCGTGTTGCGCGCCAAGGCCAAGGTGACCGACACCAGTGATGCGTGCGTCGTGTTCGGCCTGATGGGCCAGGCCGTCGCCCAGGCCTTTGTCGCGCAAACACAAGCCAATGACCCAGGCTCGCGCCTGGCGTTGCCCTCAGCCGAGGGGTCGAGCGTGACCGAACGCGCCGAGCTGGTCGGCCTGCCTTCTGTAGGTATGGGCGAGTCGGCAGAGATCCCGCGCTGGCTCCTGATCGTGCCGGCTGAGTTGGCGACAGCCACCTGGCAACGTCTGCTTGCCCTGGCGCCTGCGGTCAGTCCGCAGGCGTGGCGTCATGGCGAGGTCCTGTCGGGCGTGCCGCGCATTGTTTCGGGCACCAGCGAATGCTTCGTGCCTCAAATGGTCAACTTTGAATCGGTCGACGGGGTGAGCTTCACCAAAGGGTGTTACCCCGGACAGGAAGTGGTGGCGCGCAGCCAATACCTTGGCAAGCTCAAGCGACGGATGTTTCTGGGGCACGGGGAAGGCAGCCTGCCGCAGCCTGCGCAAGACGTGCACCGGGAGGCCGAAAGCGGTGAGCCCTGCGGACAGGTTGTCATGGCGGCCCCCGATGGCGCAGGTGGCTTCGATGTGCTGTTCGAGTCGCAACTCGATGCTGCGCAAGCCGGCACTGTACGTATCGGCGACGCCGTGGTGCGCGTGGGCACCCTGCCCTACGCACTCAAGTCGATCGACTGAACAGCGATCCGTATCGGCCCCCACGGCTGCATGAACGCTGAGCTGTACGTCTGGTACGAAGCGCTGCCTGAGCAAGAGGGTCAAGTGCTGTCGGGCTTTGCGGCGCTGCTCCGGATCGTTCAGTCCAGCCCGGACATCGGGGCGACGCTCAATGCCAGCAGTTCCGTGGACGAATCGCCCGTCGCGCTTGCTCGCCTCTTGAAGCGTGCCGACCGGGTGATGCGCAAGGATCAGCTCCGCGACACCTGGATGGAGATCTGGTGCGTGCCGGCATCGCTCGCTCCGGATGTAATGGTGCGTCTCCTTGAAGACGCCTGCGTGCAGACCGGATGCAGCGGCCTGGCGCTGGGCGGACGCCATGTGGAGCACTTTGTGCCGCAAGCAGCCCCGACTGAGTGGCCGCGCGCGGTTTGAGCCGCCCAGCCATTGCGCACGCCCGGGTACAGCGATCGGTCAGCGTTGCAGCGGTTTGGCCATCGATTGATGGGGAATGCCCGCATCATCGTAGATCGGGCCGAAAGCCACGAAACCGTGGGCCTCGTAGAAGGCCTTGACATAGGTCTGGGCTGACAACTCCACCCGAGTCTGTCCTTGTTTAGCAGCCGCCTCGATCAGCGCCAGCAGCAACTGCGTCCCCACCTTGGCGCGTCGAAACTCCAGCAAGACCGCCATTCGCCCGATGCGCGCATCGGGTAGCAGGCGCCCCGTACCGATCGCCTGCGCGCCCTGATAAGCCACTGCGTGCAAGCTGAGCGCATCGGCGTCATCCCATTCGAGCGCCTCGTCGATCCCCTGCTCCTGCACGAACACCGCCCGCCGCACTGGCGCAGCATCGGCCTGCATCTGCGACCAGGGGCCCAGGCGCACTGTGATCACGCTGGCCCCTGACCAGAATGTCTCGCCGTACCTTACTGGTCGTAGCCGGGATTGCGCCGGTCGAGCTTGCGCAACAGTGCAGCGAAAATTTCGGCTGAACTCAGCACGCCGCGCTGAACGGTCACGGCATGGGCCACGGTGTCCAGCACCGATTGCTGAACCTCGATCAGATCGGCGCCACCTGCTTGCGCAGCGATTTGCGCCTGGCAGGCTGATTCCAGCGTGTACATCGCCTGAAACGCCTCGCCCATGGTCGGGGCCACGGTCAGCAGCCCGTGGTTGCGCAGGATCATGTATTTCGCGTGCCCCAGGTCGGACTGCAGCCGCAGCTTTTCATCATCGCGCACCGCAATGCCTTCGTAGTCGTGGTACGCCAGCTGGCTCATGATGATGGTGGATTGCTGCGAGATCGGCAGCAGTCCGCGCTTCTGAGCAGACACGCCCACGCCGGCGCGGGTATGCGTGTGCAGCACGCAGCCGGCGTCTTCACGTACTTCATGCACGGCACTGTGGATGACAAAGCCGGCCGGATTCACCTTGTAGGGTGTGGGCAGCAGCGGCTTGCAGTCCATATCAATTTTGACCAGTGACGAGGCCGTGATTTCCTCGAACATCAGCCCGTAGGGATTGATCAGGAAATGATGCTCGGGACCGGGGATGCGCGCCGAAATATGGGTGAAGACCAGATCGTCCCAGCCATAGAGCGCCACCAGGCGATAAACCGCCGCGAGTTCCACACGCAGCTTCCATTCCTGTTCGCTGACTTGGGATCGGATCGAGGTTTGAGGGGCATTCATGGCGCGTCTCCCGGTGTAAGGGTCGTTGGTGTGAGGTTCGATGGTGTGATGGTCAATCGACCGCTGCGGCCGCCCGGGCCGCACGCGGTGTCGCGTGAGGCTTCAGCTGAGCTCGACCAGTTGCTTGCCGAAGTTCTGGCCACGCAGCAGACCGATGAAGGCCTCGGGGGCCGCATCCAGGCCCTTGGCGATGGTTTCATGGTACTTCAGCCGGCCCTCAGCCACCCCACGGGCCAGCTCTTCAAGCGCCGGCGGCCAGGCATCGGGGAATTCAGAGACGATGAAACCCTGAATCTTCAGCCGGCTGACCAGCACCTGGAAGAAGTGATTCACCGGGATCGGCTCGTCGTTGTAGCCCGCAATCAGGCCGCACACCGCAATGCGTCCAAACGCATTCATGCGTGACAGCACGGCATCGAGGATGGCGCCGCCAACATTCTCAAAATATCCGTCGATGCCATTCGGGGTAGCTGCGGCGAGGTCTGCCACCAGGCGGCCGGCCTTGTAGTCCACGCAGGCATCGAAGCCATATTCATTGACCACGGCCGCGCACTTGGTGGCGCCGCCCGCAATCCCGACCACCCGACAACCCGCAGCTTTAGCCAGTTGGCCGACCACCGACCCGACTGCACCTGACGCCGCCGACACCACCACCGTCTCGCCGGCCTTGGGCTGGATGATGCGGTTCAGGCCGACCCAGGCGGTGACCCCAGGCATACCCGCCACGCCCAGAAACGCCTGCATGGGCACCTGACGGGTGTCGACCTTGCGCAGGCCGGCGCCATCAGACACGCCGTAGAGCTGCCAGCCAAAGCCACCCACCACCACATCGCCCACCGCAAACTTCGGGTGACGGCTTTCCACCACCTCGCCCACCGTGCCGCCCACCATGGTCTCGTTCAGGGACTGAGCCTGGCGGTAGGACTTGCGGTCGTTCATCGCGCCGCGCATGTAGGGATCGAGCGACAGGTAGCGATTGCGCACCAGCAACTGGCCTTCGCCAATTGCCGGAACCGGCGCTTCTTCCATGCGGAAGTCCTGTGGTTTGACCTGTCCTTGCGGACGGGCGGCCAGGACGAGTCGGCGGTTCGTGTGAGTGGTCATGCGAGGGTCTCTTGTGTGCTGCAGTTGGAAAGTGCCGCATCCGGGTTCGTCCGCGGCCACCGTGAAGCATGGGCTCTGTGGAGCGTGCTCACTTGGGTGTCATCAATGAATGAGATGCATTCGGTGGGGTGTGTTGAGTACCGGTTCGGCACACAGCGATCAGGCGATCTCGAACAGTCCCGCCGCGCCCATCCCGCCGCCGATGCACATGGTCACCACGCCGAGCTTGGCGCCGCGCCGTTTGCCTTCGATCAGCAGGTGGCCCACCAGGCGCTGGCCGGACACCCCGTAAGGATGGCCGACGGCAATGGCGCCGCCATTGACGTTGAGCTTGTCGTGATCGATGCCCAGGTGGTCGCGGATGTACAGCACCTGCACTGCGAAGGCTTCGTTCAGCTCCCACAGATCGATGTCGGACACCTTCAGGCCATGGCGCTTGAGCAGCTTCGGGATGGCGTAAATCGGGCCGATCCCCATTTCGTCCGGCTCACAGCCGGCCACGGCAAAGCCGCGAAAGATGCCCAGCGGTGCCAGGCCGCGGCGCTCGGCCAGCGCACGATCCATCACGACGCAGGCACCCGCGCCGTCCGAGAACTGGCTGGCGTTGCCGGCGGCAATGACCCCGCCTTCGACGGCCGGTCGAATCTGCGAGACGCCTTCGTATGTGGTGTCGGCACGAATGCCCTCATCCCGATCCAGAGTCACTTCCTTGACGGTCTCAGTACCGGTCTGCTTGTCGACCGATTTCATCTTCACCGTGATCGGCACGATTTCGTCGCGGGTTTTTCCGGCGGCTGCGGCGGCGGCGGCACGCTGCTGGCTTTGCACGCCGTAGCGGTCCTGTGCTTCGCGCGCAACGTTGTAGCGCTTAGCCACGCATTCGGCCGTCTGCAGCATGGGCCAGTAGATTTCAGGCTTGTTTGCTTTGAGCCAGGGGTCGATCAGATCCTGCGTGTTCATACCGTTTTGCACCAGCGAGATCGACTCGACCCCGCCCGCCACATAGACATCGCCCTCACCGGCCACGATGCGCTGCGCGGCGAGCGCAATCGTCTGCAGACCCGAGGAGCAGAAGCGGTTGACGGTCATGCCCGATACGCTTACCGGCATGCCGGCCGCCAGCGCAATCTGGCGTGCGATGTTTGAGCCGGTGGCACCTTCCGGGTTGGCGCAGCCCATGATCACGTCTTCCACCTCGTCGGCAGCCACCTTGGCTCGTTGCAGCGCGGCCTTCACGACATGACCGCCCATGGTGGCGCCATGGGTCATGTTGAGTGCACCCTTCCAGGATTTGGCCAACCCGGTGCGGGCAGTGGACACGATGACGGCTTCGCGCATGAACGGTGCTCCTTGTGCGTGCAAGGCCGGGCGCAGCAGACGCCCGGCGCAGAGGGGTTAGAAAAGAAAATGTCTCAACAGCATCAGGACAGCAGCCCGGTCAAGCGTTGAAGCGCTTGCCTTCGGATGCCAGGCGCGCCAGCAGCGGTGCGGGTTTCCAGAAGTCGGGGTCGGCCTGCGGGTTGGCCGCAAAGCCTTTCATGATCTCGACCACCTTGGGCAGACCGATGCTGTCGGCATGGAACATCGGGCCGCCCCGGAAGCGCGCCAGCCCGTACCCTGTCAGGTAAATGATGTCGATGTCGGAGGCGCGCAGCGCAATGCCTTCGTCCAGCAATTGCGCCCCCTCGTTGACCAGCGAAAGCACCAGTCGATTGACGATTTCCTCGTCGCTCACCTTGCGCGGCGTGACGCCCAGACGTGCACGCTCCTTCACCAGCATTTCATCGACCACCGCCGAGGGATAGGCCGTGCGATCGCCCGGTTTGTAGTCGTACCAGCCGGCCGAGGTCTTCTGGCCGTAGCGGCCCATCTCGCACAGCAGGTCTGCGGTCTTGGAATACCGAAGATCGGGCTTTTCCAGGTACCGGCGCTTGCGGATGTACCAGCCCACATCAT
>CANHUQ010000202.1 GCA_947463885.1 Burkholderiales bacterium
CGTGGTGCGTCGGCTGAAGGACCGCAAGGGTTGGGCGTCGCGCTGGCAGCACAGCATGGATGCGCCCTGCGTCCCCACACCACAGGCGTTCAGGGCTGCGCCCGGTTTTTCTCCTGCCGAGGTGGCGCTGAACTTGCCCGCGCTGCGCGACCTGGGCATTGCAGCGGCGCCCGACACGCCGCCGGGCGGAGAGACAGCAGGTCAGGCCGTGCTCACCACCTTTCTGAGCGGCCGTGCGCTTGGCTATCGAAGGAACCTCTCGAGCCCACTGACTGCGCAAACCGGCTGCAGCCGATTGTCGGAGCATTTTGCCTTCGGCACGCTGTCGATGCGCACGGTGCACCAGGCCACCGAAACCGCCATTCACCGTAGCGTCAGTCGCGAGTTGGCGTACGGCCTGCGCGGGTTCAGCAGCCGCTTGCGGTGGCACTGCCACTTCATGCAAAAACTGGAGGACGAACCCGACATTGAATGGCGCAACTTCGCGCGCAGCGCAGACGGATTGCGTGCCGGCGATGGTGTGCCGATGCGCGAGATGGACCGCGAACGCCTGCAGGCATGGTGCGAAGGCCGAACCGGCTTTCCCATGGTCGATGCCTGCATGCGCCAGTTGGTCGCAACGGGCTGGCTCAACTTTCGCATGCGCGCCATGCTAGTCAGCTTTGCTGCGTACCACCTGTGGCTGCATTGGCGCGAGCCGGGCCTGTTTCTGGCGCGGCAATTCCTCGACTTTGAACCGGGCATTCACTGGAGCCAGATGCAGATGCAATCGGGCACCACCGGCATCAACACCTTGCGGATCTACTCGCCCGCCAAACAAGCGCTCGATCAGGATCCTCAGGGCCACTACATCCGACAGTGGATACCGGAGTTCGGCAGCGCCGCGTACCCTAAGCCGATCGTCGATGAACGCAGCGCACTGGCCTGGGCAAAAGAACAGCTTTATGGCTTGCGCCAGACCGGTGAGGCACATCGAGAGGCCGGAGCTATTCAGCAAAAGCATGGCTCGCGAAAGAGCGGTCTGCCCTCGACGGGCAAGCGGACCAAGCGGGCCCGGGAGCCTGATACGCGCCAGGGCAGCTTGTTCTGACCGGCTCATGGCAGGTTCATTTCCCGTGCAACCTGCCACCAGCGTTGACCAATCGCGTGCACAGTTTCGGCGGAATGGCTGGAACTTCGCTGAATTGGCGCGCAGTGCGGGCGCCGCGATCAACTGACTGCACGCTGGAAAGGACGACCGATGAACGACATGACGAACGCCTCGCTGGCAGCGATCCGCATAGAGCGCGATGTGCCCTATGGAGAGGGCGCGATCGGCCATGGCACGGACCAGCCTGGTGTGCGCCCGTTGCGGATGGATGTGTATCTGCCCCCAGGTGATGCGCCCGTCGCGGGGCGCCCGGCCTTAGTCCTTTCCCACGGTGGCGCTTACCACCGTGGCGCCAAGGATCGCGATGAATTCGAGCAGGACGGCTCGCACAACACGCCAGTGCATGAATATTGCGAGCGCTTCGCCGCCCGCGGCTATGTGTGCTTTTCCATCGGATATCGGCTGACGCAGGAGCGCCCTGCCCCGCTCGCCTTGCCCATCAAGCGCAACAGGCACGAGGTGCAGCGGGGTCGCATCGATTGGGTGCGCAACCTGCTGGGCTTGCCGCCCGCCAGCGCAGAAGAGCTGCTGTACGGCGTCGAGGCAGCGTGGACCGATGTGGCGCAAGCATTTCGCTTCATCGAGGCCCATGCAACCCGCTGGAACATCGACACTGACCGAATCGCCATGGGTGGCTTTTCCGCTGGCGGATTTGCCTCGGCCTACGCGATCTTTGCCCTAGGTGTACCGGCTGCTGCGCTAGTGTGCCTGTCAGCCGGCATGGAACCCGAGGATGCCGAGTACTACGTGCACGGTGGGCGTGGACTGCCGCCGATCTTGATCTTTACTGGCGAACACGACCTGCCCTCGATCCCTTCGCGCGCCACGGCTCTTGCGTCAAGCGCTGCACGTGCCGGCTTGGGCATGCGGCACTACTTCGTGCCCGGTAAACCTCACTTTTATGATCGTTCGTCGCCAATCGTGCTGCAGGACTCGACGCTGCCGGGTGGCGAGGCCTGTGCGACGCTCGAAGCAGCGATGGAACAGTTTCTGACAGAGGCGCTGGTACAGCCCACGGTCGATGTCAATCTGCTGGAGGCGTTTGCGCAGGCGTGGAGCCGACATGACATTGAGGCGCTGATGGCCTGCATGTCCGACGACTGTGTGTTTCACACATCAGCTGGGCCGGATGCTTGCGGCACGCGATACATCGGCCGCGAAGCCGTGCGCAATGGCTTCATGAAAGCCTGGGCCGACTTTCCCGATGCGCAATGGACGCGTGCGCGCCATGTCGTGGCTGGCCGGCGGGGCGTTTCCGAGTGGACCTTCGTTGGGACGCGAGCGAGCGACGGACAGCGCATCGAGGTCGATGGCTGCGATCTGTTCACCTTCCACGGAGACAAGATCCGCGTGAAGGATTCGTGGCGCAAACAGCGCTCCTGAAGTCCCGTGGTTGCTCGGCCAGGTCACCAATGACCTGGTGAAGAGCGGTGAACGTACTGTCGGATTGTTCATAACGTTATATAACGTTATGCTAGCGTCTCGACCAGGATGAACGCCTGGCGTTTTTGCACGTACTGACGCTCCACACGTCTGTGCATCAGCGGGATGAACCCAAATGAGTGAAGACAGGCGCGCTATCCATCCCTCGAACACTCGGATCGGCTTTATTGGTCTGGGTCTGATGGGCGGCGGGATGGCGATGAACATCCTGAAGAAGCACGGGCAGCTTGCTGTCTGTGACCCCAATGACCAGGCCATGGCGCCTCTGCTGGCTGCTGGCGCCACGCGCATGGCATCGCCTCGAGCCCTGGCCGAAGTGAGTGACATCGTCCTGACTTCCTTGCCCACACCAGCGATCTCTAAACAAGTCGTGCTGGGAACAGACGGCCTCATCGAGGGCCTGACCCCTCACGCGACCGTGATCAGCATGTCGACCGATGGCATCGACACGGTGCGCGAGATCGCAGCCAAACTGAGCGCACGGAACATCCGATTCATCGACTGCCCGGTCGGCAAGGGGCCGACCGCCGCCGCCGCGGGCGAACTGCAACTGTTTGCAGCCGGTGACCGCAACACCTGCGACAGCGTCGGCTGGTTGCTCTCGATGATTGGCAGCAAGATCGACTACTGCGGGCCCATCGGCGCCGGCCAGGCGATCAAGCTCGCCAACAACTTGCTGTCCTGCGGATATGGAGCCCTGATTTCCGAGGCGTATGCGATGGCTAAGCAGGCTGGCGCCAATCTGGACATTTTCTGCGAAGCCCTGCCACAGACGGCAGCCAACAGCTGGCCGCTGCAAAACATCTTTATTCCCAAGGCATTTCAGGGCGACTTCAGCCCCTACTTCCGGTTGTCCGCGGCACTGAAGGACTATCAACTCGTGATCGCGATGGCTGATGCGCTGGGCACACCGAGTCGCACGGCTCGCACGGTGCTTGAGTACTACCAGGCTGCAGCCCAGGCCGGCCATGGCGAGCGAGATTTCGGTGCGCTTGCGCTCGTCAACAACCCGGAATTGCTTGACGAGTGAAGGCTGCCCCGCGCCTCGATCGGAACAGCCCGATTGCCCTGCATCGGCAGTTGGCTCAGCAGTTGCGCGATGCCATCGCGGCCGGAAACTATGCACAGGGCGATCGGATACCGACCGAACCCGAGCTGATGAAGCGCTATGGGGTCTCGCGCATTACGGCGAGCCAGGCGGTCATTCAGCTGGTCAATGAAGGCTTGCTGGTGCGTCGACAGGGCAAAGGCACGTATGTGACCGCCCCGCCGGTTCGGCACGCGCTAGCCGATGTGCGCGGCTTTTACGACGAACTGGTCGCCCGTGGGGTGAATCCTGAGATCACCCTGCTGGAGTTTTCGATCAGCGTCCCAAGCCCCGATGTGACCACCCGATTGCGCTGCGGCGATCAACCCCTGGTCAGTTGGAAGCGGCTGTACAGCCGCCAGGGCGAACCGTTTGCAGTCGCCTGGGTCTATCTGGCTCCGATCGTGGGCAAGGTCACCCGCGAGCAGGCGGCGAGCCAAACCTCGTATCAGATCCTGGAAGCGCGCCTGAAGCGGCCGGTCGACCATGCAGAGATCTCGATCCGCGCCCAGGCCTCCACTGCAGACATGCGAAAGCTGCTGCGGATGCCGCCCTCCACACCCATCATCGCTTTGCAGCGGGTGTCGTATGACGCCGATGGCACGCCGCTGGAATACGCCCTGTATTGCGCTCACGCAGACACTTACGAGTTCGCCTTCAAGGTCAATAGCACGGTCAACGTGGCAGACGCGCTCGCGCGCCGGGTCGGATAGACCCGGCCGCCCACACACCCCGTCCAGCCCGGGCATGACAGCCCACGATACAAATCACGGAGACACGCCATGCAGCATGCTCACTACCTGCCTGAACGCATGGGCAGCGCGTCCATCTCGCCTGAAGGCCGCTTCGAGGCGGGCTCCTTTCAATCCTTCACGCTGGTCTATACCGCCGGCTATTTCGGGATCGACGACACCGGCTCGCTCAAGGTGGTGCACCGCTTTGCCAGCGATATGGGGCGACCGCAATGGAGCGACCCCAGTGCGGCGAACTACACCACCGTGACAGCATCCAATGGCGCGGTGCTTGAGGTGCAGTACGACGGCAAGCGCAATATCCGGCCTTGGGACAAGACGCTGTTCATTCGCGTCATTCGCGGGTTCTTGCGCGAGGGCGACACCATCACGATCCGGTTCGGTGACCGCTCGCAGGGCTCACCCGGCATGCGGGTGCAGACCTTCTGCGAGCCAACCTTCGAATTCCGGGTGCTGGCCGACCCGTTCGCCACCTACCACTACACCGAATTGCCGGTGCAGCCCACCATCGCGGTCGTGGCGGGCCCGCCAGTCATCTGGAAAGCGATCGTCCCGACGCTGCGCACCGTGGGTCAGCCCTTTCGTCTGGGATTCAAGGGTGAGGACAAATGGGGCAACCCCAGCGACCAAGTGGATGGCGTGTTCACGCTGCGAGCCAATCGGTCCATCAAGGGACTGCCCGCGACGATCGAGATGCGTCGGGGCGAGCATGCACGCAGCATCGAACACTTGACGGTCCATGAACCGGGGGATGTGCGTATCGAGATCTTTGATGCCTCGGGAGCCCGTCTGTGCATCAGCAACCCGTTGCAGATTGCCGCGGATGCCCCGCTGCTGCACTACTGGGCTGACCTGCACGGGCAGTCCGAAGAAACCATCGGGACCAACTCTGCGCGTGAACTGATCGAGTTCGCGCGCGATCGGGCGTTCCTGGATGTGATGAGCCACCAGGGCAATGACTTTCAGATCACCACGCCCTTCTGGGAACAACTGAACCGCCTTACAGCCGAGTTCAACGAGAACGGCCGCTTCGTGATGTATCCGGGGTATGAATGGTCCGGCAACACCGGCCTGGGCGGTGATCGCAACGTCATGTTCATGCATGAGGGGCGCACGATTCATCGCTCCTCGCATGCGCTGCTCGATGATCTGTCCGATCTTGCAAGCGATGCCAACAGTGCCGCAGACTTGTTCGATGCGCTGAAGGACGAGGACTGCGTGGTCTTTGCGCATATCGGCGGACGCTACGCGGACATCAAGATGGCGCACGACCTGCGCATCGAACGATCCGTGGAGGTTCATTCCGATTGGGGCACCTTCGAGTGGCTGGTGCACGATGCGATGGAACAGGGCTATCGCATCGGGATCCTCGCCAACTCCGACGGTCACAAGGGGCGGCACGGCGCAAGCCACCCGGGCGCCTCATTGTTCGGAGCCTACGGCGGACTGTCCTGCCTGCTGGCCCGTGATCTGACCCGCGAGGCGATTTTCGATGCGCTGCGCAAGCGGCACCATTACGCCACGACCGGCTGCCGGATGCTGCTGGATGTGCAGGCGCACTTCGACACCGACGCGCAGCGCCATGAGACCGACCCTTATCTGCAGGCAGGCGAAACCACCACGGTGCGATCGGCCATCATGGGTGACATCGTTCAGTGCAGCGACGCCTCACTGGAACTGCAGATACACGCGGTCGCCTCTGCGCCCATCGAACGCATTGAGCTGCGCAACCGGCTGGAGGTTCTGGAGACCTGGCGCCCCTACAGCGAGCGCGAATTGGGTCGTCGCATCCGAGTGATCTGGGAAGGGTCTGAATATCGCGGAAGGGGGCGGCAGACCGTTTGGGATGGCGGCTGCAGCCTGACAGGTAATCAGTTCGAGCGCATCGTGCCGATCAATCAGTGGAACCTCGACAAGCAGATCGTCCAAACCAGCCCCACTGCGCTGCAATGGAGCGCACTCACGACAGGCGGGTTTGGCGGCTTCGACGCCTGGCTCACAGACTCACAGGCGGGTGTGCTGCGCATCGAGACCCCGCTGGTGCAATGCGAGATCAACATCGCTGACATCGGCTGCGAGGATCGGGTCTTTGAGGCCGGCGGCATTCGGCGGCAGATTCGGGTGTTCCGTCTGCCTGATGAGAACCCTCATCTTCAGGCCCGTATTTCGCGCCGTATTCCTTTGCATGCACCGGACGACAACGCACTCTATGTGTGCGTGACGCAGGAAGACGGTCATCTGATCTGGTCGAGCCCGATCTATGTGATCCGTTGAGTCCTTAGGCAGTCTCATCGGCAATCTCATCGGCAGACGCACGCTCGGCCCAGTCTGCTGACATTTCACAGGAACCCTCGCCATGAATCGTCTCGTTCGGTCGTCAATCTGCGCACTGTCCCTGCTCACCGCTGCCGCCCTGCCCTGCGCGCACGCCCAGGACTACCCCGACAAACCGGTCCGTCTGGTCGTGCCCTGGCCGGCAGGCGGGCTGGTCGATATCGCCGCCCGGCTCATGGGGACCAGCCTGCAGTCCACGCTGGGTCAGCCTTTCGTGGTGGAGAACAAGCCGGGCGCCGGTGGCGCGATCGGTGCCGATACCGTGGCCAAAGCCACGCCCGATGGCTACACGCTGGCGCTGACCACCTCGGCGCTGAACATGAATGCGGCGCTCAAGCGCACGCCTGGGTTCAGCATTGCCAACGACTTCATCCCGGTCGCTGCAGTGGCCTATGCGCCCTCGGTACTGGTTGCACGCAATGGCTTGGGGGTCAAGACGGTTGCAGAGCTGATTGCTTTGGCGCGCGCAAAGCCCGGAAAATTGACCTACGCATCGGCC
>CANHUQ010000203.1 GCA_947463885.1 Burkholderiales bacterium
CTCCAGAATGCGCTGGACGACTGCATAGGCTTCAGGGTGCACGGACGATGCGTCCAGGGGATTGTCACCGTCTCGGATCCTCAAGAACCCGGCCGCCTGCTCGAAAGTCTTGTCGCCCAACCGGGGAACATCCCGCAAGGCCTGGCGATTGGCAAATCGGCCGCGTGCATCGCGGTGCGCAACGATGCGCTCAGCCACCGCCGTCGTCAGGCCTGAAACCCTCGCCAACAGAGGCACCGATGCGGTGTTCAGGTCCACGCCCACCGCGTTCACGCAGTCTTCAACGACCGCATCCAGGCTGCGCGCAAGCGCACGCTGGTCGACGTCGTGCTGGTATTGACCCACACCGATGGACTTCGGGTCGATCTTCACCAACTCCGCCAAAGGATCCTGTAAGCGCCGGGCAATCGACACCGCGCCGCGCAGACTGACATCGACCTCTGGAAACTCGCGCGCGGCCAGCGCCGATGCAGAGTAGACCGACGCACCGGCTTCCGAGACCATCACCTTGCGCAAGGCGAGTTCGGGATGCCGGCGAATCAGGTCTGTTGCCAACCGATCCGTCTCACGCGAAGCAGTCCCGTTGCCGATCGCGAGCAAGGCAACCTGATGACGCGCAGCAAGCTTGGCCAGCGCGTCAATCGAGCCATCCCAATCACGGCGTGGCTCATGGGGAAAGATCGTGGCGGTCTCCAGCAACTTTCCGGTTGCATCCACTACTGCGAGCTTCACGCCAGTGCGCAGCCCCGGGTCCAGTCCGATCGCCGCGCGTGGCCCTGCGGGCGCCCCCAGCAGCAGATCCTTCAGGTTTGCGGCAAACACGCGAATCGACTCGGCATGTGCCTCGTCACGCAGACGCCCAAAGAGCTCGCTTTCGAAATGCATGTGCAGACGCACACGCCAGCACCAGCGCAGCACATCCGCCAGCCAAGGGTCGGCCGGCTGCGCGGCAGCACCCGTTAGCACTGACGCCAAGCCCACCAAGCCTGCCAGTCGCAGGACACACGGATGTGGCACCTGTGCCTCACGCTCGGGGCCCAACCCAAGCGTCAGCGTGAGCACGCCAAGCTGACGGCCTCGAAACAAAGCCAGTGCCCGATGCGCGGGCACCGCACGCAACGGCTCTGCATGATCGAAGTAGTCGCGAAACTTCTCGGCATCAGCCACGACGCCATCCACCCGCTTTGCAGTGAGCTGGCCCTCTTCCCAGAGGAACGCACGAAACGATGCGAGCACCTCAGGCTGTTCGGCGAAGCGCTCGGCCAGGATGTCGCGCGCACCGTCGAGCGCAGCCTTCACGTCTGCGACGCCCTGGTCGGCATTGAGATAGAGCGCGGCCGACACTTTCGGATCGAGTGAACGATCGGCAAGCAGGGCATCGGCCAGCGGTTCCAGACCTGCTTCGCGCGCGGCCTGTGCACGGGTGCGCCGGCGCGGCTTGAAGGGTAGATACAAATCTTCTAGCGCCTGCTTGGTGCCCGCCAGGACCACTGCGCTTTCAAGCTCGGGGGAGAGCTTGCCCTGTTCGGCAATGCTGGACAGGATGACGCCTCGTCGTGCCTCCAACTCGCGCAGATAGGCCAGACGCTCTTCAATGAGTCGCAACTGCGTGTCGTCCAGCCCGTCTGTGACTTCCTTGCGATACCGCGCAATGAATGGAACTGTGGCGCCACCATCCATCAGATCCACGGCCGCCTCGATTTGCCGGATGCGTACGGCAAGTTCAGTGGCCAACTGTGCGCGAACTCTGCGCTCGGCTGAGTCGTCCAGGCGCCCCCGATCGGTGGTGCCGAACGCACTCACGTGATCGGAAGTTGATTCAGGCTGCGAGCGGGCACCGCTCAGGTTGAGGTCAGCACTCATCGCGGCATTCGGTCAGGCGGGGCGGCGGATTGTGCCACACGCCCGCACCGACCGATCTATGCCTCAATGCACCGTGCGCTGAAAGACAAACTGCCCGTTGTCGAAATCCACCGGCACAACATCCTTGGGCGCGAACTTGCCTTCGAGAATCGCCCTTGCCACGGGATTTTCAATGTGCTGCTGTATCGCCCGCTTCAGTGGCCTGGCCCCAAACACCGGATCAAAACCAACTTTCGCGATTTCATCGAGCGCACGCTCGGTCACCGTGAGCAACAGTTCGCGTTCGCCAAGACGCCCCTCCAGACGACGCAACTGGATCCGCGCAATCGAACGGATATGGTCTGCGGCCAATGCATGGAACACCACGATCTCATCGATACGGTTGATGAACTCGGGCCGGAAGTGCTGCTTGACCTCGCCCATCACCGCTTCCTTGATCAGATCGGGATCGACCTTGTCGGCCGACATGCGCTGGATCTCGTGCGACCCCAGATTCGAGGTCATGACGATCACCGTGTTCTTGAAGTCAACCGTGCGCCCCTGGCCATCGGTCATGCGGCCATCGTCCAACACCTGCAACAGCACGTTGAAGACATCCGGGTGCGCCTTCTCCACCTCGTCGAACAAGATAACGCTGTATGGATTGCGGCGGACGGCCTCGGTGAGATAGCCGCCTTCGTCATAGCCGACGTACCCGGGAGGCGCCCCAATCAGCCTGGCCACCGAGTGCTTTTCCATGAACTCGGACATATCGATCCGAATCATGTGCTCCTCGGAATCGAAGAGGAACATCGCAAGGGCCTTGCACAGCTCGGTCTTGCCCACCCCGGTCGGCCCCAGAAACAGGAACGATCCGTATGGGCGGTTCGGATCGGCCAGGCCGGCACGCGAGCGTCGAATGGCATCGGCCACAAGCCTGACGGCTTCATCCTGACCCACGACACGTTCGTGCAGCTTGTCTTCCATGGCCAACAGCTTTTCACGCTCACCCTGCATCATCTTGGACACCGGGATGCCCGTGGCGCGCGAGACCACTTCCGCGATTTCCTCGGCACCCACATGCGTGCGCAGCAGTCGCGGACGAGACCCTTCGCCGGATGCGCCGGTGGCACCCTGCTCGGCCGCATGCGCCTTGGCCAGCCGCCCCTCAAGTTCGGGAAGCCGTCCGTACTGAATCTCGGCCACCTTGTCGAATTGACCCTTGCGCTGCAGGTCAGTCATTTGGGCACGCAGCTTGTCGATCTCGGCCTTGATCGCTGCACTACCCTGCACCGCCGCTTTTTCGGCTTTCAGGATCTCGTCGAAATCGGCGTATTCGCGCTCCAGGCGGGAGATTTCCTGCTCGATCAGTTCGAGACGCTTGCGAGAGGCCTCGTCGGTTTCCTTCTTGACCGCCTCGCGCTCGATCTTGAGCTGGATCATGCGGCGGTCGAGCTTGTCCATGACCTCAGGCTTTGAATCGATTTCCATCTTGATGCGGGCAGCCGCCTCATCGATGAGGTCAATCGCCTTGTCGGGCAGGAAGCGATCGGTGATGTACCGATTCGAGAGCTCGGCGGCTGCAACGATTGCCGGGTCGGTGATCTCAATGCCGTGGTGCAACTCGTAGCGTTCCTGCAGTCCGCGCAGGATGGCGATGGTGGCCTCCACGCTGGGTTCTCCCACCAGCACCTTCTGGAAACGCCGCTCGAGTGCTGCATCCTTTTCGAGGTACTTGCGGTATTCGTCCAGGGTGGTGGCACCCACGCAGTGCAGCTCTCCGCGCGCAAGCGCGGGCTTCAGCATGTTGCCCGCGTCCATGGCGCCTTCGGCCTTGCCTGCGCCCACCATGGTGTGGAGCTCGTCAATGAAGACGATGGTGCGACCTTCATCGGCAGCGATGTCCTTGAGAACCGCCTTGAGTCGCTCTTCAAATTCGCCACGGAACTTCGCGCCGGCCAGCAAGGCCGCCATGTCGAGCGACAGCACGCGCTTGTCCTTCAGGGTGTCGGGCACTTCGCCGTTGACAATGCGCTGAGCCAGGCCCTCGACGATGGCAGTCTTGCCGACACCTGGCTCGCCAATCAGCACCGGATTGTTCTTGGTGCGACGCTGCAGGATCTGGATCGTGCGACGGATTTCGTCGTCGCGCCCGATCACCGGGTCAAGCTTGCCGGCGCGCGCACGTTCAGTCAGATCGATGGTGTACTTCTTGAGTGCCTCACGCTGCCCCTCGGCTTCAGCGCTTCCCACTGATTGCCCGCCACGCACCGCATCCACGGCCGACTCCAGCGACTTGCGATCCAGCCCGGCGTCGCGGGCCAGCCGACCTGCCTCGCCCTTGTCCTCAGTCAGAGCGAGCAGGAACATCTCGGTCGCGATGTACTGATCACCGCGCCGATTGGCCTCTTTTTCCGCAAGGTTCAGCAGGGCAACGGTTTCACGGCCCACTTGCAGATCACCGCCCGTGCCCGATACCTGGGGAATTCTCTTGATGGCCGCATCGACCGCAGTCTTGAGCGAAGGCACACGGACCCCTGAACGCTCGAGCAAGGCTCTGCCCGACCCTTCGGGCTGCCCGATGACAGCCGCCAGCAGATGCAGCGGATCGATGTACTGATGATCGTTGTTCAGCGCCTGGCTTTGCGCATCGGACAGAGCCTGCTGAAACTGGGTGGTAAGTTTGTCGAGTCGCATGGTTTGACCTGAAGGTGTTTGGTTGAAATGCGGCGCGACCCATGGGGATCGCCAGCCTGCCTACAATCGGGCTCCCAACCCAACTGTGGATAAGTCCATCGGTTTTCAAGTCCCTGCTCTGCACCGAATTGCACTGAACCTCTTCGTTCTGAACTTCTCCCAGGTCACCGTCATGTCGCCAGCCGCCCCGTCCGCCGTCCCTTCACAGACCACTCCGGGGGCAGGTGGCCCACAGCTGTTCAGCCCGTTTGCGCTGCGCGGCCTGCGCATGCCCAACCGGATTGTGATCTCGCCCATGTGCCAGTACTCGGCGGACCAGGGGCGCGCCACCGACTGGCACTTGGCGCATCTGGGTCAGTTGGCCATGTCCGGCGCCGGCCTGCTCATGATTGAAGCGACAGCGGTCGAACCTGAGGGTCGCATCACGCCGGGCTGCCTGGGCTTATGGGATGACCCAACCCAGGCTGCTCTGGGCGCAGTCCTGAAGGCGGTCAGGACGATGGGATCAATGCCGATCGCCTTGCAGATCGGCCATGCCGGGCGCAAAGGCTCGAGTGGGCGCCCCTGGGAAGGCGGACAACTGGTGGCACCCGAGGCAGGCGGTTGGCAGCCGGTTGCGCCGTCGGCCGTGCCACATCTGCCTGGCGAAGCGCCCCCCACTGCCCTGGATGAGGCGGGGCTTGCAGCCCTGCGGCTGCGCTTTACCGACACTACCCGGCGCGCCGCCGTCCTGGGCCTGGACGCGATCGAACTGCATGCCGCGCACGGCTATCTCCTGCACGAATTCCTCTCGCCCGTAGCCAACCGGCGCAACGATCGTTGGGGTGGCAGCCTGGAAAACCGAATGCGTTTTCCGCTCGAAGTGTTCGAAGCGATGCGGGCTGTCTGGCCGCAGGACAAGCCTCTGGGCGTGCGCGTATCTGCGACCGACTGGCTGGAGGGGGGCTGGGACATCGATCAGACCATCGTCTTTGCTCGCGAACTGGCACAGCGCGGCTGCGACTGGATCGATGTGTCTTCGGGAGGCATTTCCCCGCAGCAAAAAATTGTGCTCGGACCGGGCTATCAAGTGCCCTTTGCGCAGCGTATTCGCGAAGCTGTGAATATTCCGGTCATGGCGGTCGGACTGATCACGGAGCCAGCGCAGGCCGAATCGATCCTTGCATCGGGCGCCGCTGATTTAGTCGCCCTGGCACGCGGTCTGATGTGGAACCCCCGCTGGCCGTGGCATGCGGCGGCAGCGCTGGGCGCCAGCGTAAGCGTTCCGCACCAATATTGGCGCTCACAACCTCGCGAATTCAAGGATGTATTCGGCACGATCGCCTTCGGCCAGCGTTAGGCACGACACCCTTGGGCTGCTACGATTGAGACGGCAGCGCATCTGCCGACACAACATAAAACGCTCGCGAGACATCCCATGCTTTCTTCCGTACAGCTTGGCCGCCAATGCGGCATGAAGGTTTCCAGGCTGTGCCTGGGCACCATGAACTTCGGTGAACCGGGGCGGGGGCACCAGGGCGACTGGACGCTCGGACCCGATCAGGCCCGACCGATCTTCAAGGCGGCGATCGACAAGGGGCTCTTCTACTTCGATACGGCTGACATTTATGGCCTGGGTGCGACCGAGCGGGTGGTCGGTCAACTGCTGCGCGAATTGCTTCCGCGTGACCAATACGTGCTCGGCACCAAAGTGGCCATGGCGATGGGCAAAGGGGCGAATCAGAGCGGGCTATCGCGCAAGCACATCATGGAGGGTGTCAACGCCAGCCTGCAGCGTCTGGGGGTGGACTACATCGACCATCTGGTCATCCATCGGCATCCTCACGGCGTGCCCGGCAACGCCGGGGTGCCGATCGAAGAAACGCTCGAGGCTCTGCATGATCTGGTCAAGGCCGGCAAGGTGCTGTATCTGGGTGGTTCCTCGATGTTCGCGTGGCAGTTTGCCGAGCTGCAGCTGACCGCTCGCATGAATGGCTGGACACCCTTCGTCTCGATGCAAAACCACTACAACCTGGTGTATCGGGAAGAAGAGCGCGAAATGAATCCTTACTGCATTCAGTCGGGTGTGGCGCTCACGCCTTGGTCGCCGCTGGCGCGCGGCATCCTTGCAGGCGCATACCAGGGAGGTTTCGAGGCTGGGTCAACATCGCGTTCGAAGGGACGCGACCGTGCTCGAACCGAAGGCTTGTATCGCGGCGAAGCGGTTTTTCCGATTGCCGACCGAGTGATTGAGGTCGCTGCCAAATACGGCAAAACCCCTGCGCAGATCTCGCTCGCCTGGCTGCTGAGCAAGCCCGGGGTGGTGGCGCCGGTGGTGGGGGCATCGAAGGTCGAGCAAATCGAACAGTTGATCGCGGCCACCGAGATTACACTCGAGCCTGAAGACGTTGCTTACCTGGAAGCGCTCTATCGGCCAGTGGACAATCTGCTGTCGATCGGCCATTCCTGAATAAGAAAAAAGGGAGACCCTCATGAACTTCGATTTTTCGGCTGAGCAAAAAGCGCTGGCCGAGCAGGCGCGCCGATTCCTGGCCGCCGAATGCCCCAGCACCGCAGTCCGCGCAGTCATGGATTCCGATCACAAGCATGATGCTCGGCTCTGGAAAGGGCTGTCCGAGATGGGATTTCTGGGGATCGTCATTCCCGAGCGGTTCGGCGGCCTGGGTCTGAGCCACCTTGA
>CANHUQ010000204.1 GCA_947463885.1 Burkholderiales bacterium
GCCGGCACCCAGTGCCGCGATACCACCGAGTCCAGGCAGGAGCAGCGGATTTTCAAGCAGGTCGTCAATCAGACCGGGCTGCGCAACGGGCTCCGATGATGCGGAGGGCTGCTTGCTGCCTGCGGCTGCGGGCGGCACAGGCACTGCACCTTCAGACGGCTGGGCGGAACGATCTGCAGCAGCCTCGGCGCCACCAGCGGCGGGCGCCGCACCGGCACTTGGAGACGCCGGACTCACCGGCTCGGGTTTAGCCCCGGCCGCTTCCGACATGCTTGTAGAGGCTGCAGGCGCTGCCACCGACGGTGGCATCGCGGGTGAACCGCCTGACGTTGACGCCGTCGCTGGCGTACTCGCCGGCGCAGATGTCGACTGATCTTTTGCAGCACCGGCTTGCGCCGCTGCACCCGCCACCGCACCGCTCACAGCCGCCTGTGCGCCACGCGAAGACTCGAGCTCGCGCTGCATGTCGGCCATGGAACGGTTACGCAGATCCAACAGCTTGCGCAGGTCCTGGACGTTCTTTTCCAGTTCGGCAATGCGCGCCTCAGACTCTTTGACAGCCGCATCGCGGGCCACCGACTGCTCGACCGCGCTTGCGCCTGACTTTGCACCCACGGCGCCGCCTGCCGCACCACCCGCGCCGGCTGCCGGCTTGGAGAGCGACAGTCGATCGCCGGTTTCCGCACGCGCGCTGTCTTGTACCTGGCCGCTGACCGCGCCGCTGGCGGTCTGCCCTGCACGGGGCGCATCGACCTTGGGCACGGCCTGGGCAAGCCGACTGCGATAACTGTTGAAATCGGTCGCCTGCATCCGCACTTCTCGGCCGGCCTCAGCGGGCGCAATGGCGGACATGCGCGCGGGGTCAGGGATATCAAGACGAGATCCCTCACGCAGCAAATTCAGATTACCCATGAACGCGGACGGATTGGCGCGGTAGATCGCAACCATCGCCTGCTCCAGACTGACCCCATCCGGGCGCACGGTGCCGGCAATACGACCGAGCGTGTCACCCCGACGCACATCGACCGAACCCGCTGCCGCAGCGCCGGCGGGGGCCGGCTCAGCTGTGGGCGTATCCGGAGCGACCGCCCGAGGCCGCGGCGCAGCCTGTGCGGGCGCGCGTGCACTGGCGCGGGGTGCCACCGCGGGCGCCGCCACGGGTGCAGTAGGTTCGGCCATCCGCGCGGCTGCATTGGCCTGAGGCGTCGCAGCAGCCCGCCCCTCGGGCGGATCGAGCAAAAAGGTGTATTCGCGCAGCAACTTGCCCGAAGCCCAACTCAACTCGACCAGCATGTCCACGAACGGCTCGTTGATCGGCTGATTCGAGGTGATCTTGAGAAACGTGCGCTCGCCACGTGGTTCGATGGCAAACCGCAGACCGTTCAACGCCGGGTTGTATTCAAGGCCAGCTTGCCGAAACGCATCGGGGGAAGCCAGCTTGGCCGCCAGGGACTGCGCATCTTCTCGACTGAGCGAGGTGACCTCAACCTCGGCGCGCAGGGGCTGACCCAGTGCACTCTGGACGGTCAGTCGGCCCAGACCGGCCGAATAGGCCGGGCCTGACAAGGGCGCCAGTGCCAGACACAGGGCCACCACCAGCGTGCGGGGTCGACCACCCCAGCCAGTCGATGGGCGGGAGGGCGCGGTGTGGCGCAGCGAACCTGTTGACCTCACAGCAGCCTCCTGATTCCAGACATAAGTTTTGATCTTCCCATCAATGACTTAAGCGATCAAGCTCAAGATAATTGTCAAGCTGCGCAGCCATCGTTACCGCTCGATCAGGATCCGCAGCATCCGACGCAGAGGCTCGGCAGCGCCCCACAACAGCTGGTCACCCACCGTAAACGCGCCCAGATACTGCGAGCCCATGGCCAGCGTATGCAGTCGACCCACCGGCACCTTCAGCGTTCCCGTCACCGCAGCCGGCGACAGCCGATGCTCGCTGGCCTCGCGTTCATTGGGCACGACGTCGACCCAATCGTTACCTGCAGCCAGCATGGACTCGATCTCGTTGATCGGCACATCGCGCCGAAGCTTGATGGTCAGACCCTGGCTGTGACACCGCATGGCGCCAATCCGGACACACAAGCCGTCAATCGGCACACTGCCAGGCGACCGGAATGCCGGGCGGCCCAGGATCTTGTTGCACTCGGCGCCGCCCTTCCACTCTTCCATGCTCTGGCCGTGGTCGACTGGTACGTCGATCCAGGGAATCAGGCTGCCTGCGAGCGGCACGCCACGAAAATTGGCGGTCGGCAACGCCGATGCGCGCATGGTTTCAGTGACCTTGCGGTCAATGTCCAGAATGGCACTGGCCGGATCGGCCAGCTCGGTGGCCACTGAAGCATGCAAGGCACCCATTTGCTCAAGCAGCTCGCGCATGTTTTGTGCGCCGGCACCACTAGCCGCCTGATACGTCATGGCAGACACCCATTCGATGAGGTCGTGCTTGAAGAGCCCGCCCATCGCCATGAGCATGAGACTCACGGTGCAATTGCCGCCGATGTAGTCGCGCACCCCGTTTGAGAGCGCCTGATCGATGACCTTGCGGTTGACCGGATCGAGCACGATGACCGCATCGTCCTGCATGCGCAGGGTTTTCGCCGCATCAATCCAGTAACCCTTCCAACCCGCACTGCGCAGCGGCCCATAGACGGCCTTCGTCCAGTCACTGCCCTGGCAGGTGACGATCACGTCCATCTTGCCCAGAGCGCTCAGGTCATCGGCCGACACCAGCCGCCCGCCACCCATGGGTGCCGGCCCGCCTGCATTCGAGGTGCTGAAAAACACCGGCTCGAACAGGGGGAAATCGCCCTCTTCGCGCATGCGCTGCATGAGGACAGACCCCACCATGCCGCGCCACCCCACCAAACCCACCTTCATCATGACCATTCCTTCCGCGAACTGCAGACTCAGAGTGCAGCGAGCACCGCGTCGCCCATGGCAACTGTGCCCACCTGTTTGCAGCCCGCTTCGGTGATATCAGCAGTCCGTAAGCCCTGCGAGAGAACCTTCCGGACGGCCGCCTCAATCCGCCTGGCGGCGTCTTCCTGGTTGAGCGAATGCCGCAGAAGCATGGCCGCTGACAAGATCGTGGCGAGCGGATTAGCGACGCCCTTGCCCGCAATGTCGGGGGCTGAACCATGAATAGGCTCGTACATGCCGAACCCTTTGGCATTGATGGATGCCGAGGGAAGCATGCCGATGGAGCCGGTCAGCATCGAGGCCTCATCGGACAGGATGTCGCCGAACATGTTGCCGGTCACCATGACATCGAACTGCTTGGGGTTGCGCACCAACTGCATGGCGGCGTTGTCCACGTACATGTGCGTGAGTTCAACGTCGGGATACGCCTTGTGCACATCGATCACCACGTCGCGCCAGAACTGCGTGGTCTCGAGCACATTGGCCTTGTCGACCGAGCAGACCCGCCGCTGGCGCTTGCGCGACGCCTCAAACGCAGTGATGGCGATGCGCCGGATCTCGGGCTCGGTGTAGCGCATGGTGTCAAAACCCTCGCGCTCACCCGCTTCATTCACGCGCACCCCGCGCGGCTGACCGAAATAGATATCGCCGGTCAGTTCGCGAATGATCAGGAGGTCGAGGTTCTCGACCAGTTCGGGGCGCAGCGACGAGGCGTGGGCGAGCTCGGGATAGACCAGCGCCGGGCGCAGGTTGGCGTACAGGTCGAAATGCTTGCGCAAACGCAGCAGACCCTGCTCGGGGCGCTGCGCACGCGGCAAAGCGTCGTACTGCGGACCACCTACAGCGCCAAAGAGGATCGCATCGGACCGTTCACAGACTTCCAGGGTGGCTGCTGGCAGCGGATCGCCTGTGGCATCGAAACCGGCACCGCCCACCAGGGCGGTTTCCATGCCGATGCCCAGACCCAGGGCCTCGATGACCCGAACCGCCTGCGCGGTAATTTCCGGGCCGATGCCATCTCCGGCCAGAACTGCAATCTTCATCTTCAGGGCTTTCTCAATCAGTGAAGTGAGGCGCGCGATAGCCTGCGCGCTCCGGGCGAGCCTCAGCCAGCCAGCGTATGACCAAGCCAGGGTTGCTCGTGCATCCGACGGCTCTCAAACTCGCGGATCCGGTCGGCATGACGCAGCACCAGCCCGATGTCGTCCCAGCCGTTGAGCAGGCAGTCTTTGCGGAACGGATCGATCTGAAAGCCGAACGACAGCGAGCCATCGGTACTGGACACCACCTGGCGCGGCAGGTCGATGATCGCTTCGAACCCCGGGAAAGCGGCCACAGCATGGAACAGCTGATCGACTTCTGATTCCGAGAGAATGACCGGCAACAACCCGTTTTTAAAGCAATTGTTGAAGAAGATGTCGGCATAGCTGGGAGCGATGACCACGCGAAAACCGTAATCATCCAAGGCCCAGGGCGCATGTTCGCGTGACGAGCCACAGCCGAAGTTCTTGCGGGCCAACAGTACCGACGCCCCCTTGTAGCGCGGCTGATTAAGCGCGAAATCGGGGTTCAGCGGGCGCACGGCATTGTTCATGCCGGGCTCGCCGCGATCAAGATAGCGCCATTCATCGAACAGGTTCGGTCCAAACCCGGTGCGCTTGATCGACTTCAAAAATTGCTTGGGGATGATCGCGTCAGTGTCGACATTGGCGCGATCGAGCGGGGCGACGATGCCACGCACCACATTGAATGCTTGCATGCTTGAGTCCTCGTGGGTCCGGGGCGATGCGGGTTCAGAGCCGACGTACGTCGACGAAATGGCCGAATATGCCCGCTGCCGCCGCCATGGCCGGGCTGACCAGATGCGTGCGACCGCCCGCGCCCTGCCGGCCTTCGAAGTTGCGGTTGCTGGTGGACGCGCAACGCTCACCCGGCTCCAGCTTGTCGGCATTCATGGCCAGGCACATCGAGCAGCCCGGCTCGCGCCACTCAAACCCAGCGTCACGAAAAATGCGGTCAAGCCCCTCGGCCTCGGCCTGCGCCTTCACCAGTCCGGAACCCGGCACGACCATGGCGAGTTTCACGTTGTCTGCCCGTCGACGGCCGCGGACGACCGCTGCCGCATCGCGCAGGTCTTCGATGCGTGAGTTGGTGCAGGAGCCGATGAAGACCTTGTCGATGCGCACTTCGGACATCGGCGTGTTCGGGGTCAGGCCCATGTAAACCAGCGCGCGCTCCATGCCTTCGCGCCGCACGGCGTCTTTTTCCTTGTCGGGATCGGGTACCCGGTCCTCGATCGACACCACCATTTCCGGGGATGTGCCCCAGGTGAGGTGAGGCTTCAATTGCGTGGCGTCGATACGAATTTCTGCGTCGAATCGTGCGCCCTCGTCGGAGCGAAGCGTGCGCCAATAGGCGACGGCGCGATCCCAGTCGGGACCGGTGGGCGACATCGGCCGACCTTTCAGATAAGCGATCGTGTTGTCATCCACCGCGACCATGCCCGACCGTGCACCCGCCTCGATGGCCATGTTGCAGATCGTCATGCGCCCTTCCATGCTGAGCGCACGGATGGTGGAGCCAGCAAATTCGATGGCAAAACCTGTGCCGCCCGCCGTGCCAATGCGCCCGATCACGGCCAGCACCACATCTTTTGCCGTCACGCCTCGCGCCAGCGGCCCCTCGACCAGCACGCGCATGTTGCGCGCCTTCTTGGCCGTGAGGCACTGCGCTGCCAGCGCCAGTTCGACCTCGGACGTGCCGATGCCCCAGGCCAGACACGCGAACGCACCATGGGTGGAGGTATGCGAATCGCCGCAGACGACGGTCATGCCCGGCAGCGTGGCACCCTGCTCGGGGCCGATGACATGCACGATGCCCTGGCGCCGATCGGCAATATCGAAGTACGTGATGCCCTGGTCGCGCGCGTTCGCATCCAGGGTTTCTACCTGCAGGCGGGCAATCGGGTCGGCGATGCCGGCGCGCCGATCGGTGGTGGGCACGTTGTGATCGACCACGGCCAGATTGGCCGAGATCCTCCAGGGCTTGCGTCCGGCGAGCTTGAGCCCGTCGAAGGCTTGCGGGCTGGTCACTTCATGGAGCAAGTGGCGGTCGATGTAGACGAGACAGGTGCCGTCTTCTTCCTGATGGACGACGTGGGCGTCCCAGAGCTTGTCGTAGAGCGTTCGGGCGTGCATGGCATCCACTCAATAGCGTCGAATCGGATACATTGAAATAACCCGACATTATGCCATCCACCTATCCGGTTCCAGGCCAACCGTGCGAAGCGCTCAGGGCCGCGCGGCCTGTTCGAACAGCGGCATGACCCGCTGGGCATACATGTCGAGCGCGTCGAGTCTGGACGACAGCCCCGGATGACCCGCTGGCCAACGGGACGTGCCTGCCTGGGGCAAGCCTTGGACTTTGCCCCACATGGAACGAGCCGCCCGCGGATCGAATCCGGCACGCGCGGCCAACTCCACGCCGATGCGGTCGGCTTCGGCCTCGTGGGCGCGGCTGTATGGGGCCTGTACGGTCGGCAAATAGGCATCGGGACGCAGATCAGGCGGGGCCGATGGCCCAGCGCCACTGACCGACGCGCCTGCCGTCACAGCCCCTGTGCCGGCACCCGAAGCCCCCAGGGCGAACTGCTGCGCGATGCGTTCACGCGGATGACCACGCAGTACATGGGCCATCTCGTGACTGAGCAAGGCGGCCAGCTCGTCGTCGGTCAGTCCGGCGCGCGTCAGGACCCCTGAATGGACGACCATCCGCCCCCCTGGCAGACACCAGGCGTCGATGTCGTCTGCACGCACGACCTGAACCTCCCAGGGCCAGGCGGATACATCGGTTTGCCACCCAGCGGTGGCGCTCACCAGACGCCCGAACACCTCACGCACCCGCGCGACCGCGCTCGGATCGGTCTCGAGCACGCCAGCTGCACGGGCCTGTTGAAGCGTGCTCTGATATGACTGGGCCGCGGCGTTTTGCAACGCGGCTTCGGGCAAGACCAGTGGGATACGCTGCGCCGACCGCTCAAGCCCGAGGGGTGCCACGCCCACCCCTCGCCCGGACTGGCAACCCGCCAAGACGACCAACATCCCCAGCATCGCCATGCGTCGTGACCTTGCGTGCCTTGCCCCTGCCCTGCCCACTGCGCCCTCTCCTTCAATGTGGCCCCGTTGCGACGGCCCTGCAAAGCGTAGCGCACCGGCGCCTTTCAAGGCTAAAGCGGCTGCGGCCTGGACCCCCATGGCATGCGCGTAGCCAGCGAGATCGCAGCC
>CANHUQ010000205.1 GCA_947463885.1 Burkholderiales bacterium
CGGCTTGTCGCGCAGATCGTCCCAGGTCATCCCATGGACCTCGGTGGCCGCCTCGTCGACTTCACGCTCGGGATTGAGGTAGAGATGCAAGGTGCGGCCCGACAGCCGCCGATTGATGATCTCCAGGCAACCGATCTCGATGATGCGGTGCCCCTGATCAGCCGCCAGGCCCGTGGTCTCGGTGTCGAGGACGATCTGTCTCATTCAATGCTCGGTCAGAGACTGAGGCTCGTCACGATCCGGCGGCGGGGCTGACAGTGGGCGCAGCCGCAGGCGGCAGCGCGCCGGCCGCCTGCGCATTGGCCGCAGCGCCATGTCCGTGCCCTGCCCCATCGTCGGCCTGCTCGACCGCATGCACGCCGCCCAGCGTCTTGCGGGTGAGCAGCGTATAGAACGTGGGCACCACGAACAGCGTGAGCAGCGTGCCGAAGGTCATGCCGCCCACAATCACCATGCCGATCTGCACCCGGCTCTCGGCCCCCGCACCGGTGGCCAGCGCCAGCGGCACCGCACCCAGCACCATCGCCCCGGTGGTCATGAGGATGGGCCGCAGTCGCAGCGCAGCGGCTTCGATGACCGCCTCGCGCAGCTCCTTGCCTTCGGCGCGGATCTGGTTAGCAAACTCCACGATCAGAATGCCGTGCTTGGTGATCAGGCCCACCAGCGTAATCAGACCGATCTGGCTGTACACGTTCAGCGTGCCGCCCGACTGGATCAGCAACCAGAGCGCACCGGCCATGGCCAGCGGTACGGTCAGCATGATGATGAAGGGATCGATGAAACTCTCGAACTGAGCCGCGAGCACGAGGTAGATGAATCCCAGCGCAAGGATGAAGGTGAGCGCCAGCGATGAAGCTGCCTCCTTGAATTCGCGGGTCTGGCCGTTGTAATCGATCGCGTAGCCGCTGGGCAGATGCTTGCGGGCGGTCGCTTCCAGATACTCCACAGCCTCGCCCAAGGAAGTCCCAGGTGCGAGGTTGGCGGTCACGGTCACCGCCCGGCGCTGCGAGAAGTGGTTCAGCTCGCGCGGGCCGACCGCCTCTTTCCATGCCACCAGACTGGAGAGCGGGATCATCGTATCGCCTCGACCACGCACAAAAATCGAAGCGATGTCCTGTGGCGAATTGCGTGCAGCCGGGTCGAGCTGAACGATGACGTCGTACTGCTCGCCGTTACGCTTGAACCGAGTCACCTGCCGACCACCCAGCATGGTCTCGATCGCGCGGCCAATGCTCTCAACCTGCACCCCGGCATCGGCGGCCCGGTCTCGATCGATGTTCAGACGCAATTCGGGTTTGTTCAGGCGCAAGTCGCTGTCCACACCGACCATCCCGGGCCATTGCTGCAAATCGCGAATCACTGGCTGAACCGCACGTGCAAGCTTGTCGTAAGGCTCGGTGGTCATCATGATGAAATTGATTGGCCGCTCGCGAGCCGGTTGCCCAAGCGAGGCTGGGGCCACAGCGAACGCAAGCACCCCTGGGACCGAACCCAGCTTGGGCTGCAGTTCCTTGATCAGGTCCTGGACCTTGCGCTCTCGCTGATCCCAGTCGGTCAATCGCCAGAAGGCAATGCCCTGAGCGACGGTCGGGTTGCCGGAAATGACGAAGGCTCGGTCGATCTCGGGGAAGCCCTTGGCGATTTGCTCAAGCTGGCCGCCATACTTGAGCGTGTAGCCGAGGGACGCGCCGTCGGGCCCGTTGATAATGGTCAGTATGCTGCCTCGATCCTCGGTCGGAGCAAGTTCACGTTTGATGGTGGTGACCAAGTAGTAACACCCGTAGGCCACCGCCGCGTACAGCAGCAGAATCAACCAGCGTTGGCTGAGTACAAAACGCAGCGCCGCTCTGTAGCCACCCACCAGGCCATTGAGGCCTGCCTCGATCGTATTGCCGATGATGTTGCCCTTGCCGTGCGGCTTGAGCAGGCGCGAGCACATCATCGGTGACAAGGTGAGCGCAACGAAACCGGACACAAGGACCGTACCTGCCAGGGTCAGCGCGAACTCCACGAACAGCCGCCCCGTACGACCCGGTGTAAAGGCCACCGGCGCATAGACTGCCGCCAGGGTGAGCGTCATGGCCACCACCGCAAAACCGACTTCTTTAGCACCCTTGAACGAGGCCGCCATCGGAGACATACCCTCTTCGATATGTCGGTAGATGTTTTCCAGAACGACGATCGCGTCATCCACCACCAGGCCGATGGCCAGCACCATCGCCAGCAGCGTGAGCGTATTGATCGAGAACCCTGCCGCGTACATCAGTGCGAACGAGGTGATGAGGCACACGGGGATGGTGATGAGCGGGATGATGCTCGCGCGAAGCGAGTGCAGAAACAACAGGATCACAAGCGCGACCAGGGCCACGGCTTCGGCGATCGTCTTGTAGACCGACTTGATCGAACGGTCGATGAACACCGAATTGTCGTTCGCCACCTGCACCGTTAAACCAGGCGGTAACTCGCGTTGAATGTTTGGCAATTGCTCACGCACCGCCGCCGAGAGCGTCAGCGGGTTGGCGGTGGCTTGCTTGATGACACCCACCGAAATGGCAACCTTGCCATTGAGGCGGGTGACTGAGCGCTCAACCTGCGGCGCTACGCCCACTTTCGCGATATCGCGAATGCGGACTGCATACCCATTGATCACCTTGACGATGACGTCTTCGAATTCTTGGGTGCGCTGCAAGTCCGACTGGGACACCACTGTAAATTCACGTTGGGTACTCTCGATGCGACCCGAGGGAATCTCGACGTTCTGGCGGCGCAGTGCGTCCTCCACATCCTGCGGCGTCAGCTTGAACGCGTTCAAGCGCTCCGGATCGATCCAGATCCGCATGGAGTATCGGCGCTCACCGAAAATCCGAACATCCGCTGCACCTGGCAACGTTTGAATCTTGGGCTTGATATTGCGGCTGACAAAATCGGTGATGTCGAGCGGGCTCATCGAGTCACTTTGAAAGGCCAGCCAGATCACCGGCGTGGCATCAGCCTCGACTTTTGCAATCACCGGTTCATCCGCATCCTGCGGCAGGCGCTGGCGCACTCGGGATACCCGGTCGCGCACATCAGCTGCCGCCGAATCGGGGTCACGGTCGAGCTTGAAGCGCACGGTGATCTGGCTTTGCTCGGGGCGTGAAATAGACGTGAGCACGTCCACCCCTTCGATGCCTGCGATGGAATCTTCCATCGGCTTGGTGACCTGCGACTCGATGATGTCGGCGGAGGCGCCCAGGTAACGGGTATCCACATTGACCACTGGCAGATCGATCTTGGGATACTCGCGGACCGTGAGCCGGTCAAAGCTGACCGCGCCCAGCAGCATGAGCACGAGCGAGAGCACGGTGGCGAACACCGGACGGCGGATGCAGATCTCGGACAGGGACATCGTGGCTCTCCCGGAAGCGGGCCTGGGCTGCGGGTGAAGGGACGACTACTTGGCGGGAGCCTGGGGAGCAGCGGCTGGAGCAGGCGCTCCGGGGCTGGCCGCAGGAGCCGGCGGGGTCGTCGCTGCACCGGGCGCGGCCGCGGCTGGCGTCGGTGCACCCACACCTGCACCACCTGATGCCGGCGCCTGACCTGCGGACGGCCCACCTGCGCCTTGACCTTGGCCTGTCGGCGCACCACCACCCGGACCACCCGGACCGCCCTGACCACCTGGAGCACCTGGAGCACCTGGAGCACCTGGAGCACCTGGAGCACCTGGAGCACCTGGACCGCGCCGGCTCGGATCGATCACGCGCACTTCCATGCCGTCGCGCGGCAAACGCAGCTGGCCGGCGGACACCACCTGATCGCCCGGCTGCAGACCTGAGGTGACCTCCACCTTGCCATCGCGTCGGATGCCGGTTTGAATCTTCGTACGCATCGCCTTGCCGCCGTCGATGCGATAGACGAACACATCAGCCCCCACTGGGGTGATGGCCTCTTCGGGGATCAGCATCGCCTGGGGGTTCTCGCGCAGCAGCACGCGAGCCCGGGCAAACATGCCGGTGCGCAGCGCGCCTCCCGGGTTGGCCAATTCGCCTCGAAGGAGCAGCGAGCGGCCGTTGGCATCGACTTGCGCATCGACCGCCTTGAGCGTGGCCGTAAATGTCTTGCCAGGCATTGAGTCGAAAGACAGCAAGATCGGCTGACCCGGTTTGATACGCCCGAAGTAGCGTTCAGGTAGCCGCACATCGACCTTCATCTTCGAAATATCTTCGATCAGGGCGAGGTCGGCCCCATCTTTGACGAAGTCACCCGGACTGATGTTGCGCAGCCCCATGACGCCGTTGAACGGCGCACGGATTTCGCTCCTGGCCAGTCTCGCTTCAGCGAGTTTGAGCTTGGCCTCAAGCACTTTCTGATTGGCGGCTGCGGTGTCCTTGGCACTCTCGGACACAAAATTGCGCCGTGCAAGTTCGGCTGTGCGCTCGAAGTTGGCCTTGGCCAATGCCAGCTCTGCGCGGGCCTGTTCGACCTCAGCGGCCGACAACGACGCATCGAGCGCAAAAAGCGTGGTGCCGCGGGTCACACGCGCACCATCGGTGAAGCCCACCTGCGTGATCCGGCCGGCTACCTCCGAACGCACGGTGACGCTCTCGTTGGCACGCAAAGAACCCGCAGCCACGGCTTCTTCTGCAATGGACTCCACCGTGACCTTTGCGGCTTCGACACCCACGGGCCGGGGTGGTCCCCCTGGCCCAGGCGCCGCGCCGCCGCTCCCCGGAGCCCCTTTGCCCGCGCCATCAGCCTTGCTGGCATCACCCTTGGCGGCATCACCCTTGTTCGCATCACCCTTAGCAGCGCCGTCCGCCGACTTGCCGATGCTGCCCAGCTCGAATCCGAACGAGCCTGTGGCCCGCTGTTTGGTATAGCCGAACCAGCCAAGTCCACCCAGACCCAGCGCGGCAACAAGCAGATAGATCAGTTTCTTCATGGGAGCAGGTCACAAGGCGACCGGCCAATCTAGCACAGGGGCCGTCCGTCCCGCCGCCCTCCGACGCTAGAATCGGCCCCCTCCTGTTGTGTTCCGGTCGGCCGACATGCCCCATCCTGCCCTTGCGCGCAGTGCCCTGCAGCACATCCCGGCCTCGCGCATCCGCGAAGTGGCCAACGCCGCCATGGGCGCATCCGATGTCCTGGCATTCTGGTTCGGCGAACCCGATGTGCCCACGCCAGCATTCATCGTGCAGGCAGCCCACGCGGCCCTGGATGCGGGCGACCTCTTTTATTTGCCCAATTTGGGCTTGCCCGCCCTGCGAGAGGCGCTGGCAAGCTATGTCGGTGCACTGCACCCTGCCGCCGGCTGCCACCCTGATCGGATCGCCGTCACCAGCTCGGGGGTCAGTGCGCTCATGCTGGCTGCTCAGGCGCTGATTTCACCAGGCGACCGGGTGGTCGCGGTCGAGCCCCTGTGGCCCAACCTGACCGCCATCGCTGCGGTGCTGGGCGCGCAGGTGCACACCGTGGCGCTGGGGGTCGACGAGCGCACAGGCCGCTGGCACCTGGACGTCGACAGGCTGCTCGCGGCGCTTACCCCCGAGACTCGCATGCTGATGATCAACTCGCCGGGCAACCCGACGGGATGGGTGATGCCTGCCGATGCGCAGCGTGCCGTCATGGCGCACTGCCGGCAGCATGGCATTTGGGTGCTCGCCGATGAAGCTTATGAGCGGCTGGTGTTCGATGGCAGCCGCTGCGCGCCCTCGTTTCTGGATATCGCCGACCCCGAAGATCGCCTGGTCGCAGCCAACACGTTCAGCAAGACCTGGCAGATGACCGGCTGGCGACTGGGATGGCTGGTGGCGCCCACCCCGCTGATGTCCGAGATCGAAAAGCTCATCGAATTCAACACGTCTTGTGCGCCCGGCTTCGTGCAGCGCGCAGGGCTGGCCGCCGTGCAAGGCGGCGACGCAGATACGCTGCGCTTCGTGCAGTCGGTTCAGGCCGGTGCGCAGGCACTGATGCAGGCCTTGCGAGATGTCCCTGGAGTGCGGGCCGTGCAGCCCGATGGCGCCATGTACGTGCTGCTTGCGGTGGAAGGTGAACGCGACAGCCTGGCGCTGGCCAAGACGCTGGTGCGCGAAGCACGGCTGGGGCTGGCACCTGGCGTGGCGTTCGGCGCGTCGTGCGAGGGCTATCTGCGCTGGTGCATCGCGCGCCCGCCCGCTGTGCTGCACGACGGCGTTGCGCGATTAGCCGGGTTCCTGGCGCGACGCTGACCGTCGGTCGCAATCCAAGTCAGGCGCAGCACACTCCAGCCTCGCCCCCGCAGTCGAAACTGCCTTCAGCGCTCGGGGCCAGTGCGGCGCGCCGCGTGCGCCAGCGCCGCATTGGCCAGGGCATCAGCGCGTTCGTTCAAGGCATCGCCATTGTGGCCACGGACCCAGCGGGTACTCACCTTGCGGGCATCGGCCACCGCGAACAGTCGCTTCCAGAGCTCCAGATTGGCCACCGGCTCGTTCTTTGAGTTGCGCCAGCCCTTGCGCTCCCAACCGGCGCGCCATTCGCTCAAGCCCTTGAGCACATACTGGCTGTCGGAGACGAGCTCGACCGCCGCGCCTTCTGGAATACGCGACAGCCCTTCGATCGCGGCAGTGATCTCGGCGATCTGGTTGGTGCCCCGGCCGATAAAGCCCTGCGCCGCCTCAACCTCCGCGCCGTCCGGACCGAGAATGACTGCCCCCCAGGCTGAGGGCCCGGGATTGCTGGGTGCGCACGCCCCATCGGTGTAGGCGACCCAGCGCGGCGAAGTGGCAGAGGCAGTCTTGACGTTCATGAGTGCTTTAAGAAATGGACGGCGGCGAACGCGGGCATTGATATTGCTGCGCTCATCCACAGCGCACCGCGTGTGCAGCGGCAAACCCGCGATGGTAATCGAGTCGAGCGCCCACTCCCGTACAGCAGGCGTGCCTTGGCGCGCGAGGCCCCTCGCTCTCGTCGACTCAGCATTCGCTGCGCACTGTATTGCATCCCGCTGTTGTGTCCCGCTGTTGCATCCAATGCTTTTCAACGCTCACGTTCCAACGTTCAGACAAAGGCCCCGCGATGCTCGAGCAACAGATCATCCGTCATCTGAACGCACTCAGCGCCCGCCACCCGCTGCCTGCACGCGTGGCGCTGTGGGACGGCACGCAAGTCCCG
>CANHUQ010000206.1 GCA_947463885.1 Burkholderiales bacterium
CAGTGTGCTGAGGACGTCCGGTTCGAAAGAGGGTGCATGGCAGGCCCGCGCAGGGTCGGGACAGAAAGTGGCGATGAATAGAAAGTCGGTTTGGATACGGCGGAACTAGGCGCCTAGGTGTCCGCAGCTCAGCACATGAGCATGCCACCATCGACCAGAATGGATTGACCGGTCATGCCGGCTGATTCCTTTGAGCCGAGATAGATAGCCAGAGCCGCAATTTCCGAAGGATCGAGCACGCGTCCGATTGGAATGCGCGCGAGGGCGGCCTGCACAACCTGATCCCCATTCGCCCCGCCAATGGCCGCATAACCGCGCTTGAGGGTTTCCACCATGTCGGTTTGCACGAAGCCCGGGCAAATGGCATTGACGGTGACGCCGGTGGCGGCCGCCTCGAGTGCGACGCAACGGGTGAGCCCCACCACGGCATGCTTGCTGACGTTGTAGGCCGACTGATTGCGTGAGCCCCATTTGCCTGCGGTGGACGCGATATTGACGATACGTCCGTAGCCTTGCGCCTGCATGCGGGGCAGCACGGTTTGCATGAGGTGGATGACCCCGAAGAGATTCACATCGAGCAGCTTTTGAAAGTCCTCGGGGGCATAGTCGAGGAAGGTTTTCGATTGGTAGATGCCGGCGTTGTTGACCAGTGTGTCCAGGCGCCCGAAATGCGCTTGAACAGCATCCGCGGCCTGGATGCAGGCTACGCGATCGGTCACATCGAGCGGCAGCACCAGCACGCGTTCTGGCGGCAGACCCAAGGCGCTTCGGACCGACTCAAGCTTGCTGCGGTCGGTGGCCGCCAAGGCGAGCGAGGCGCCTTCAGCCGCATAGGCATGTGCAATCGCTTCGCCGATGCCGCGGCTTGCGCCGGTAATCAGGGCCACGGTATTGGCCAGTCGGCCTGCTGGCGCAGACGGGGCAGGGGATGCGGGGGCAGGGTGAGTCATGCAAGCTCCATCGAATATGAGCAACAGGCCAGGGGGAATTGTCGCCTGTCGCAGGCTACACTTGCGTGATGGTGCCTGACCCCCTGAGTGCGGAGGCCCGTGTCACGCGGGCCGAGATCATCGAGCGCAGTCTGCAGGCGGTGGCCGACCGTGTGGGCGACCCGGGCCAACAGGTCTATGCGCGACTGTTCGAGTTATTGCCTGATTCCGAACCGCTCTTCGTGCGCGATCGTCAAGGCCAGGTGCGTGCCGAGATGCTGCAACGGGCCTTCGAGACTGTGCTCGATCTGGTGCGAGACGGGCACTTCGCGCGCGGCATGCTGCATGCTGAATATGTGAACCACCGACAGATCGGCGTGCCCCATGGCGCTTACGATGTGTTTTTCACGGCGATGGTGGATGCCTTTCGGACTTTGCTTGGGCCCGATTGGGGACCGCAAGAGGAGGGCGCGTGGCGCTCGGTGCGCGACGAAATTGCCGGCATCGTGCAGCGGGCAGAGGCCGCCTTCAACGGTACAGCCACCTGATCAGCGACGCCCTCGCAGCGCTTCGCAGGATCCACACCTGACAGAGTCGATTCAAAGGAGCCCCCGTCCATGCCTGTCCTCAGTGAGGCCCAGATCAGTCAGTACCACCGCGACGGCATTCTCATTGCGCCGTGGGGGCTGGACAATGAAACGGTGGGCGCACTGCGCGCCAAACTCGACCAGTTCCTCGCCGAGCAACGCATCACTGATGCCGACTTTGTGCCCGACATCATCGAGCGGGATGCGTCCTGGCTGGAATACGCCACGCGCCCGGAAATTCTGGATGCCGTGGCGCAGCTGATCGGTCCTGACATCATCGTGTGGGGCTCTGCGCTGTTCTGCAAGGCTGGTCGCGGAGGCAAGGCTACGCCCTGGCATCAGGACGGCCATTACTGGCCGATTCGACCACTGGCGACCGTCACGGTGTGGATTGCCATCGATGATGTGAACAGCGAGAACAGTTGTCTGCGGGTGATTCCCGGTTCGCATGCGGCGCGCAAATCATTTGAGCACGATACCGACCACAGCGATGCGATCGTGCTCAATCAGGTCGTTCGGTCCGAACATCTGCAGACCAGTGAACCACGCGATATCGAATTGGCACCGGGGCGGTTTTCGATCCATGACGTCTATCTGATCCATGGTGCAAACCCCAACAATTCGGGTAAGCGGCGTGCGGGCATGGTGTTTCGCTACATGCCGGCCACATCGATATTTGATCGTGAACTGGCGCGTCAGCAGGTGCGCGAGATGGGCGTGCTGGACTTGTCGCGTCGGGCCTTGCATCTGGTGCGCGGCACCGACCGCTCGGGTCGCAATGATGTGCAGCCCAGCGATGCGCGCGCATAGCGCGGCCTGAGCATGGCAACGATCGGTTTTGTGGGCCTGGGCGCGATGGGGGCGCCCATTGCCATCAATCTGCTGCGGGCCGGGAACCAACTGGCCGTCTACGATCTGAATGCATTGGCCTGCGAACGGTTGGCGCACGCCCGTCGGTTTCTCTGTTAGTTCATTTATTTGACATAATATACATTATGCGCACAAAGGACTCCGGCAAAGGCCTGAACTTGCGCGTGTGTGCGGCACTCTTTTCCGGACTTGCTCCGTAGAATCGGCATCTCTCGCGTGCGATGGTCCGATCGATCCCGATCCGGCGTGCGCCAGGAGTTGCTGTGACGCCGACCTCTGTTCAATGGGCTGGTGCGATCCTGTTTGCGATCGCGATTGCACACACTTTTTCCACCAAATTCTTCGAGCGCAGAGCGCATCAGGACCCGCGTCATGCGGGGGCCTGGCACATGCTGGCCGAGGTTGAAATCGTCTTTGGTTTTTGGGCGATGGTCATGGTGGCTGTCATCGCGATGATGTCTGGCACGGGTGCGGCAACCGCCTATCTCGACACCCGCAATTTCACCGAGCCGATGTTCGTCTTTGCCATCATGGTGGTCGCAGCCAGTCGTGCTGTGCTGCAAGCTGCGCGCAACGTGGTCGAATCCATTGCCTCATTTGTGCCGGTACGCGGCGCGCAGGCCTTCTTTTTCCTGACACTGGCTGTCGTGCCCTTGCTCGGATCGTTCATCACGGAGCCCGCGGCCATGACGCTTGCAGCACTGATGCTGCGCGATCGCCTGGATGGAGCCAATGCCTCCAAGCCGCTCAAGTACGCCACGCTTGGCGTCCTGTTTGTCAATGTGTCGATCGGCGGGGTGCTGACCCCGTACGCTGCACCGCCGGTGTTGATGGTGGCCGCCAAGTGGCAATGGGATGTCTTCTACATGCTGACCCATTTCGGCTGGAAGATGGCGCTCGCCGTTTTCATCAACGCGGCCGTCATCACGTTTGTGTTTCGAAACGAATTGGCGAACTTGCCAGCCTCATCATCAACCGGCAAGACTCCGACGGAGCCTGTGCCATGGATTGTTTTGGTCGTTCATCTGCTGATTCTGGGCGGCATCGTCGCGTTCGTGCATCACCCGCCAGTATTCATGGGTCTGTTCCTGCTTTTTATGGGGGTGGCTTCGGCCTACCCTCAATATCAGGATCGATTGATTCTCAGGGAAGGCCTGCTGGTGGCCTTCTTCCTGTCCGGCCTGGTGGTGCTGGGTGGATTGCAGAGCTGGTGGCTCGAGCCGTTGCTGCACAGCATGAATGCCGATACCGTCTATTTCGGCGCCACCGCGCTCACCGCCATCACCGATAACGCCGCCCTCACCTATTTGGGGTCACAGGTCGAAGGTCTGAGCGAGCCGTTCAAGCGGGCGCTGGTGGCTGGAGCGATCACGGGCGGCGGACTCACAGTCATTGCCAATGCACCGAATCCGGCTGGATTCGCGATTTTGCGCGGGCAATTCGAGGATGGTGCGATCAGCCCGCTTGGGCTGTTCATTGCGGCCCTGCCCCCGACGATGACCGCGATTTTGGCGTTTCGGCTGCTGTGAACGCCAGATTCGGGAGATGGACTGTATGAGTTTGAGCGGCTGCTTCCGTGACTCCTGTCGCGCACTGTGGATCGTCCTGGCGAGTCTGGCGCTGACCGCCTGCGCTAGTTTGCCGCAGGTGCCGCGGGAGCCCTCCCGATCGGTCACTGACACGGACAGCACCATGCTGGGCGGTGTGTCGCAGCGAGCCCGAACCAGCGCGGGCCTGGCGCCCAACGATCCGCGCGGCATGGTTCACTTGCTGCCCCAAGGCAAGGACGCCTTTTTGGCCCGCGCGACGCTCGCAGGTCTGGCGGAACGTTCGATCGATGCCCAGTACTACATCTGGCACAACGACGACACCGGGCAATTGCTGCTGGCCCAACTGCTGAAGGCCGCCGATCGGGGGGTGCGGGTGCGGCTGCTGCTCGACGACATCCATACCGCCGATCTGGAGCCCATGCTTGCGGCGCTGGATGCTCATCCGAGGATCGAGGTGCGTCTGTACAACCCGTTCGCGCATCGTTCGATGCGCACCTTGGACTACGTCACCGATTTGTCCCGCGTGAATCGCCGCATGCACAACAAGGCGTTCATTGCGGATGGGCAGTCGGCGATTGTGGGCGGTCGCAATATCGGCAATGAATATTTCGCGGCCACCTCGGACGTCGCGTTCGGCGACCTCGATGCGATCGCTCAAGGCCCCGTGGTCAGGCAGCTTGCAGAGCAGTTCGATCTGTATTGGAACAGTGCATCGGCCTGGCCTGCCATCGGCCTGCTGCCTGCGCCGCCGGCCATCGCACTGGACACCTTGCGAATGCTCGCGCGTGGCCTCGCGACCCGCGATTCAGTGCGGGTCTACCTGGACGCCTTGCGCGGCTCCGAGATGGCCCGCGACATGGTTGCCGGGCGATTGACCTTCGAACCGGCCCTGGCGACCCTCGTGTACGACGATCCAGCCAAAACGCTAGGCAAGGGAGCGAGCGGCGCAACGCGCCTGCTCGATCGACTGACGCCGCTGGTGGCCGATACGCGCGAGGAGATGCTGCTGGTCTCGCCCTACTTCGTGCCGCGTGACCGTGGCACCGCCCTGCTCACTTCCGCCCAGGCCCGCGGTGTGCGCACCACCGTACTGACCAATTCGCTGGCCTCTAATGATGTGGGCGCGGTGCATGCCGGTTACTCCCGCCAGCGCGAGGCCTTGCTTGCCGGCGGTATCACTCTCTGGGAGGTGAAACCCTCCCCGGGTCCGCGCCCCGCCGCCCAGTCCATCGCGAAAGGCAGTTCTAACGTCAGCCTGCATGCCAAAACTTTCGTGTTCGACCGACGCAAACTGTTCGTGGGATCGTTCAATCTGGATCCACGCTCTGCCGATATCAATACCGAGCTGGGGGTGCTCTTCGAGAGTCCGACTCTGGCGGCAAGGGTGGCAGATGGTGTGCTCAATGCCCTCCCCCAAGCGGCGTGGCAGGTGCAACGCGATGCAGCAAGCGGGCAGATCAGCTGGGTGGACCAGGCACACGGCGGGCGCCGCTATGACACTGAGCCTGAAACCGGGTTCCTGCGGCGCCTAGGGGTGGGGCTGCTCAAACTGCTGCCGATCGACGCGATGCTCTGAGCCTGATCCGGTCTGGAGGCGGTCAGGCGGTCAAGCGGGGGTGCGCCTGGTAGGTGACATGCGCCACAGGATCAGCGACCAGAGCCCTCCACCCAGGGTTTTGGCCGCGAATTGCATGGCTACGATTCCAGGCATCAGTCCGCCGAATGCGAGCGTCGGGAAAATCAGGCTGTCGGTCAGGGCGGCTGCCACGTTGCTGCCATTGGAGCGCTGCAGAAACGGTCGGCCAGCCAGCAGCTGATAGACCATGGTGTCCACCAACCCGGCCGCACAAAAGGCCACGACCGAGGCCAGGGCGATCTTTCCAGCCGCCGGGTTGAGCAGCCAGGACACTGCCCCGGCCAAGGCAATCAGCGCCAGCATGCGCGGCCACAGCCGTTTGCCCTGCCACTGCTCATGCAATCGATCGCGCAGGGCCAGGTCCAGCCCGATCAGCAGGAAGGCATTGATCGGACTCACCCAAGGGCCGAAGGCGGCCACGGTGAGATTGGCCGCGACGATGGCAGCGACGTACACCAGAACAGCTAGCATGAAGGCTCGTTGATTCGGAAGCAGCGAAAGAAATTGCGGCGGGTTTGCTCGGCCAGCAACTCAGGCGTCACCTCGCGCAGCGCAGCGATGCTCTCCCCCACGTGGCGAACAAACCCGGGCTCATTGGTTTTTCCCCGATGTGGCACTGGTGCGAGGTAGGGCGAGTCGGTCTCGATCAACAGGCGCTCCGCAGGAACACGCCTGGCTACGTCTCTCAAGGCGTCGGCGTTGCGAAAAGTAACGATCCCAGAGATGGAAATGTAAAAGCCCAGATCAAGTGCCGCCTGGGCGACGTCCCAACTTTCCGTGAAGCAATGCATCACTCCGCCGACCTCATCGGCGCCCTCTTCTCGCATGATCGCCAGCGTATCGGCTGCGGCCGAGCGCGTATGGATGATGAGGGGGCGGCCGCTGCGCCGGGCGGCACGGATATGCACGCGAAATCGATCGCGCTGCCAGTCGTGCGTGGCGCCAGGATCATCACCGGCCCGGAAATAATCCAGGCCGGTCTCGCCGGTGGCGATCACTTTCGGTTGCGTGGCCAAGCTGACCAGGGTGTCGACATCAGGCTCCCGACACTCGGTGGAGTCCGGATGCACACCCACCGAGGCATACAGGTGAGGATGCGCCTGCGCCAACGCGAACACCCGGGGAAAGTCCTCCAGGGTGACCGCAACGCACAGTGCATGGGTCACCCGGTTGTCCTGCATGCGGGCGAGCACCTCGGGCAGTCGCTCTGACAGACCGGGAAAATCGAGATGACAGTGGGAATCGACGTACATGCACAGTGGGCCCGACGCGTGAGCGGCGTCCGGCGTGCCCGCAGGGGGCGTCAGCCAAGCGTGGATTGTACGGGTCGCAAATTAAAGCGTGTGGGTCGGCCCTGATGCTGTGCCCGCGCCGCCAATGAGAGTCTCGATACGGGCCTTGATGTGTTCGCCTGCCTCGTTGCGGGCGAACTGAATCCCCAGCCCCTGTTGTCGACCGGTACTACCCGCTGGAGTGATCCAA
>CANHUQ010000207.1 GCA_947463885.1 Burkholderiales bacterium
AGCTCGTAGAGCAATTCGGTGTCCTGCGCATTGGCGCGGTCCGGGCGGTTCAGGCGGATGCGTGCAATGCCCGGTTCAGGGATTTCATAGATCAGCGTCTTGAAGGTCGATTCGCTCATGGTGTCTCCTTGGGTCATGGGGCTGGGGTCGGTCAGACGATCCGGCTCTTGTGGCCGGCCCAGTACTGCTCGCGCAATGGCTTCTTGTAGAGTTTCCCGGTGGGCAGTCGGGGCATGGCATCAATGAAGTCCACCGTCCGCGGGCATTTCAGTTTGGCCAGATGGGCCTGGCAAAAGGCGATCAATTCAGCACTCAGCGCTTGATCAGCCGTGACGCCTGGCATGACCTGCACCACGGCCTTCACCTCTTCGCCCATCTCTTCGTTGGGTACGCCAAACACCGCCGCGTCGGCCACCTTCGGATGGGTGACCAGCAGGTTCTCGCACTCCTGCGGATAGATGTTCACGCCGCCTGAAATGATCATGAAGGTGGCGCGATCGGTGAGAAAGACAAAGCCGTCTTCATCGACATAGCCCACGTCTCCCACCGTGGCCAGACCGCCGTCTGCAGAACGCGATTCCGCGGTGCGCTCAGGGTCCTTGAAATATTCAAAGGGATGCGGTGGCTTGAACCACAGGGTGCCCGACACGCCGGTGGGGCAGGGCTTCATCTCGTCATCCAGGACATGCAGTTCGCCCAGCACCACTCGCCCCACAGTGCCCTTATGCGTCAGCCATTCCTGGCTGTCACAGACCGTGAAGCCGTGGCCTTCGGTGGCCCCGTAGTACTCGCGGATGATCGGGCCCCACCATTCGATCATCTGTTCCTTGACCGGGACGGGGCAGGGCGCCGCCGCATGGACGGCCACTTCGAGGGACGAGAGGTCGTAACGCCGGCGCGCGGCTTCGGGCAGCTTGAGCATGCGCGAGAACATCGTCGGCACCAGCTGTGAGTGCGTGACCTTGTAGCGCTCCACCAGCTGCAGATACTGCTCGGGGTCGAACTTTTCCATCACGATCACGGTGCCGCCCTGGCGAATCGTGAGTGTGACCGCGCTGTTGGGGGCCGCGTGATAGAGCGGCGCCGGCGAGAGATAGACCATGCCCGATCGATAGCCCCACATCCGGATGCCAAAATCCAGCTGTGGCGTGCTTTCGGCAGGCGGCTGTTCAGGTAATGGCTTGAGGATGCCCTTGGGCCGGCCCGTGGTACCCGAGGAATACAGCATCGGGATACCCATGCGTTCGTCAGCCACGGGCGTATCGGGAAAACGTGCGGTGGCGTCGTCCAGGTTCATCACGGCGTGACCGTCACCTGGCCCGTCCACCACGAGGCAGGTCGTGACCTTCGTGCACAGAGCGATCGCCTGACGGGCGACCTCCAGTCGGGCCCGCGAGGTGATCAAGACGGTCGATTCGCTGTTGTCGAGGATGTAGGCGAGTTCGTCCGCGGTCAGGAAGGAATTGACGCAGGTGTAGTACAGCCCCGATCGGGCACCGGCTGCGCACGACTCGATAAAGCGCGCATGATTTTCCATGTAGATCGCATAGTGCCCGCCGTGCTGCAGGCCGAGCGCTCGCAGCAGATGCGCCAGCCGGTTGCTGCGGGCTTCCAGTTCGCGGTAGGTCACGGTTTCGCCGCTGCTCGCCATGATGAAAGCGGCTCGGTCCGGGTGGGTCTTCACATGCGTGCCGGTGTACATCGTTCCAGAGGCTCCAGATCAGATCGGTTCAGGGCAAGTGACGGTCGAGGTCACGGCCGGCGCGCCTCGGGCAGAAAGCGCACACCGGGTCGGGCAGCGCCGCCGCCCACGCCAATCGGCGTACCGTCTGCACGCCAGCAGGCAGCGCCTTCCATGCTCCCGTCGTCGTCGAATCGGATGGCGCACATGCCGCCGGCCACATTGGGCACGCGCACGGTGTCGTGGCCTCGCTCGGACAGGGTCTGCGAGACCGCGGCGTCGATCCCCGGCTCAAGTTCCAGCGCAAAGCCCTGTGTCCAGACGCGCGGTGCCTCAACCGCCTCTTGCAGGCTCATGCCGTGATCAATGAGGTTGATGACCGCCTGCATGGCAGACGGGAAGATCCGCAACCCACCCGGCAGCCCCAGGGCGAAGCGCGGGCGCCCGTTCTGGAGCACGATGATCGGTGCCATGGACGAGGTCACCCGTTTGCCGGGTGCCAGCGAGTTGGCGCGCCCCGCATGGGGATCGAACACGTAGAGGTAATTGTTCGGAATCATCCCGGTACCCGGCACCATGTAGCGGGCACCGAAGAGCGAGTTGATGGTTTGCGTGGCGCTCACGATGAACCCGTCGCGATCGGCCACGGTCAGGTGCGTGGTGTGCGCGCCTTCGGCAGGCAGCACGCCCGACGTCCAGCCACGCGCTCGGTGCATGTCAAGCTCGCCGCGTCGCTGGGCGGCATAGTCGCCTGAAAGCAGCCGGTCGATCGGCACTGGCACGAAATCCGGGTCGGCCGTGGCCGCAGCCCGATCGGCGAATGCGATTTTCAGCACCTCGGCCAGCAGGTGCACGCTGTCGGCGCTGCCAAAGCCCAGTGAGCGCAGATCGAAGCCCTCTAGGATGTTGAGCATCTGGCCGATGTGCAGCGGGCCGCTGCAGGGCGGTGGCGGGCCCACGATCTCAAAGCCTCGGTACTGCGAGCGCACCACGTCCATGTCATGGATGCGGTAGCGCGTGAGGTCTTCGCGAGAAAGGTAGGCGCCATGGTTGGCCATGTCCTGCGCCAGCGTCGCGCCCAGCGACCCTGAGTACAGTGCAGCAGGCCCCTCGCGGACCACCTGGCGCAGCGTGTCCGCATAGGCAGCGTTTACGACCCGCGTGCCGGCTGTCAGCGGCCGCCCGCCCGGCATGAAGACCTTCGAGATCTCAGGGTCCAGTGCCAGATCGGCTGCGCAATCCGCCACACAATCGGCCAGGTACGGCGTGGCTGCAAAGCCGCGCGAAGCATGCCGGATCGCCGGCTCCACCACGTCGGCCAGTGCCAGCCGCCCATGACGTTGCAGCAGGGCGCACCAGGCCATCAGGTTGCCAGGCGTGGCCACGGCCGTGCGACCCAGGCTGTTGCGTCGGCCTACGGCATCGAGCGTGCCGGGCGCGCCATTCGGGTCGGGCGTGAAGGTGTCGGGGCCGGTGGCGATCGGGCAGCGGCCCTGACCTTCCAGGACGGTGTGCGTGCCATCGGGCAGCCGCAGGTGAGCGAACCCCCCGCCCAGGATGCCGACCATCATGGGCTCGACCACCGATAGCGCAAACAGCGACGCAATCGCCGCATCCACTGCATTGCCGCCGGCAGCGAGCATCTCGGCTCCGGCAGCCGAGGCCAGCGGGTGGTTCGTCACCACCATGCCGCGTGTGCCGCGTGCCGGATGCTTTTCAGTCTGAAACGGGCCATGAGCCCGCTGTCTCCAATCGCTCATGGCGTCGGTGTCTCCTGGATGGGTCTTGGCCAGCCCCTGCGCGGGGTGGTCCCGGTGGACGAAGGATAGCGTGGCCAGTCGCAGGCGGGCTGCGGGTGGGGCCCCTTGCAGCGCAGAGGTCTTCCGTTTTGCAGCCTCCGTGCGCCGATGCTCAGGCTGACCCGCTACACTCGATCCATGTGCGTTGAGGGCAGTCCCGCGACGCACGTCCCCGCCATGACTAAACCCGCCGCCATCCCGCACGCATCCGACACGCGCTTCACTGCGCAAGCGCGCAGCGTGCTGGTGCTGGTGGCAGCCACGCTCGTCACGCTGCCCTTCGGCACCATCTACGCCTTCAGCGTGTTCCTCAAACCCATGGAACAGATGATTGGCGTCGGGCGTGCCGAGATGGCCTTCGTCTTTTCGGCCGCATCAGTCTGCATGACTGCCGGCATGCTCCTGGGTCCCAAGCTCTATCGGCGGGTGGCTCCGGTGCCGCTGTTGGCTGCTTGCGGGCTGGTGGCCGGAGCAGGGCTGCTGGTGGCCGCCCGTGCCGAAGGTCTCACACAGATGCTGCTTGGATACGGACTGCTGTTTGGCGTGGGCGGGGGCTTGTCGTTCGTGCTGGTGCAGCAGGGCATGAACCAGACCGTCGGCACGCTCAATGGCCTGGCCAACGGTTACCTGGTCGGACTCTATCCGCTGGGCGCCATGATCGGTGCGCCCCTCTTTGGCTGGGCAATCGGCGTCTGGGGGCTGCGGGTCACGCTGATGGCGCTCGCGGTGAGCGTCGTGGTCACTTCATTGGCCGCAGCGCTGCTCTTTCGCGTGGCCGACATTCGCATGCAGGATGCCTCGGCCTCCAGTGCCGACACCGAGGCGCGTCAATGGGGCCTCTTTGCCCGCTTGTTTGGCGTGTTCTTTCTGGCCGCCTCCGCAGGGCTGATGGTGATGAGCCAGGCGGCCGGCATTCTGGCCGCGTATGGCGCCAAGACCGCCTACGCCTTGGGCGGCACCACCTTCATCACCGGGGCCATCGCTGCAGCCCGCATTGGCGGCGGCTGGCTGGTCGACCGGTTCGCTGTGCCGCGTGTGGCCAGTGGCGCCCATCTGCTCGCGCTCAGTGGCTCGTTGCTGTTGCTGATCTGGCCTTCGGCAATGATGGCCGTGCCGGCGCTGACGCTGGTGGGCATGGGCTATGGGTTCATTTCGGGTGCCACCGCAGGCTCCATCGCGCGCTATTGGCACCGTAATGCCTTCGGCCGTGTGGCAGGCCAGATGTACATTGCATGGTGCGTGGCGGCCGTCACGCTGCCGGTCATCGCAGGCTGGCTCTACGATCGCACCCAGGGGTATCACGCTGCCATGATGATGGCGGCCTGCGTCAATCTCATGGGTGCGCTGCTGGCCACCACCTTGCCGCGTCGGGGACCCTCGTCATGAAGCTTCATATCCTTCCCGGGGGGCGGCTGCGCATGCGCCGCAGCGTCTTTCATCCGCAGGCTCAACCCGCAGACATGCTGGATCTGCCGATCTCCTGTTACCTGCTGCGTCATGCACAGGGCAATGTGCTGTTCGACACTGGCTGCCATCCCGACACCGCCACTGACCCGGTGGGGCGCTGGGGGGTGCAGGCCAAATTCCTCACCCCGCTGCATCGCACCGAAGACACCGTGGTCCATGCGCTCGATGCGATCGGACTGAAGGCCGACGATATCGACCTGGTCATCAATTCGCATCTGCATACCGACCACTGCGGCTGTAACGGATTTTTCCGGCGTGCGACCGTGATCTGTCACGCCCGGGAACTTGAGACCGCCCGCAGCCCGCTGGGGGCCGCCATCGGCATGCTGCCCCAGGACTGGGACCACCCCATGCCGTTTCGCACCTTTGAAGGTCAGCACGATGTGTTTGGTGACGGGCGCATCGTGCTGCTGCCCATGCCGGGCCATACGCCTGGCATGAGCTGTGCCCTGACGAGCCTCGATCGTTCAGGGACTTTTCTGCTGACCTCGGATGCGGTTGCACTGAAGGACCATCTGGATCAGGGCATTCATCCGCGGCAGACCTGGGATGCCGATGCCGCCTCGCACTCCATGGACGAGATTCGCCGCATCGGTGCGTCGGGGGCCACGATCGTCTTCGGCCACGACGACACGCAGTGGCAGAGCCTCAAAAAAGGCGAACAGTTCTACGATTGAGTCGCGCGGCTGCGCAATTCGTCCTCGACGAACTCCATGCGGTCCTTGCCCCAGAAGAGTTCATCGCCCACGGCCATCATGGGCACGCCGAATACGCCGCGCGACAGCCCGGCATCGGTGCTGCTGATGAGCGCCTGACGCACGGCGTCGCTCTCGCTGCGCGCCTCGAAGGCATCGGGGTCCACCCCCAGCGAGGCGGCAATCCGACGCAAGCCGGCATAGTCGGCGATGGAGGCGTCGTTGCGCTCCCAATAGGCGGCCATGACCGCGTCCACGTAAGCGCGTTCCAGACCCCAGTGGCGCATCGCAATCGATCCGCGCAGCGCGCGACTGGTCTTGATCGGAAACGTATCGGGCATGCGAAAAGGCAGGTCGTGCTTGCGGGCCCAACGATTCAGGTCGCGGATGCGATTCGAGATTTTCGCGGGCGGCTCGTCCATCAGGACGTACTGTTGCTGACGGAATACATGGCCCAGATTGAACGGATGCATCACCAGCTGTGCACCCGTGCGCTGCAAGACGGGCTCGATCAGCTTGAGCGCAAAGTAGGAATTGGTGCTGCCTGCATCCCAATAAAAATCGACGCTGAGTCCACTCATCGTGCAGCGCCCCGTGGCGGAACCTTGGCGAGCAGATGCCCTTCGATGGCCTCCCGGACCATGTCGAGTCGGTCGCCGCCCCAGAACAGTTCCCCCCCAAATACCAAGGTGGGCACACCGAAAACGCCTTGAGCCTCGGCCTGCTGTTGGATCGCGTCATGGCGTATGACGCCTTCGTTGCGGCTGAACGCCTCGAACGCCACGCCCGAGCCGCCGAGTGCTTCGATGTGGTGGCACATGTCTTCGATGGAATCGATATCGAGGTCATGGCGCCAGAAACGCTCGAAGGTCGAGGCGTGGTAAGCGTCGAAGAACCCGTGGTCCTGCGAAAAAAGCAGTCCAATGCTCGCAAGCTGTGCCGAATAGATGCGTCGAGGCCCTTTCAGGATGAGCCCGCGCCGGTTGGCCAGTCGCCGAGCATCCATGTAGGCATAGCGGACCTTGCGCCAGGCTCGCTCGCTGCGCTCTTCCACCGTCCCGAGAAACTCGGCGATCCGCAGCGTGTAAGGGCGCCATTCCAGACTCACCGGGTACTGCATGGCCAGCGCGCGGATCGGGTCAGTGGCCACGAACGCATACGGACTCTTGTAATCGGTGTAGGCGATCAGGTGCAGTGGGTTGTCGTGGGTCATCGGTTCGCTCTCCAGACGGATCAGGTGGTCAGGAACTCGCGCTCGGTTTGTGCCACCACTTCAGCAGTGCTCAGCACTTCTTGCACACCCGAGACACTGTGCCCCGCTGACCAGATGTCCTTCCAGCGCTTCGGGCGGTTGGCTTCGCGGCCTTCCACGCTGA
>CANHUQ010000208.1 GCA_947463885.1 Burkholderiales bacterium
AGTCTGCGCGCGCTCTTTCTGGCAGGCGAGCCGCTTGATGAGCCCACCTCGCGCTGGATCTCGGAGGGGCTGGGCAGACCGATCATCGACAACTACTGGCAGACCGAAACCGGTTGGCCGATTCTCACGGTGGCCCATGGCATCGAGCCAACGCCGACCCGTTTCGGCAGCCCTGGTGTGCCGATGTATGGCTATGACGTGCGGCTCATTCATGAGCAGACCGGCGAGCCGGTGGGGCCGAATGAGAAAGGCGTGATTGCCATTGCTCCGCCTCTGCCCCCGGGTTGTATGCAGACCGTCTGGGGCGATGATGCGCGATTTATCGAGACCTATTTCAACAGCTTGCCTGGCCAGCAGCTCTATTCAACCTTCGACTGGGGCATTCGGGATCAGGACGGCTATTACTTCATCCTGGGGCGCACCGACGACGTCATCAATGTCGCGGGCCACCGGCTCGGAACCCGAGAAATCGAGGAGTCGATCAGCAGCCATGCAGCTGTCGCGGAATGCGCGGTGGTGGGCGTGGCTGATGCGCTCAAGGGACAGGTGGCCATGGCCTTTGCGGTCCTGCGTGACCCTGCCGCTGTGTCCGACCTGGCGCAACGGCGCACCCTGGAAGGTGATGTGATGGGTCTGGTCGATCGACAATTGGGGGCAGTGGCCCGACCGGCTCGTGTGCTCTTCGTCAATGTGTTGCCCAAGACCCGATCGGGCAAGGTGCTCAGACGTTCCATCCAGGCCTTGTGCGAGGGGCGCGACCCGGGCGACCTCACGACCATCGAGGATCCGACCGCGCTGGATGCCTTGAAGCAGGCGCTGGCCGGTTGATCGGAGGCTGATTCAGGGCAGGTCCATGGCGGGTTCCGACATCGCTGCCAGCTGTTCGCGCAGCTCCAGGATGCGGTCTTGCCAGTACCGGTCGGTGCCGAACCAGGGAAAGGCAGCCGGAAACGCGGGGTCGCTCCAGCGGCGCGCGACCCACGCGCTGTAATGGATCAGCCGCAGCGTGCGCAGCGGCTCGATCAGTTGCAGCTCGCGCCGGTCGAAGTCCATGAAGTCCCGATAGCCTTCGAGCACATCCATCATCTGCCGACGCATGTCCTGAGGCGAGCCCGACAGCAGCATCCAGAGGTCTTGCACCGCGGGCCCGTTGCGCGCGTCGTCGAAGTCGACGAAATGCGGTCCGTCATCGGTCCAGAGCACATTGCCTGCATGGCAGTCACCATGCAGCCGGATATGGCGCACATCGCCCGCCCGCGCAAACGCCTGGCCCACCGCCTCCAGACATTGGTCTGCCACCGCGCGCCACGCCGGCAAGAGATCTTTGGGTACGCATGCGTGGTCAAGCAGCCACTGGCGAGGTTCGGTACCGAAGGTCTCGATGCTGACTGCCGGGCGTTCGAGAAAAGGCCGCACAGCGCCTTGCGCATGAATGCGCCCCACAAAACGTCCGATCCATTCGAGTGTTTCCGGGTCGTCCAGCTCCGGGGCACGCCCGCCGCGCCGTGGGTAGACCGCGAATCGATACCCACCATGGGCATGCAGACTGTCCGGCGTACACAGTGGCGCAACCACTGGAATCTCCGCTTCAGCCAGCTCGGCCGTGAAGCGATGCTCCTCCAGGATTTGCGCATCGCTCCAGCGTTGCGGCCTGTAGAACTTGGCCACCACGCTGGACCCATCTTCCAGCCAGACCTGGTAGACGCGGTTCTCATAGCTGTTGAGCGCCAGAAGCCGACCATCCCCGCGCCAGCCGGCAGATTCCAGGGCATCAAGGATGCGATCGGGGCCCAGCCGTGCAAACGGATGTTCGGCGACATCGGGCGAGGCCTGATCAGACTCGGCGCTCGTGAAGGGCTGCGAGTCGATCTCGTTCACGCCATGCGTGTCGTCTGATTCGCCTGCGTGATCTCCGTCGTCCGTGTCGTCTGTGTCGTCCGTGTCGTTCATCCGATTGATTCTATGCCCATCAGACCGCGGGCCCCGCACTGGGCAGCGCACGGAAGCCTCCGGGATGACCGACGGGTCCGCGCAATCGCGCGGCTACACTGTTGCGCTTTGCGAGGAGCCTCTCATTCTGGATCCCTACGAACTGAAGACGGTGGTGCGCGCGCTCGTCGTGCCGCCCATGGCGACGCTGCTGCTGGCCGCAGTGGGCTTGTGGTGGATGAAGCGCCGGCCGAAGCTGGGCCGTGCCCTTGCGGTGGCCGGCGTGGCCCTCACCTGGGTCTGCTCGATTGGCGCCACGGCGGACGCGCTCACCTATGTCCTGGAAAAAGATCAGCAGCCACTGACTGCGAGCATGATCGGCGCAGCCCGTCAGAGCGGCCAGGGTCCGGGGGCGATCGTGGTGCTGGGCGGTGGGGCGGTGCGAGACGGCAGTTCCAAGCCGCAGCGCGAGCGTTTGCATGAGCGCACGATCGATCGCGTGCTCGCCGCAGCCCGCTTGGCACGTGCCAGCGGTCTGCCGCTGCTGGTCACGGGTGGTCGCCCTGAGTGGCTGACCCATGCTGAGGCCGAGTTGATGCGCGACATGCTGCAAGACGACCTGGGTCTGCCGGTACGTTGGGTGGAAGACCGCTCTCGCGACACCGCCGAGAACGCGCAGTTTTCAGCGCAGATGCTCAAGCGGGACGGGATCAACTCGGTGGTGCTCGTCACGCAGGCTTATCACATGCCGCGATCCAAACGGACCTTCGAGGCGGCGGGCCTGAAGGTGTTGCCTGCGCCGCACGGATTCAAGAGCACGCCCCCGGGCTGGGGCGAATGGGCCGACTGGGTGCCCAGCGCCAGTGGCATGGAAACCGTATGGCTCGCCTCGCGTGAGCTGATCGGCTTGCTGTGGTATCGCTTACGTGGCTTGGGTTGAGCCGGGCAAACCTGTAGTCCGATGCGGGGTTGAGCGCGTGCGCAAACGTTTGGGAATGGTATTGTCGCGCCCGCTTACGCTGAGTGCCTGAATCGACCATGCCGCTTTTTGACCGCACCGCACTGAACCCGGGTGTGCCGCCGCGCGAGGCGTTCGCGTGGGCGCTCTACGACTTTGCCAATTCGGGCTACACGACCGTGGTCCTGACGGCGGTCTTCAACGCCTACTTTGTGGGTGTGATTGCGCAGAAGGCCGACTGGGCCTCGCTCGCCTGGGCCTTGGCTCTGGCGGTCTCCAACGCCGCGGTCATGGTGAGCATGCCGGTGATCGGCGCCTGGGCCGACCGCCATGCCGCGAAAAAGCGGCTGTTGGCCTGGACGACCGTAGGGTGCGTGCTCTTCACCGCAGCCCTGGCTTACTGTGGTCGAGGCGATGTGGCCCTGGCGATGCTTCTGGTTGCGGTGTCCAACTATTTCTTTTCGACCGGTGAGGCCCTGGCTGCGGCGTTTTTGCCCGAGCTGGCACGCCATGAAGCCTTGGGCAAGGTGTCTGGCTGGGCATGGAGTTTCGGGTTTTTCGGCGGCATGCTGGCGTTAGGGCTGTCGCTTGCCTGGGTGCTGTCGGCGCAAGCTGCGGGGCAGGGCGCTGAACAGTACGTGCCCGGCACGATGTGGATCGTGGCAGTCGTTTTTGCACTCGCCGCAGCACCCGTGTTTTTCGTCTTGCGTGAACGGGCCTCACCGCGCTCGGGCAACGAGCCTGCCGGGACTGGTGCACTCGATGCCTTGCGCGCCACCTTGGCGCAGGCGCGCCAACTCCCCGATTTCTGGCGCTTCATGTGGTGTGGCACCGCGTACTTCGCCGGCATTTCTGTGGTGATCACGCTCGCTGCGGTCTATGCCGAGCAGGCGATGGGTTTTACACAGCTGCAGACCATGGTGCTCATTTTTCTGGTCAATATTGCGGCTGCTGCAGGCGCCTTCGGTTTTGGATACGTGCAGGATCGCATCGGTCACAAGCGCGCACTGGGCGTGACGCTGATCGGTTGGATCGTGATGGTGCTGATGGCCGCGCTTACCACTAGCGTTGCGATGTTCTGGTTGGCCGCAGTGATTGCGGGTTTGTGCATGGGGTCCAGTCAATCTTGTGGGCGGGCGATGGTCGGCTATCTCGCTCCTGCCGGGCAGTTGGCGGAGTTTTTCGGGCTCTGGGCGCTGGCGACGCGTCTGGCTGCGATCGTCGGACCCCTGGTCTATGGCGTCGTCACCTGGCTCACGGCAGGCAATCACCGTCTGGCCATCCTGGTCACAGGCATTTTCTTTGTGGCAGGGCTCTGGTTGTTGCGATCGATTGACGTGCAGCGCGGCCATGTGCAGGCCCTCCAGGCCGGCGTCTCAAGACCCTGATCGCGGCCAACCCCGTTTGTCTTGTCCCTCATCTCTCAAGGAGTGCACTCATGAAGACCCGTCAGATGCTTGAAGCCCGCGACGTTGCCAAGATGCTTGACGCAGCCCAGGCCGAGGCTGAACGCCATCAGTGGGCGGTCACGATTGCGGTGTGCGATGACGGCGGCCATCTGTTGGGTCTGCGTCGACTGGACGGCGTGGCACCGATTTCGGCCCACATTGCCCCCGAGAAAGCCCGTTGCGCGGCGCTCGGTCAGCGCGACAGCGGCGTGTATGAAAAGATGATCAACGAAGGGCGCGTGTCGTTCCTGTCGGCGCCGGTCCTGCAGGGCATGCTCGAGGGTGGCGTGCCGGTGGTGGTCGACGGCACCGTGATCGGTGCGGTGGGTGTATCCGGGGTGAAGTCCACCGAAGACGCACAAATTGCGAAGGCCGGCATCGCCGCCCTGGGCGTCTGAGGCCCTTAAGGACTAAGGCGCCCTAAACAGGCGCCCCAAACGTTCGAATCACTCTTGCCAGGATCGAGGCTGCGGGCCGCACTGAGCCCGCAGCGCCACCGCCCGGCTTCAGACCACCTTGACCGGCACGCCGCCGATCTTGGCCTGCCATTCGCGTGGGCCGGTGTCATGCACCGAAGTACCTTGCGCGTCCACCGCCACGGTCACTGGCATGTCCTGCACCGTGAACTCATAAATCGCCTCCATCCCCAGGTCCTCGAAGGCCAGCACCTTGGCCTGTTTGATGGCTTTGGAGACCAGGTAAGCCGCGCCGCCCACGGCCATCAGGTAGGCCCGCTTGTGCTTGCGGATCGCTTCGATGGCGACCGGTCCGCGCTCTGATTTACCGATCATGGCAATCAGCCCGGTCTGCGCCAGCATGGTCTCGGTGAATTTGTCCATGCGTGTCGCGGTCGTAGGACCTGCCGGCCCCACCACTTCGTCGCGCACCGGATCGACCGGACCCACGTAGTAGATGGCGCGGTTACGGAAATCCACCGGCAGCTTTTCGCCGGCCGCCAGCATCTGTGCGATGCGCTGGTGGGCTGCATCGCGCCCAGTCAGCATGCGTCCCGACAGCAGCAAGGTCTGGCCAGGCGTCCAGGAGGCCACTTCTTCAGGGGTGAGGGTATCCAGGTTCACCCGCTTGCTGCGTTGCGTGTCGGGTACCCACTGCACGTTCGGCCACTCGCTCAGGGCAGGGGGTTCGCAGAAGGCTGGCCCACTACCGTCCAGCACGAAATGCGCATGGCGGGTGGCCGCGCAGTTCGGAATCATGGCCACCGGCTTGGACGCCGCATGGGTCGGTGCCATGGCGATCTTCACATCGAGGACGGTGGTCAGGCCGCCCAGGCCTTGTGCGCCAATCCCCAGCGCGTTGACCTTTTCGTAGAGCTCGATGCGCATGGCTTCGGTTTTGTTCTGAGGCCCGCGCGCCAGAAGCTCGTACATGTCGATCGAGTCCATGAGCGACTCCTTGGCCATCAACATGGCCTTTTCCGCGGTGCCTCCAATACCAATGCCCAGCATGCCTGGCGGGCACCATCCCGCGCCCATCGTGGGCACGGTCTTGAGCACCCAGTCGATCACTGAGTCAGACGGATTGAGCATCACGAACTTGCTCTTGTTTTCCGATCCGCCGCCTTTGGCCGCTACGGTGATGTCCACCGTGTTGCCGGGCACGACGCTCATGTGAATGACTGCAGGCGTGTTGTCTTTCGTGTTCTTGCGCTCGAATTCCGGGTCGGCCACGATCGAGGCGCGCAGCACATTGTCGGGGTGGTTGTAGCCCTGACGCACGCCTTCATTCACCGCGTCTTCAATCGATCCGGTGAATCCTTCCCAGCGCACATCCATGCCGATCTTCATGAACACATTCACGATGCCGGTGTCCTGGCAGATCGGGCGATGACCCTCTGCGCACATGCGCGAATTGGTCAGGATCTGCGCAATGGCGTCCTTCGCAGCCGGGCTTTGTTCGCGTTCGTAGGCCCGAGCCAGGTGACGGATGAAATCCACCGGATGGTAGTAGCTGATGAACTGCAGTGAAGCGGCAACCGATTCGATCAGGTCGGCCTGGCGAATGGTGGTAGGCATATCGGACTCCGGTGAGAACGTGAAAGGTCGTTGAATCGGCTGAGCGCGATGGTGCGCATCAATGGGGGGTATCGTGCCCGCGAGGCTTGCCCGCTCCGGTCATGATGCGATCGATCAAGGCGATCGCCAATGCCGAAATGAGAAAGACCACGTGAATCACGGTCTGCCATAGCAGGGTTTTCTCGGGCAATGATCCCGCCGAAATGAAGATTTTCAGCAGATGGATGGATGAGATGCCGATGATGGCTGTGCCCAATTTGACCTTCAGCACATTGGCGTTCACATGCGAGAGCCATTCGGGCTGATCCGGGTGGTTTTCCAGGCGCAGGCGCGACACGAAGGTCTCATAGCCGCCCACGATCACCATCACCAGCAGGTTGGAGATCATCACCACATCGATGAGCGACAGCACGATGATCATGATCACCGTTTCTTTGTTGCGTTCTGCAATCCCCAGGCGCTCGACCGACTGGTTGAGCACGCTCGGATCCCACAACATGCTCACGAGGTGCCACAGTTCCTCCAGGAACAGCACCACATAGACGCACTGCGCCACGATGAGTCCGAGGTACAGGGGAACTTGAAGCCATCGGCTGGCAAAGATCAGATTGCCCAGGATTGAGGTCTGTCGGCGTTCGG
>CANHUQ010000209.1 GCA_947463885.1 Burkholderiales bacterium
CCCCGCTCAGACACGGCCTCGCCACTGACCAGCCGCGCGTAAAAATCGAAGAGCGTCTGCTGCCCGGTTGAGGGCGTGGCGTTCGCGTCATAACGGCCGGTCTGGTGATCGAGCACCAGCATCGACTCGGTGGCGTAGTAGCGGCCGATTCGCGCGAGTTCAGCCTTGGCGGCTAATGGCGGCAGCACGCGCCCTGCGGTGCCCAACACACCGATGATGCCGTCCAACAGTGCGACCGGCACCTGCTTGAACTTCGGGGGGCGGCCGGTCAACGCAAACAACTGCTCGCCCTGCTGCCGGGGGGTGATGGCCTCGCCTGGTCCGCCGATCGGCAGGATTCGGTTGTGACGCGTCTCATCGGCGAGGCAACCGGCCAGATAATCGGCCAGATCGGCGTCGCTGATGGGCTTGCAGGCAGTGAGCGTGCCATCACCGAACATGACAAAGGGCTTGCCCTCACGCACGCGCTGCACCTGACCCGAGAGGGATTTGAAAAACGCCGTCGGCCTGACGATCGAATACGTCAGGCCCGATTCGATCAGCGCCTGCTCGAACGCGAGTTTGGCGTGCTGAAAGGCCAGCAGCGGCTTTTGTACGCAGATGGCCGACAGCAGCACCATGTGCCTGACCCCGGCGGCCTGCGCCGCCTGCAGGGCCTGCACATGGGCCTGATGGTCGATCGCCCAGGCATCGGCAGGCACGCCAGTGCGAGACGCCAGACATGAGACCAGTACGTCGAATCGCTCGCCTCTGAAACCATCACGCGCCAGCGACAGGGGATCGGTCACGTCACCGGTGCGAACCTCGGCAGCACCCAACAAACGGGCCGTATGCTCGGGCTTGAGTGCGCCACCTACGCCCGCGCGGGGCCGCACCAAACAGACCACCTCGTGTCCCTGGTCAAGCAGCGCTCGCACGGTTGCTTGCCCGATGGTGCCGGTCGCGCCCAACACGAAGACGCGTTGCCGTGTGCGTGCTGCCACGCAGAGGGCTTCAGGTGCGCGCATCGGCGATCCTGGCAGCAGGCATGCGACGCCCAGCACGGCCGGTCCGCCCGAGCCGGTCGTTCGGATCAGCAGGACTTCGCACACGCACACCGTCTGTGCCCAACTCACGTGCAGCCGACGGACTCAGCACCCCCTGAAGTACCGGGCGGACATACACGGCATGTACTGTGCTGAGGTCGACATGGCGGACCCAGCGATGCAACTCGACCGCCGCGTTGATCGCCTGCAGCAGGTATTGCGCGGTGACGGACTGATCCAGAACCCGGATCGATCCGTCCTGCATGCCCTCAATCAGCAGGCCCCCCACGCGCTCCTGCAAACGCCGGATCGATCGGGTCACCGCATCGCGCTCAACCGGGTCGGTCACCGCGCTCACCGCCGACCAGCGCAGCAGTGGCCCCGCCTCAGACATCTGATGGCGGATCAGTGCGCTGGCCATCGCCTGTAAACGTTCGGCCCCGCAACCCTGGGCAGCAGCAGCCTGCCGCAGCGCTTGCCGCAGCACCACAAAGCTGTGATTGAAACAGGCCACGATCAGATCGTGCTTGGTATCCAGATGATGGTAGAACGAGCCTTTGGTCAGGTTCAGGCGCGCCGCAATCTGATCGATCGACACGCCGCGAAACCCCTGTTCGTTGATCAGGTGCGCGGCCACGCGCAGAAAGTCCGACGGCGTGTCGCCCGCGCGCTCCTCGGGAAGACCCATGTCGAGATCCGAGGCAGGGCCGGTGCTGTGCCCGGTACCGATCCCGTGCAGCAGGACGTCCACCAGATGCTCCACACGAGACGGATAGTCGTCGGGCTCATACCGACTCGCCCAACTTCGAAACGCGTTGAAGGCAGACAGTGTCAGGTGGGCGCGTGCATTGACCTCGTGCGCGGACAGCCCGGCAGTAGCCTGACCGCGCAGCAGTTCGCGCATGCGACGAAACATCTGCGTGTAGGCCGCAAAGACCGTGTCGGCTGCGGGTCCGCTCAGTGCTCGCACCTCGTTGAAGGACATGAGCTGAGGATGTGCACCGGACTCGATGTCGATGAGCAGCTGGCCGAAACTGCGGGCAAAGCGCGCAATGCGTGCCTCGACACCCGAGGCGATAGCCGCCTCGTCAGCGAACTGGCTGAAGGTCTCGATCGCGCGCAGCATGCACGCAACGGTCAGGTCTTCCTTGCGTCGGAAGTAATAGGTGACGCTGGTGGTGCCCAGCCCGACGCTCGCACCGATATCGGCCAGGCCCGCACCGCGCACGCCGCGTTCATTGAAACAGCGCGCAGCAGCATCGAGGAGCAGTTCGCGTTTCTCCAGGTGCCGGGCCGTCGGTGTCTCAGTTCCTTTTGATGAGGTCACTGGGCGCGCGGGCCGGTCAGAGTTTGAAGCCATGGCACATGCTTGAAAACGCTGCGCTCAGGCGGCCACCACCGGGATGCTGCGTGCCGCACCCGTGACCGTATGCAGATGGCAAGCCACCAAACGCCCACCAGGGTCGCCCACCAGCTGAGGCACCTCGGTCTTGCAGCGATCCATCGCCTGCGGGCAGCGTGTATGAAACCGGCACCCGGGCGGCGGGCGCAGTGCACTGGGCACTTCGCCACTGACCACCACACGCTCACGACGCGCCTCCACCGCCGCGTCGGCCACCGGAATGGCGGCCAGCAGCGCCTGGGTGTAGGGGTGCAAGGGGTTGCGATAGAGCTCGTCGCGCGAGGCAATTTCCACGATCTTGCCCAGATACATCACCGCGATGCGATCGCTGATGTGGCGCACCACCGCGAGGTCGTGGGCCACGAAGATGTAGGACAACCCCAGGCGTTCCTGCAGGTCCATGAAGACATTGACCACCTGCGCCTGGATGGACACATCGAGCGCCGAGACCGCTTCATCACACACGATCAGGGCCGGGTCCAGGGCAAGTGCGCGGGCAATGCCAATGCGCTGACGCTGGCCGCCTGAAAACTCGTGCGGATACCGCTCGGCCATGTCGGGCAACAGCCCCACGATGGACAGCAGGGTGGCAATGCGTTCGCTGTAGGCCTTGGCGTCGGTATCCAGGCCATGCACCTGCAAAGGCTCACCCACGATGTCGCGCACCCGCATGCGTGGATTGAGCGAACCGTAAGGGTCCTGATACACCATCTGCATGCGCCTGCGCATGGCGCGCATACGGTTGCGATCAAAGCGCGTGATGTCTTCGCCTTCAAAGACAATGCTGCCCGCCGTGGGTTCGAGCATGCGCAGCACCGCCAGACCGGTGGTGGACTTGCCGCAGCCGCTCTCGCCCACCAGCCCCAGCGTTTCGCCACGCTTCAGATCGAACGAGATGCCGTCCACTGCATGCACGGTCGCGACCTGCTTTTGCAGGATCACGCCTTTGAACACCGGAAAGTGCACCTTGAGATCGCGCACGCTCAGGATGGTGTCGGCTACGCCGTCAGTGGGTGCTGCGGCATTCGACGAAGAAGTGTGAGAGTCAGTCATCGATGAAACACGCCTTCTGGTGTCGGGGGCCGATCTCGCGCAGGGCCGGGCGCTCCTGCAGGCATTGCGGCTGTACATGCCGGCAACGTGGCGCAAACGCGCAGCCCGGTGGCAGCGCCGCCAGATTCGGCGGCTGGCCTTCAATCGGCACCAGACGCTGGTTGGTGTCGCCATCCAGCCGCGGAATCGAGGCCAGCAGCCCGCGGGTATAGGGATGCGAGGGCTTGGCGTAGAGCTGCGCGGCCGGTGCCGACTCGACCACCCGGCCGCCGTACATCACGATCACACGATCGGCGTAGCGGGCCACGACCCCCAGATCGTGCGTGATCAGGATGAGCGCCGAGCGAGCCTTCTTGGAGAGATCCTGAAGCAGGTCGAGCACCTGCGCCTGCACGGTCACATCGAGCGCTGTGGTGGGCTCATCGGCAATGATCAGTTGAGGTTCGCAGGCCAGCGACATGGCGATCATGGCGCGTTGCCGCATGCCGCCTGAAAACTGGTGCGGATAGGCATTGACGCGCGTGGCTGCATCCGGGATGCGCACCAGAGCCAGCAGTTCGCGGGCCCGTTCGAGTGCCGCCGCCCAGGGCGTCTTGCGATGCAGGTTCACCGGCTCGGCAATCTGACGCCCCACCGTGAGGGAGGGGTTCAGCGATGACATGGGCTCCTGAAAAATCATGGCAATGCGGTTGCCACGAATGGCGCGAATGCCGGCATCGTCCAGCTTCACCAGGTCGACACCGTCGAACACAATTTCGCCCGCGATGATTTTTCCGGGGGGATCGGGAATCAGCCGCAGGATGGACAGTGCGGTCACACTCTTGCCCGACCCCGATTCGCCCACGATAGCCACCGTCTCGCCGGCTTCCACATCGAAGGACACGTTGTCGACTGCGGTGACCGTCCCGCGCTCCGTGCGAAAGCGGGTGGTCAGCCCGCGCACGCTCAGCAGTGGATCAGCCATCGTCAGTTGAATCCCATTTTCTTTTTGAGCTCCTGGTCGATCCAGATGCGGGCATAGACGGGGCCAGGACGACCGCCGCCGCCACGCTGCTCGCCGCCATAGTTCTTCACCCAGGGCCACCAGGCCGAGTATTCGTAGGGCGTGGGCAGCCACACATACGGAGCGAGGTCGAGCAGTTCACGGGTCATGTCCTTGAGCGACTGCTGCCGACGGCTTTCAACCCGATCAGAAAACATGGCCAGCATGCGCTTGTCCATATTCGCATCGGCGTACATGGAGGTGTTCCACTGCTGCTCGGAGCGGAACAGTTTGGTGATGGAAATGGTGGGGCTGCCGTGCGCCGTGCTCATGAGGTAACCGGGCGCATGGGACTTGTTGCTCATGGTGGACAGGAAGGCTGCATATTCCATCTGCTGGATCTGCATCTTCACGCCTACTCGCTCGAGATAGGCCGCCAGCATCGGCAGCAGATCGACCAGCGTCGGGCTGCCCGAATGCACCTGCACCTTGAAGGTGAAGCCGTTCGGATACCCTGCCTCAGCCAGCAGCCGCTTGGCCTTGTCAGGGTTGTAGGTGAAGAGTTCCTTCACCGACTCGGGCATGGCCGAGAGCGGCTCGTAGTAGCCCTGCCACTCGGGATGCATGGGAAAGCCCAGCATCTCGGCATTGCCGCCATAGAAGCTCTTGATGATTTCGGCCTTGTTGATGGCCATGTTCATGGCCCGGCGCACCCGAATGTCATCGAAGGGCTTCTGATCCATGCGCAACGAGAGGTAGTTGCCCTCGCTCGCCACCCAGCGCTCCCACTTGAGGGCGGGCGAGGTCTTCTTCAGGTCATCGGCCGCGCTCCAGCGAATGCGCTCCAGAACATCGAGCTTGCCGGTGCGCAGCGCTGCATGCTGCGCCGACTCGTCCTTGATCGTGCGGTACACCAGCCTGTCGACAAACGGGAGCTTGTACTCCGCGCCTCCGATACGCTCCTTGTCCCAGTAGTTGGGATTCTTGGTGTAAGTGTTGGAGTTGCCGCTCACGAAATCGGTGAGCATGAAGGGGCCGGTCCCGTTATGGTTCTTCCAGTTGGCCGCGCCCGCAGCAATCAGCTCTTTGGGGAACACACCGGAATAATGGCCGTAGCCCGAGCGCATGTCCCACTCGGCGTGATAGTCCTTGAAGGTGTATTGCACCGTGTGGCGGTCCAGGGCCTCGACCTTGACCACGTTTTCCCAGTAGGTCTTGATCGCCTTAGGGCTTTTGGCCATGTAGTCGTAGCTGAAGACCACATCCTCGGCGACCAGCTCGCGCGCAGGCATCACACCCTTTTTTTCCGGGAACATGATGCCCTTGCGCAGCTTCACTTCGAGGCGCAGCGGGTTTTCTTTCCAGCTCCAGCTCTCGGCCAACTCACCGCGAATGGCGTCCAGCGGCAAGTAGTTGTTGTCACGAAACGCATACTTGCCGCCATTGCGCTTGGCCTTGCTGAAGTCGGCTGCAAACAGCCGCTCAAAGTATTGCCCAGTGTCGTCGGCAAACTTCCAGTTCCAGTCGGCGGGCTCCCAGGTGAGCGCACTGAGGGTCACGTACACCGTGCCCACGTTGAGTGTGCCGCCGTATTGCGGCCGCTCAGGCGCGGACGTCTGGGCAGCCAATGGCGCGGCAGCCAGGCCCGCCAGCAGCGCGCCTGCGCCAAGAACGCGCGACACCGTGAGGCTGCGCCAGGATTTGAATCGATTCATGGAACGTCTCTCTTCACGTTGGCTGGCGCAAACCGTGCACGGCGGTCTTACTTGAAGCCCATCTTCTGCTTCATCTCCTGATCCACCCAGATGCGTGCGTAGATCGGGCCCGGGCGCACCGCGCCTGCACGCATTTCGCCGTCGTAGTTCTTGACCCAGGGCCACCAGGCCTGAAACACATAGGGCGTGGGCAGCCAGATGTAGGGGGCTTTGTCGACGATCTCGCGGGTCATCTCCTTGAGCATCTGCTGACGCTTGCCTTCATCGCGCTCGGCGTACATGACACTGATCTTCTTGTCGTACGCCGGGTCAGCCCACTGCGACGGGTTCCAGGTCTGACCCGTTGCGAAACTCTTGCGAATCGTCGTGGTGGGATTGGTATGGCCGTTGTCCATGAAGTAGCCGGCCGAGTTCGTCTTGGAGGTCATGCGCGACAGAAATGCGCCGTACTCCAGTGGCTCGATCTGGATCTTCACGCCCACTTTCTCGAGGTAGGCGCCCACCATGGGCAACAGATCCATGTGCACCGGGCTGTTGGCATTGACCTGCACCTTGAAGGTGAAGCCGTTCGGGTAGCCCGCCTCAGCCAGCAGCTTCTTCGCTTTGTCCGGGTTGTAAGTGAACAGCTCCCTCACGGACTCTGGCATCGATGACAGCGGCTCAAAGTAACCGATGTAATCAGGGTGCTGCGGATAGGCGAAGAGCTCGGCATTGCCACCCCAGAAGGTCTTGACGATCTCCTGCTTGTTGACGGCCATGTTCAGCGCGCGACGCACGCGAATATCGTCAAAGGGCTTCTGGTCGACGCGC
>CANHUQ010000210.1 GCA_947463885.1 Burkholderiales bacterium
GAGCTGACCGCGCTGCGATTCAGTAAAGGCCAGGTCTCGCTCCAGGCGGTCTCTGAACGCGCGCAGCGGGCCACCGCCGCCGGTCGTGGCGCCGGTTGCCCCTGCGCTGCTAGTGCCCGAGGCTGCGGGCGCAGACGGCTTGGCGTCGGACTTGGGGGCTGCTGCCGAAGGCGATGCCGATGCAGCACCGGCCACCGCACTGCCGGCCGAAGCGGCAGCCCCTGCGGTGGCGGCAGCAGAAGGCGCGGTGCCTGAGTTGGCACCTGAGCTGGCCCCTGAGCCACTGGAAGGGGCCGCAGCGCTGGGGGTTGAGCTGGCGCCCGCGGCACGCTCCGCCTGCGCCGCCTGTCGGCGCGCATCGATCTCTGCATTGATCGCAGCAAAGGTCTTTTTTTGCGCAGGGTCAAGCAGGGCAGCCACCTTAGTGCGCATCTCGTTGCGCAGCTTCTCGGACGCGGCAGGACGCTCGGATGGATCAAGGTCGCGCAGTCCCATGAACCGCTCACGCATGCCCGAGAACACCCCCTCCACCGACGCCTTCTGCGCGTCGGTCAACGCGAGTTCGCGCTCGAGTCGCTCACGATAGGCCTGCAAACCGCCGCCTTGGCCCTGTGCCTGCGCAGCCGGAAGCAGCGACTCCAAGGCCGCGCGCAGGGGGCCAGCTTCAAGTGCCGATGTCTTAGGTGGCTCGGTCCAGCCCGGCGGCTTGAAGCGCAGCGACGCATTGGGCACCTTGAGCACGCCCTCGCGCACATCGGTGATCACCCGCACATTGGCTGTCATGCCGGGCAGCAGCGTCTGGTTTTCATTGTTGGCTGACACCAGCGCCGTGTAGGTGATCACGTTTTGCACATTGAGCGAGGCCTTGCGCACCTGCGTGATCGCCCCTTCAAAGGTGCGCCCCGGAAACGCATCGACCGTGAAGGTCGCTTTCTGGCCCACGCGCAGGCGGCTGACCTCGGCCTCATCAATCGACACTTCGACCTGCATGTCGCGCAGGTTCTGGGCAATCAGAAACAGTTCAGGAGCGGCCAGACTCACGGCCACGGTCTGGCCGGGTTCGATCGAGCGCTTGATGACCACCCCGTCGACTGGCGCACGAATGATGGTCCGACTCAAATCGACCCGCGCCGAGGCGAGGAGGGCTTCGCGTTGCTGCACCGTGGAGCGGGCATTGCGGACCTGCGCTTCGGCCAGCTCGATCTGAGCCTGTGAGCTCGCCACATCCTGTTCAAGCGCACGAAACACCGCAGCGGCCTTGTCGCGCTCGACGATTGAGATGAAGTTGCGCTCGACCAACTCGGTCTTGCGACCTAGATCGCGCCGAGCCTCGTCGCGGTTGATGATGTCGCGGGCCAGATCCGACTTGCGCGCCATGACAGTGGCCTGCTGGACACCGACCTGAGCGCGTGCGGCCTCCACATCGGCTTCAGCCTGCCGCACGCGGTACTCGAAGGTTTCCGGGTCGATGCGGGCCAGCACCTGGCCCTTTTTCACTTCGGAGTTGAAATCCGCCAGAACTTCACGGATTTGGCCGGAGACCTGTGAGCTGACCTGGACCTGCACGGTGGCAGCGAGCGTGCCTGAGGCCGCCACGGTGGCGGTTAGCGTGCCGCGCTCGATCTTGCCCGTGCGCAACTGCGGTTGAGCGGCCGCCTGATTCTGCGAATACCACCACCAGCCGCCGCCGGCGAGCGCCGCAAGCGCGACTAACATGCTGATGAGGGTACGGGGCTTCATGAGGGTCCGTCTGAGTCGGCCTAATACAAACGTTCGATCTTACCGCGAGCCCCGTGCAGAGCGCCGGGATGAGCGCACGTTGCTGGGGCTGATGTTCGGGGCCCCGTCACTCAGGGCGCAGTCAGACGCTCCAGGCGCATCAAGCCCTGCAGAGCGTACGCTGATGAGTCACCGCACATCTCCCTGCTGGGCTGCAGACTCGCACAGACCTGCGGGCGGTCGGGCCGATCGAAGATCAGGCATTCACGCTGGGGCCCCAGATGCACACAGGGCACGCCTGCCGGCTTGCCCTGTGGTGCACCCGGTATGGGCGACGAAATGGACGGGGCGATGCAGCAGGCCCCGCAACCGGGGCGACACGGCCACACCGCGGCCTGCGACGCACCGGACACGGCAGCAACAGGCCAACCGCCCGTCTGCCTCACGCCTTGCCGTAGAGCTCGCTGCCCTTTTTCACAAACTCGATCGCCTTTTCCTGCATCCCGGCGCTGAGTGCCTGCTCAGCACTCACCCCGGTCTTTTCTGCGTAGTCGCGCACATCCTGCGTGATTTTCATGGAACAGAAATGCGGCCCGCACATGGAGCAGAAGTGCGCGGTCTTCATGGAGTCCTTCGGCAAGGTCTCGTCGTGGAAGTCCTTGGCGGTGTCGGGGTCCAGGCCCAGATTGAACTGATCGGCCCAGCGGAATTCGAAGCGGGCCTTGGACAATGCATTGTCACGAATCTGTGCGCCCGGATGTCCCTTGGCCAGATCGGCCGCATGCGCAGCGATCTTGTACGCGATGATGCCGTCCTTCACGTCCTTCTTGTTCGGCAAGCCCAGGTGCTCCTTGGGCGTGACGTAGCACAGCATGGCCGTGCCATACCAACCGATCTGCGCCGCACCGATGGCACTGGTGATGTGGTCATAACCCGGTGCGATGTCGGTGGTCAGCGGGCCCAGCGTGTAGAACGGCGCCTCGTGGCAGTCGCGCAGCTGCAGGTCCATGTTCTCCTTGATGAGCTGCATGGGCACATGGCCTGGGCCTTCGATCATGACCTGCACATCGTGCTTCCAGGCCACCTGCGTCAGTTCGCCCAGGGTGCGCAGCTCGGACAGTTGCGCTTCGTCGTTGGCGTCGTAAATCGAGCCCGGGCGCAGGCCATCGCCCAGCGAGAAACTCACATCGTAGGCCTTCATGATCTCGCAAATCTCTTCGAAGCGTTCGTAGAGGAACGACTCGCGGTGATGGGCCAGGCACCACTTGGCCATGATGCTGCCGCCGCGCGAAACAATGCCGGTCATGCGGCGGGCAGTCATGGGAATGTAGGGCAGTCGGACGCCGGCGTGGATGGTGAAGTAGTCCACGCCCTGCTCGGCCTGCTCGATGAGCGTGTCGCGGAAAATCTCCCAGGTCAGTTCTTCGGCCTTGCCATCCACTTTTTCCAGGGCCTGGTAGATGGGCACGGTTCCGATGGGCACGGGCGCATTGCGCACGATCCACTCACGGGTTTCGTGGATGTGCTTGCCGGTAGACAAGTCCATCACGGTGTCGCCGCCCCAGCGAATCGACCAGGTCATTTTCTCGACTTCCTCGCCAATGGACGAGGACACCGCCGAGTTGCCGATGTTGGCATTGATCTTCACCAGGAAATTGCGCCCGATGATCATCGGCTCGCTTTCGGGGTGATTAATGTTGGCTGGAATGATGGCGCGGCCCCTGGCCACTTCGCTGCGCACGAATTCAGGCGTGATCTCGGCAGGAATGGCCGCTCCAAACGACTGGCCCGGGTGCTGGCGCCCGAGCAGATCGGCCATGCGCTGGCCCGTGGGGCCGGCTGCGCGCAGAGACGCAATGTATTCGGTGCGGCGCAGGTTTTCACGGATGGCGATGTATTCCATCTCGGGGGTGATGAGACCTCGGCGCGCATAGTGCATCTGCGTGACGTTGGCACCAGACTTAGCCCGACGCGGCGCGCGCGCCAGATCGAAGCGCAGCTCGGCGAGCTTGCCGTCGTCCAGCCGCTCGCGGCCATACGCCGAGCTGGGACCAGACAGCTGCTCGGTGTCGTTGCGCTCGGTAATCCAGGGCGCACGCAGTGCGGGCAGTCCCTTGCGAATATCGATGCTGGCCTGCGGGTCGGAATATGGCCCGCTGGTGTCGTACACATAGACCGGCGGATTGGGTTCGGCGCCGGCGTGTGCAGGCGTATCCGACTGACTGATCTCGCGCATGGGTACGCGCACATCGGGACGCGAGCCGGTCACGTAGATCTTGCGTGAATTGGGCAGCGGCGCAATGGCTGCGGCATCGACAGCTGCCTGAGCAGCGATGAACTTAGGATTGGCGTTCATGACGGTCTCCGAAAATGGATCACGCCGGGTGGCCGGGCGCAACCGTTTCCGGTACCGCTTCGGCTTCCCTGCGGCGGCATTACCCGCATCAGGTTCAAAGGGTGTTTCTCACCCGACCCCAGGCACAACGCGCCCGAGCCAGGACCCCCAGCAAGGGCGGGATGGTATCAGCAACAGGCCCTGAAGCGATCGGGCGCCACACGCTCGACACGGCCTTGCGCGATCAGCTCATCCAGGTGCTGACCAATGGTGCGGGCCTCGACATCGTCCACCCAAAGCTCCGCATGCCCGGGCGGGTAGATGAGGCGCTGCGCGACCAGCTCGGCCAGCGTGCGCGGCTCACTGCCCAGCATCTGCAGGAGCTTGGCAGTGCGTTCGTCTAGCTTGGCACTGAAGGCCGAAAGCGCCGCCAGAAAATGCGCACGATCGGTGACTGCGCCACGGTGATGTGAAGTGATCCAGACCTTTGCCGGCACATCGACCACGCGACGCAGCGTGTCGCGAAACTGGGCCAGGCTCGAGGTGGCGTCGCCGTAGTACGGCCCGAACCCTGAGAGGTCGATATCGCCAATGAAGGCGACCCCGTGAGGCTCGACCAACAAGACGCTGTGGCCCGAGGTATGACCAGGCATGTGGAAGGCTCGAATGCGTGCGCCGCCCACGTCCCAGGTGGCGCCGTCGCTGTAGGCTTGTGCCTCGGGCCGGGCCGTCCAGTTGAAGTCGCGCTGCACCTTGATCTTCATGTCATCAAGGACCTGCTGCGGATAGCCGTAGTGGCGCGCCAGCCCTTCCCAGCTGCGAGCTGCCAGCACATCGGCCTCATGTACATGCACCGGCGCACGCGCAATGCGATGCAGGCCACACACATGGTCTTCATGGACATGGCCCAGGATGCACAGGTCCGCGTCATCGAACGCTGCACCGATCCGGTTGGCCACTGGCGGCGAATCGAACACCACCCGGGTGTCGGTGCCGCGCACGACCACCTGGTTGCCGTCAGGGTACTTGCCGTTCTTTTCCCCGAAGAAGACCGTGACCGGGCCGAAATCGAGCGAAGGAACAGAGGAGGCAGATGCATTCATGAGCGTGACCTTGCGAACGAAGGAGTGACCAGGCCCAGGGTGAGCGCAGTGCCAATCAGCACCACGGCGCACCCCAGCACCATGCGCAAGGTGATGGGCTCGCCCAGATACAGCGCACCCAACACCATGGTGACAGCCGGAATCAGAAAGGTGACCGAGGTGGCGCGCACCGCGCCAATGGTACTGATCAGGCCGTAATACAGAGTAAAGCCAAGCCCCGACGACGCCACGCCCAAAAACGCCACCTCGGCCCAGGCTTTAAGCGAAGGCGGCTCGGCAGGCCAGGTCATCGCGGCAACGGGCGCCAGAACCAGAGCTGCTGCGGAAATGGCACCGGTTGCCGTGGCCAGCGGGTCGACCCCGGCAAGCTTGACGCGCGCAAAGTTGGACGACACCCCCCAGAGCACGGTCATGGCAATCGTGATCAGGATAGCGACCGAGGCATCGTCCCGCACGCCCACCTTGTCCCACACCAATATCGCCACACCCCCCAGGCCGATCATCAACCCGGTGGCACGCAGTGGCGGGATCGGCTCACGCAACCAGATCCAGCCGACAATCGCCGCGAAGATCGGCGCGGCCGACTGGATAACCGCCATCATGCCGGCCGTGATCGAGAGTGCCGCGTAACCCAGGCCAATGAAGGGCAGCGCGGTAAAGGCAATCCCCATCACCGCAATCGGCTTCCAGTGCTGGCGCATGGGCGCCAGACCGCCCCGCCACACCGTCAGCGGCAGCAAAACCAGCAAGCTGCCGAGCGCCATGCGCAGAAAGATCATCGGTCCAGCGCCGAACGCCGGCGCCGCGGAGCGCATGAAGAGATACGCTCCGCCCCACAGCAAGGCGAGCAACAACAGTCGGGCAATGTCTGGTGGGCGCATGAGAACGGTCGTGTCAGCCCCCGATGATGCCTGCCATCGCCCGGCCGACACACCGGGACGTTCCACCTTGAGCACTCATTATTGACTTTTAAGTCAGTAAAACGGTATTATTGCTGACTTTCAAGTCAATAAGACGGACGGCGGCCCTGTGCGTTCGCCGTTTGCCAACGACCGCTCAATGGCTCCCTTGCCCTCCGAGTCTGCCCCGACCGCTTTTACGCCACCTGCGCCCAGCATGACAGCACCGGCCTTCTCTCTTCCCTTCTCTCCTCATCAGCACGACTCGGCTGCCGCCCAGCCCGGTCCGGGCGCGCCACGCTGGGCACGACGCAAAGACCAGCGGCCCTCCGAAGTGCTGGCGGCGGCGCTCGATGTCTTTGTGCGGCGCGGCTATGCAGCCACCAGGCTCGAAGATGTCGCGAGTCGAGCGGGGGTGTCGAAGGGCACGGTCTATCTGTACTTCTCCAACAAGGAAGAGCTCTTCAAGGCCCTGGTGCGCGAAACCATCGTGGTCGAAATCGACCGCTTCGGGCGTGAAATGGCCGACTCAGCCGTGCCGGCGGACGAACAGATCCGCGCTGCACTGTTTCGCTGGTGGGATGTCTTTGGCAGCACTCAACTGGGCGGCATTGCCAAGCTCATCATTGCCGAGGCAGGTAACTTCCCGGCACTGGCCCAGTTCTTTCATGATGAAGTCTTCGGTCCGAGTCAGCGGCTGCTCGAACACATCCTGGAAAGTGGCATGGACCGCGGCGAACTGCGTCGCACAGACACTGCGGTCATGGCGCGCCTGCTGCTGGCGCCACTGCTGATGAAGACGCTGTGGCAACAGTCCTTCGTGCAGCACTGCAAGGTTGA
>CANHUQ010000211.1 GCA_947463885.1 Burkholderiales bacterium
CACTGGCCTGGCCTGCCGGTGGCCCGGTTGTGATCGCCGATGGCGCAGACAATGCGGGCGGCGGGGCGCCCAGCGACGCCACCTTCGTTTTGCGCAGACTGATCGAGCGCGGGATGCACTCAGCAGTGTTGGGCCCCCTGTGGGACCCGGGCGCGGTGTCGCTGGCTTTCGAGGCCGGAGAGGGCGCGCGTCTGGCGCTGCGGATCGGTGGCAAGGTGGCACCGGTCTCAGGCGACCCGGTGGACGCCGAGGTGCGCGTGTTGGCGCTGCGTCGTGATGCGCACCAGACCGGTTTGACCGGCGCGCGCGAACCGTTGGGCGATTGCGCGCTGGTAGCGGTGGGAGGTGTGGAGGTGCTGCTGAATGCGCGCCGCACGCAGGCCTTCGGAACCGACCTCTTCACGCAGTTCGGGGTCGACCTCGCCGCGCGGCGCATCGTGGTCGTCAAGTCGTCGCAGCATTTTCATGCGGCGTTTTCCAAGGTGGCCTCGCACATCCTGTATGCCGATGTGCCAGGCACGCTCACCTCCGACCTCACGACCCTGCCTTTCCGCAAGGCGCGCCCACAGGTGGTGGCCTCCTTTCGTGCCCGGACCTGAGCAGCGCCTGCGTCGACTTGCGGCTGCACGCCGATCCGGCTACAGTGCGACGATCATGAAAAGCTTGTGGTTTTACGCGGTTTATTTTTTTGGCTTTCCGGCCGTTGGCGGAATGAGTCGAGAGCGCGTTCAACCCTAGAAACACCTGCCCCGACACAGCCGCCAGCCTGAAAAGCCTGGCGGTTTTTGTTTTTTGGCCTCAACCGATACGACGATACAAGCGCGACATGCGCACTGCACAGGGAGCCGCACGATGACGACCAAGCCGACGACCGATGATGTAAGGATCCGAGAGATGAAGGAACTGACCCCCCCGTCTCATCTGCTCAGAGAGTTTCCGGTGAGTGCGGCCTCTGCCACGCTGGTCCATGGCACCCGCCATGCCATCCATCGCATCCTGCATGGCATGGATGATCGACTGCTGGTGATCGTGGGGCCCTGTTCGATCCACGATACGCAGGCTGCGCTGGAGTACGCGCGCAAGCTGGTCGAGCAGCGTGAGCGCTACAAGGACACGCTTGAAATCGTCATGCGGGTCTACTTTGAAAAGCCCCGCACCACAGTCGGCTGGAAGGGGTTGATCAACGATCCGGACCTTGATGGTCGATTCGACATCAATAAGGGGCTGCGCATTGCGCGTCAGGTGCTGGTCGACATCAACGCGCTCGGTGTGCCCGCCGGCAGTGAATTCCTCGACATGATCACGCCCCAGTACATTGCCGATCTGGTGTCCTGGGGGGCCATCGGCGCTCGCACGACTGAGTCTCAGGTCCACCGTGAACTGGCGTCCGGCATGTCCTGCCCCATGGGATTCAAGAACGGCACCGATGGCAATGTGCGCATCGCCCTGGACGCCGTGAAGGCCGCCTCGCAGCCGCATCACTTTCTGTCGGTCACCAAGGGCGGGCATTCCGCGATCGTGTCGACCAACGGCAACGAGGACTGCCACATCATTTTGCGTGGCGGCAAGGCACCCAATTACGATCGGGCCAGCATCGAAGCGGCGTGTCGGGAAGCCGGGGCGGCTGCCATGGCGTGCCGACTCATGATCGACGCCAGTCACGGCAACAGCCAGAAAAAGCCCGACAACCAGTTGCTGGTGGCTAAGGACATTGCTGATCAGATGTCGGACGGCGAGTCACGCATCTTCGGTGTGATGATTGAAAGCCACCTGGTGGGCGGGCGCCAGGACCTGGTCGCCGGCCGATCGCTGGCTTACGGGCAGAGCATTACCGACGGATGCATTGCCTGGGAGCCCACGCTTGAAGTCCTGCAAGCGCTCTCGGATGGTGTGGCCGAGCGTCGGGTGGCCATTGCTCAGTAATCCCGGTCATGAAAGGGCGAGCACTGGCTCAGCCCTTGGAGCGCCCCTTCTGCCACAGCACATCCTGGCCCCCCGCGTGTCGGTTGAGCACGCGGGACAAGACGAAGAGCAGGTCTGACAGGCGATTGACGTACTGACGGCACACGGGCCGCACGGTCTCGGCATGGCCCAGCGCCACGATGGCACGCTCGGCGCGCCGGCATACGGTACGCGCCACATGTGCCAGCGCAGCCCCCCGTGAGCCGCCGGGCAGGATGAATTCCTCAAGCCGCGGCAAGGTGGCGTTGTGCTGCGCCAGCAGTGCATCCAGTTTCAGGACCTGCGCGTCCGAGACGTTCTCGAACCCAGGGATGCACAGCTCGCCACCCAGATCGAAGAGGTCGTGCTGAATGTCGAGCAGCGCCGCACTGACATCGGCGGGCAGCGCTTCGGTGAGCAGCAACCCGATCGTGGAATTCAATTCGTCCACATCGCCCATGGCCGCGACGCGCAGGCTGTCCTTGGCGGTGCGACTGCCATCGCCCAGTCCGGTGCTCCCGTCATCTCCGGTACGGGTGGCAATCTGTGTGAGTCGATGACCCATGCTGCTCCTGATGGTTCGTGAGGCGGTTGAAACCCGCGCATTGTAGTAGCCCCGCCGACCGGTCTGCCGGCACAGCCTTCAGTGCGAGACCTGATCTGCCGGTGACGGTGCTGTGCTGAGGTGCCGCGCGTTATCGGCGCCCAGCCTGGGCGCCGGCCCTGAAATGGCCGGCCGTTCGCCATCGAAGCTCAAAGGCAAGCCAGTCAGACGAAAATCTTCGCCTGGCACATGTTGCACAAGCCCTAGCGCCTGCACCTGAGGCTGCTCCATCGCTTCGGGCAGTGTGTGCAAGGGGGCGCACGGCACGCCCGCGTCTTCCAGTGCGTCGATCCAGGCATCACGTGTGTTGGTGATCATGAGCGCGCGAATCTGCTCGAGCAGCGCGTCCTTGTTGGCCAGGCGGTCGCGGTTGCTGCGAAAGCGCGCATCGTGCGTCCAATCCGGTCGGCCCAGCACCTGCGCAAACTTCACGAACAGCCGATCGTTGCCCACGCAGATCAGCAGCGGCGCATCGCTCGCATCGAAAGCTTCGTAGGGAACGAACCCCGGATGTCCGCTTGCATGGCGCTGTGGCAGGGCGCCTTCGTTGAGCCACGCGTCGCTTTTCTGGGCAGACCAGGTGAGCGCGGTCTCGAGCAGCGAGCCTTGCACGATGCCACCGCGGCCCGTGTGAGCGCGTCGCTGCAGCAGGCTCAGCGCCCCGATGACCACCCACATGCCGGTGCCCTGGTCGCACACTGACGCGCCGATCCGCACCGGTGGGCTGTCGGGGTCGCCATTGATGCTGGACAGGCCGCTGTAGGCCTGGATGAGCGGCTCGTAGCCGGGATGATCTGCCATGGGCCCGCGGTGGCCGAAGGCCGACATTTCGGCGTACACCAGCCGCGGGTGTCGCGCGCACATGGTGGGGCCATCGATCCCCAGATCTGCAGGCACGCCGGGGCGCAGGTTGTGGACCAGCACATCGGCATCGGCCACGATGGCATGCAGTGCTTCAATGCCTTCAGCAGACTTCAGGTCGAGTGTCACCGACTGCTTGCCGCGGTTGAAGACCTGGAAGGTGAGCGAGTCGCCGTGACGAAAGGCTTTGCCCATCAGGCGCGCGTCGTCACCCACCTCGGGCCGCTCGATCTTGATGACCTGCGCCCCCAGGTCGCTGAAGATTGCGCCTGCGAACGGGCCGGCCAGCACCTGACCGATTTCAACCACCTTGAGTCCGGCGAGTGGGGCCATGTCATTGCACCTTGAGTGTCGATTGTCTGTGGTTCTACGTGTCTGTGCGGGGGGCGGTGAAGCAACCGACTTAGCGGCTGCGTGCCAGCGCCAGCGCCAGCGCCTGATCCAGAAACATGAAGCGATCCTGTCCCCAGAAGCGCTCGCCTGCAAACACGATCGTGGGTGCACCGAAGACGCCCTGAGCATGCGCTTGTTCGGTGTTCTCGGCATACGCCGACTGCACGGCATCAGACCGCTCCATCGCCTGCAGCGTCGCTCCGGGGTAACCGTTTTCGTCTGCAATAGCGATGCGTGTGGCTGCATCGGCAATGTCACGTTCCTCTGCCCAGAGTGCACGCAGCAGCGCATGCGAGAGCACGAACGCATCGAGCCCCTGCAGTTGCGCGGCGATCACCATCCAGCCCGCCTGCTTGTTCCACTCGGGAGGTTGCCCGTCGTGACGGTAATGCCGAGGCGTGAGGTTGAGTGGCATGCCCAGATGACGTCGCCAGCGATCGAGTTCGAGCGCATGGTAAGTGCGCCGTGCTTCGGGGCGGGTGCGCAGCGGCACCCCGCCGTTGCGTGGCGCCACCTGCTGGAAATCGTAGGGCCGCAGCACGAGCCGCGCATGGTGGCGTCGCACGATGTCCTGCAGCTGCGGGCCACCCAGGTAGGCCCAGGGCGAGGACAGGCTGTAGAAGCAATCAAGAAGAGGGGCAGACATGCTGGAAGGCCGAAGCGAGTGGTTCGCGCCAAGCGAAACTGCGTTGGCGTGTTGTGCCGCACCATGGGCACAATGTCGGGATTATGGCCGCACCTGATCTGAACCCCCTACAGACCGAGCTTGGCTGGGTCGCGTCTTCACCAGGTGCGCAAGCGCTGCGTGCAGCGCGCACCGAGTATCCCGAAGCCTTGCGGGCGCTTGAAGCCCGCGTGGCCCACGACTTGGCTTGCCTGAATTACCCGCCTGCGAACTGGGTGCCCGCACGCACCGGTCTTGATGGTGAACGCCTGCTCGATGTGCTCGTGGTTGGAGCTGGCATGTGCGGCCAGACCGCGGCGTATGCGCTGCGCAAAGAAGGGGTGTTGCATCAACGGGTGATTGATGCGCGTGCCTGCGGTCTGGAGGGGCCCTGGGCGACGCATGCACGCATGGAGATGCTGCGTTCGCCCAAGCATCTGACCGGGCCTGATCTGGGCGTGCCCACGCTCACGTTTCGCGCGTGGTATGAGGCACGTTTCGGCACCGACGCCTGGCAGGCTTTGCACAAGGTCTGGAAGCTGGATTGGCGGGACTACCTGCTCTGGGTACGACGGATGGTCGGTGTGAGCGTGGACCAGCAGGTGCGGCTGGTGGCTGTGGAGCCGGCCGGGCCGCATGCCGTCTGTGTGACACTCGACGATCCGCAGACCAGTCTGGCGCCACAGCGCTTCCATGTGCGCAAGCTGGTCCACGCCTTGGGTCGTGAAGGCAGTGGCGGCGCGCGTTGGCCGCGCTTTGATGGTTTGGATGCTGACAGCACCGCGGCCCGAGCGCGGGTGTTCCATTCAAGCGATGAGGTGCCCTTTGCAACGCTGTCGGGCGCACGGATCGGCATCCTCGGCGTCGGCGCCTCGGCGTTTGACAATGCGGGCCTGGCCCTTGAATCGGGCGCTGCAGCGGTCACGGTGTTCGCACGTCGTCCCGTCTTGCCGCAGGTCAACAAATCCAAGTGGACCTCTTTTGCAGGGTTCTTTCGTGGGTATCCGGCTTTGCCCGCCGAGCGCCGCCTGGATTTCTATCGGCATGTGTTCGAAGAGCAGGTGCCGCCACCCTTTGAATCGGTCTTGCGCTGTGATCGACATGAGCAGTTCGCGTTGCGCCTGGGCGAGCCCTGGCTCGATGTGGCACCCGATGCGCAGGGCGTGACCGTGAGCACGCCACAGGGTGCGCATCGGTTTGATGTGGTCATTCTCGCCACGGGGTTTGATGTGGATCTGCTCGATCGGCCGGAACTGCGCGCTCTGGTGCAGCATGTGCGCACCTGGTCAGATCAGTCGGTCGCAGGGTCAGTCGACTCAACCCCCATCGATCGGGAGCTCGGTCGGTTTCCTGATCTCTCAGACGGATTCGCGTTGCAGGCCCGCGCGGGTGTACCGAGCGAGCTGGCCTCGGCACTTGCGCGCATCCATCTGTTCAATTGGGGCAGCACCATCAGCCATGGGGCGGTCGCCGGCGATATCCCCGGCCTGGCCACCGGTGCGCTGCGCCTGTCGGCCGCGGTGGCGCGGGACCTGTTCGTCGAGGACGCAGACCTGCACGAGGCGCGCATGCATGCGCACGAAGAGGCCGAGCTCAAGCCCACCCGCTGGTGGGTGCCGCCATCGGATGGGGTCAGTCGAGGGTGACGCCCGCCTGTTTCACCACCTGAGCCCAGCGCGCACGGTCGGCTTTGACGGTGGCACGAAACTGCTCTGCAGATTCCATGCGTACCGTATTGCCCGCGCCCGTCAGTTTGCCCGCGACCTCAGGCATCTCCAGGACCTTGCGCACGGCAGCGTTGAGGGTGTCGACCACCTTCGGATCCATGCCCCTGGGGCCCAGCAAGCCGAACCAGATGTAGCTGTTGAAGCCGGGCAGACCTGACTCGGCAATGGTCGGGACGTCCTGCACTACCGCAACGCGTTGGGGTGTGGTGACGCCGAGCAGGCGGACCTTGCCTGCCTTCCATTGCCCGATCACGGTCTGAATCTGATTCATGATGCAGCACACCTGGCCTTGCAGGACGGCCTGCATCGCTTCGGGCCCGCCCTTGTAGGGCACATGAACGAGGTCCAGTCCGGCTCTGGCGTTGAATTCCGCAAACGCCAGGTGTGTGCCGGTGCCATTGCCTGTCGAGGCGAAGTTGTACTTGCCCGGTTCGGCTTTGACCTTCGCGATGAATTCCTGCACGGTCTTCACGTCGATGACCTGCGGGTTGATGGTGAGCACGTTTGACACATCGTTCAGGGTGGCCACCGGGGTGAAATCGGCTTCAACGTCGAAGGGCATCTTGCGATACAGCGCCGGGTTGATCGCGTGTGTGCCTGATGTGCCAAAGACCAGCGTGTGCCCATCCGGGCGGGCACGTGCAACAAAGTCCGAGGCGATATTGCC
>CANHUQ010000212.1 GCA_947463885.1 Burkholderiales bacterium
CCAGCAGCGGCTCGAGTTGCTGCCAGTCATCGACCCGCAGCGCGATGCGTCCGTCGGGCTGGGCATCGCCGCTGACCAGCGCGGTCAGCGATTCGGGCAGGGGCGCGCCCGACAGGCGCACCGACACTTGGCCACCTCCAAAGCGCCCCACCAGATCAGCGGTGCGGTCCAGCGCCACCACTTCGCCAGCCTTGAGCATGGCAATGCGCCCGCACAGCTCCTGTGCTTCCTCGAGGTAATGGGTAGTCAGCACGATGGTATGGCCATCGCGGTGCAGCCGCTTGATGAAGTGCCACAGCGTCTGGCGCAACTCGACATCGACACCCGCCGTGGGCTCGTCCAGCACGATGACCGGGGGGCGGTGAACCAGCGCCTGGGCCACCAGCACGCGGCGCTTCATGCCGCCGGAGAGCGACCGCATGTTGGCGTTGGCTTTGAAGGTGAGCTGCAGGTTTTCGAGGATCTCGTCGATCCAGTCGTCGTTGCGGCGCAGCCCGTAATAACCCGAGGTCAGGCGCAGGGTTTCGCGCACGGTGAAGAACGGGTCGAAGACCAGCTCCTGGGGCACCACGCCCAGCGCCTGGCGGGCCTGGCGGTAATCGGTGACCACGTCGTGACCCATGACCCGCACACTGCCCGAGGTGGGACGGTTCAGGCCAGCCACCACCGAGATCAGCGAGGTCTTGCCAGCACCGTTGGGTCCGAGCAGGCCGAAAAACTCACCGGCCTCGATGCGCAGACTCACACCGCGCAGGGCCTCGAAGCTGCCGTAGCGCTTGCGGACCGATTCGATATCAATGGCGGCGGGCATGGGTCTCTTCAGGCATTCGGCCCGAAGAGCAGGGTCTCCACGCCGTACAAACCCGCCAGTTTACGCAAGTTGGCTGGCACGCCCCTGAACGCCGGACCATGCGGCGCTTCACGGCGCAGCGCAATCAGCACAGCCACCGCGGTCGAATCAAAGTGCGTGAGACCGGACAGGTCGAGCTCAGCCGCGCCACTGGTGGCCGCGCGGCGGGCCAGGGCCAGCGCCTCGTTGGCGTCATCGAACGTGATGCGCGAAGGAAAGGCGGCTTCGGACACGGCAGGCCTGAGGCTCAATTGGCCTTGGCCTGCGTGAATTTACGATTGCGCTCGGCGAGCGCCTGGATCAGCCCATCCATGCCACGTGCGCTCAGCTCCTGCGAGAACTGGCCGCGATAGGCTTCGACCAGCCACACGCCCATGACGTTGAAGTCAAAGATTTTCCAGCCGCTGGGAGACTTCTCGACCCGGTAGCTGATCTCGATCGGCTCGCTTCGGTTGGACACGATTTCCGAGCGCACGACGTACTCGCCCCCCTCACCCGGTGCGCGCATGGGCTTCATGCGCAGTTGCTGGTCCTTCACCGAAGCCACCGCTCCAGCGTATGTCCTCACCAGCACAGTCCTGAACTCCGCCATCAGCTGACGCTGCTGCTGCGGGGTGGCCTGGCGCCAGTGGCGCCCGGTCGCCAGAGCCGTCATGCGCTCGAAATCGACGTTCGGCATGACGGTCTCATCGACAAACTTGAGGATGCCCTGGACGTCGCCCGCCTTGAGTTGGGGGTCTTCACGGATCCGGTCCAGGATGCCGTTGCCGAGCAAGCGGATGAATTCATCCGGGGTGGCGGCAGCACCGGGCGCAGCGGAGGTGGCCTGCGCCTGCGCAGTACCGATCGGCGCAGCCAGGGCCAACCAGGCCGAGAGCAGCGCAGTAAGCAGCTTGCAAAGGAAGCGGTTCATGTGCGTGGTCAGTCCCGAATCAGTCGTCGGTGGGCGGGTCGCCATCGTAGATCAGGCTGCTGCGCCGTTGCAGGTAACCATTTCGAATGAGCAGGTACGGATCAAAAGCCTCATCCAGGAACTGCTGCGCCGGCAAGGCGCGTACGCGCTGCTGCAGGAATTCGAGAGATGCCAGGCCATAACGCACCTGCGTATTCTTGAAGCGTGCAAGCAGTGCGCCGAACACATCCACCACGAACCCGACGGTATCGCGCACTGTGGACGGCCCGAACAGGGGCAGCATGACGTAGGGGCCAGGCGGCACACCCCAGACGCCCAGGGTCTGGCCAAAGTCCTCGCGGTGCTTCTGCAGGCCCAACTCCGTGGCCGGATCGGCGATGCCCAGCACCCCGACCGTCGTGTTGACGGCGAACCGGGCCAGGTCGGAGACTGCATCCAGTGGCTTGCCCTGCAGCAGGCTGTTGGCCGCAATGTAGGGATCCAGGAGGTTGGACATCATGTTGCGCAGACCCGTTTGTATCGGCTGCGGCACATGACGTTCGTAGGCGCGGGCGACCGGCAGCACAAGCGCTTCATCCAGCGCCATGTTGACCGCAAAGATCTGCCGATTGAGCGACTCGAACGGATCGCGCAGATCGGGGGAGTCCTCGCTGTCGCGTAACACGTCCGACTGGGCCGATGGCGCCTGACGCTCGTCAGCAGCTGGCACAACGACCGGTACGGCAGGCACCGTGTCAGGTGGGATGCGAGCTGGATCGTCAGCCTGGGCCGTCATGATCGGCATTGACTCGGCACGGTCGGGCGCCAAGGACTCCCGAGCCGGCACGATCGGCGCCTCGGCATTGAACGCAGCCACCGGCGTTTGCGTGACGTCAGCTCTGCTGAGCGTACCGATGGCCTGCTCCACAGGCAGCTCGGCCAGTGGTGTCGCAAGAGCAGACGGCGTGGCGAACGCCTGCTGAGCACTGAGCGCCATCGCAACCACGGTGATGGCTAGCCTCAAGGTTTGGAGCCCTCCGACGCCTTGTCGCCACTTTCGGCCGCTTTGTTGAAGAGAAACTGGCTGATGAGGTTCTCCAGCACCACTGCCGACTGGGTCATGCGGATGCTCTCGCCAGCGCCGATCATCTTTTCATCGCCACCGGCTTCCAGGCCAATGTACTGCTCGCCCAGCAGACCGGAAGTCAGGATCTTGGCGGATGAATCCTTGGGAAAACGGTAGCGCTCATCGAGCGACAGGGTCACGAGGGCCTGATAGGACTTTTCGTCAAAGCTGATGGACATCACCCGCCCGACCACCACACCGGCACTTTTCACAGGCGCACGCACCTTCAGCCCACCGATGTTGTCGAACCGTGCCCGTGCCTCATAGGTGCTGCCCCCGACCCAGACGCTGCCCAGGTTGGCCGCCTTGAGCGCCAGAAACAGCAGCGCGGCCAGCCCCAGCAGCACGAAGGCGCCCACCATCACATCGATCGATCGTCGCGAGGAGTTCATTGAAGCGTCCAGAAAAACATGCGGTGAGGTCCGGTCAGGAGGTGCCGAACATCAGCGCGGTGAGGATGAAGTCGAAGCCCAGCACAGCCAGGGAGGACACCACGACGGTGGTCGTCGTGGCACGCGACACCCCTTCGGGCGTGGGCTTGGACTCGTGACCGACATACAAGGCAATAAAGGAACAGATCAGCCCGAATACCGCGCTTTTGATCACGCCGTTGGCCACATCCTTCCAGACATCGACCCCCGATTGCATCTGCGACCAGAAGGCCCCCGGATCGACGCCGATCAGCAGCACGCCCACCCCCCATCCACCCAGAATGCCGACCGCAGAAAAGATCGCGGCCAGCAGCGGCATGACCAGCAGCGCAGCGCAAAAACGTGGCGCCAGGATGCGCGCCACCGGATCGACCGCCATCATTTCCATGGCCGCCAGCTGTTCGCCGGCTTTCATGAGGCCGATCTCGGCCGTCAGGGAGGTGCCCGCACGCCCGGCAAAGAGCAGCGCCGACACCACCGGCCCCAGTTCGCGCACCAGCGAGAGCGCCACCAGCAGCCCCAATGCCTCAGCCGAACCGTAACGCTGCAAGGTGTAGTAGCCCTGCAGCCCGAGCACGAAACCTACGAATAAGCCAGAGACCGCAATGATCGACAAGGACCGATTGCCGATGATGTGAATCTGCTCAAGCACCAGCCCGGGGCGCAGCAGCGCAGCCGGTATCGCGGCGCACAGTCTGACGAAAAAACGGGCGGCATGGCCCAGACGTGCAACGACCGCGATGACCCAGGCGCCCAGCGCACCCAGCAGCGCCGTCATCGGTCGAGCCCTAAGTCAGCGGACATGGGGGGGGCCGGCTGGTGAAATTGCACCGGGCCATCCTTGGCGCCGCTGAAAAACTGCGTCACGAACGGGTCGCCGGCGGCCTTGAGTGCATCGGGCGTGCCGCTGGCCATGATGCGCCCCTCGGCCAGCAGGTAAATGCGATCGGCAATGGCCAGGGTCTCAGGAACGTCATGGGTCACCACAATGCTGGTGGCCCCCAGTGCATCGTTGAGCGCGCGAATCAGATGGGCGATTGTGCCGCGTGAAATCGGGTCCAGACCCGCAAACGGCTCGTCGTAGACCAGCAAGGGCGGGTCCAGGGCGGTGGCCCGCGCCAGCGCCACCCGGCGCGCCATGCCACCCGAAATCTGTGCCGGCATCTGTGCGGCTGCGCCGCGAAGGCCCACGGCATCGAGCTTCATCAGGACCAGATCGCGAATCATGGCCGGCGACAGGCGGGTGTGTTCGCGCAGCGGAAACGCGACGTTGTCAAAGACCGATAAGTCGGTGAACAGCGCCCCGTGCTGAAAGAGCATGCCCATGCGACGGCGGATTCGGTACAGGCCCGCGCGATTCAGTGCCGCAACCTCCTCGCCATCGAACTGCACACGCCCGGCGTCGGGGCGCAACTGGCCGCCCAGCAGACGCAGGACCGTGGTCTTGCCCGAACCCGAGCCCCCCATCAGGGCCACCACCTCGCCGCGGTGCGCGTGCAGGCTCAAGTCGCGCAGCAGCTTGCGGCCGTTGTAACCGAAGTCGAGCGACTCGATTGAGAGGAAGGGGGTGGCGGATGGGGGCACGATACGAGCGTTCAGACGAGTCGATGCAGTGCGCACCGAAACCGCAAACCAGTGTAACAAGGTCGAGGACCAAGCCCAGGAGTCGGTCCCAGGGCAGTTGAGGCCGCGCAGTCAATGGAGGCCACGCAGACATCAGGCGCGATGGCGCACCAGCCTATCCTCCGCCGCATTGACCTGCTCCACCGTTCCGACCAGCACCAGCGTGTCACCGGCTTGCAGGCGCAGATCAGACGGCCATTGCAGACGCCGGCGACCCTCCTGCACCACGGCACTGATGTCGCATCCTTCCAGCGGCAGACTCGAGAGCTCCCGACCCACGACCGAAGAGCCCGGGGGAATGGTCACGGCATGCAGTCTGCGGTGATCGGCCTCGATGGTCTCTGACTCTCGGTCATCGGCGCCGTGAAAGTAGCTGCGCAACAAGCTGTAGCGGTCTTCGCGGATCGAACGGATGCGGCGCAACACCCTGGACAGGGGGGCGCCCGCCAGCGCCAGCGCATGCGATGCCAGCATGAGACTGCCCTCGACCACCTCGGGCACCACTTCGGTGGCGCCCGCCTGTCGCAGCCGCTCGAGCTCGGCATCAGTGGCTGTACGCACCACGACCGGCAACTGCGGCGCGAGCTCACGTACGACCTTGAGCAGTCGCACCGTGGTCGGTGTGTCGTCGTAGGTCACCACCAGCACAGCCGCTCGGTGCAAGCCGGCCGCCAGCAGGGTCTCGCGACGCGTCGCATCGCCCAGCACCACCGACTCGCCGGCGGTGGCCGCTTCACGCACCCGGTCGGCATCCAGGTCGAGGGCGACGAAAGGCACCGATTCGGCCTCCAGCACGTGCGCCAGACTCTGGCCACTACGCCCATAGCCGCAGATGATGATGTGCTTGTCTCGCGACAGACTGCGTGCGGCAATGGTCTGCAGTTGCAGCGATCGCATCAGCCATTCCTGACCCGACACACGCAGCGCCAGCCAGTCAGCCCGCGCGATCAGCCAGGGACTGGCCAGCATGGAGATCAGCATCGCAGCCATGATGGGTTGCAGCAGCGCCCGGTCGATGAGTTGCGAATCGCCTGCCAGTGTGAGCAATATGAAGGCGAACTCGCCGCCTTGCGTCAGCCAGACCGCCGTGCGGATGGTCGTGGGCGCCGGGTCGCGCATCATCCAACACACCGCCGCCACGATCCCGAATTTGATCAGTACCGGCACCAGCGTGAGCGCCAACACCGTGGGCCAGACCTCAAGCACCACGGCCAGGTCCAGGCGCATACCGATCGTGATGAAAAAGACGCCCAGCAGGATGTCGCGAAACGGCTTGATGTCCTCTTCGACCTGATACCGGTACTCGGTCTCGGAGATCAGCATGCCGGCCACGAAGGCGCCCAGTTCCATCGACAGACCGGCACGCTTGGTGAGCCAGGCGAGCAACAGCGCCACCAGCAGGATGTTAAGCGTGAACAGTTCATGCGAGCGCTGACGTGCCACCTGCATGAACCAACCCTGCATCAGGGTGGGGCCAAAGCGCAGCAGCACCACGAGCAACACGGCCGCTTTGGCCAGCGCCCAGCCGATCGAGATGACCCAGTGCTCGTCGCCCCCGCCAAGCGCTGGGATGACGATGAGCAAGGGAATGAGCGCAAGGTCCTGAAACAGCAGGACCGCAAAGACACGGCGACCATGCTCGGTTTCCAGTTCACGTCGCTCGCTGAGCAACTTACTCACCAGCGCCGTGGAAGACATGGCCAGCGCACTGCCCAGCGCCAGCCCGCCGCGCCAGTCGAGCCCGGCGGGCGCCAGCCCGGACAGCCACGCTCCAGGGATAAGGACCACCGCTGCCATGACCGTCAAAATGGTGAGCACCACCTGCGCCGAGCCGTGTCCGAACACGAAGCGGCGCATGGCCCGCAGTTTGGTGAGGTTGAACTCCAGCCCAAGCGTGAACATGAGAAA
>CANHUQ010000213.1 GCA_947463885.1 Burkholderiales bacterium
ATGCTGGGTGCGTCTGAATCGATGATCGAGCTCACGGCATCCAGTGGCGCACCTTCGGTGGACACCCCTTACATTGAGCGTGGCATTGAAATGGCGCGCGATATTTCAGCGCTGCTCGAGCAGGCGATTGCGCAAGGGCGGATCACGCTGGCCGATCTGTTCGATGAACGCTATCAGCCTGTCACGGGCAGCGACCCGGTGCAATACACCACGCGCTTTACCGCGCTCACCGATCAGCTGCTGCCCGAACTGCAGGAGGCGGTGGTGGCGTCTTTGCCTAAGGTCGTGTTTTGTGCCGCGGTCGATCGCAATGGCTATCTGCCCACCCACAACTTGGCGTTTTCGCGCCCGCAGGGCCGTGACCCGGTCTGGAACGCGGCGCATTGCCGCAATCGGCGCATTTTTGATGATCGGGCCGGGTTGGCGGCGGCCCGCAGCACGCGGCCCTTTCTGCTGCAAACCTATCGCCGCGACATGGGCGGCGGACAGTTTGCGATCATGAAGGACCTGTCGGCACCGATCGTGGTGCAGGGCAGGCACTGGGGCGGACTGCGGATCGCCTATCGGACCTGACCGACTTCGCACGCGACAACCCTGGGACGCTCAGTTTTTCCGGCTCCTGGATGGGTGCATCTAGCCACCTGGCGGACGAGCGGCTGAAGCAGACGGCGATCGACAGCATCAATGTTTACCTGCCGCATATTCGTGCGGGCACGCTGCGTGCACTGGGTGTGTCGATGCCCCAGCGCTCGCCCATGTTGTCCGATGCCCTTCCGATTTCCGAAGTGCTGCAGGGCTTTGATGCGTCTGGGGCGCGGATCGACTGAGGTTATGAGATTCGCGCTGATGCATGCGTGGCGCGGCCAGTCGCAATTGATCCAAATGAAAACCCCGGCCAGGGCCGGGGTTTGTGTAGGACGCAAGAGGCGATGAAACGCGCGATCTTGGTTAAGCATGTAAATGCATTGCGTTGATTGAGCCGGTCGGCTGCAAGGCAACTTGTTCAGGCTTGCTTACGACGGGCTGCGCCGAGGCCAATCAGCCCAAGGCCGAGCAGAACGGTAGTGGCCGGGACGGGGACGTTAGTCGGAGTGGTGTTGACGGTTGTTGTCGGGTTATTTTTACTGGTATTAAAGCCATCGCCTGATTTGCCAGCATCGCTGAAATACACCAAGTAATAATAGCCGGCCGTTAAGGCTGTATAGGTTGTAAGTGTCGCGGTGCATGAGGTTTGGTTCGCTGCGCTGCAATTTGAAGATCCGTTTTTCATAATCGCATATTGCAGTGGCGTCGCGTCAGCGGCCAAACTATTGAATATCCCTAACCAGAGATTCGCGCTGGCACTGCCATTGTTATTGTTCTGATTCCAAATTCCGGAAGCATCGATTGTGTCACCGACAGCGACGGAAAAAGAATCGGAAGCAAAGAACCTCGAGCCGTTCCCCGTGTTGGTCCCCAAGCCGGCAGTCAACGAACTGCCCCATGCCTGCTGGTTCGCAGCGGGTGTTCCGGTCGTAAAGCCAACGGTGATTGCTGCCGCACTGGCAGAACCGGTTGCACCAAGCAGGCCGGCTGCGATCGCGGTCATTGCGATTTTTGACTTCAGTTTCATGCTTACAAGCCCCTGAAAGACGAAGAAGAAGATTCGGACGTTTGGTCATGGGCTCCGGCGAGTCACCGGTTTGCCGCATGTCAGTCAATGCACGAGCTGTGCCAAGTCTTCTAACTCGCTCATTCATAAGAATTAAGTTTTTCGCGCGTTGCTTTGCCCTCGAGTTTTTGGCAGAACAAACATTTTTGTTGCGAATTTCGTCGATGTGCGAAATGTCATCGGCGTAGACACCGGTGTTTGTGTATGGAATTGGCGCTGAGACACGGTGTTGCAGTGTGCGGTCAGTCTTCGTATCTAGTGGCGGGGCTCAACTGAGATGTTCGGTTCAGGCCAATGTACGTGCGGCGATCTGACAGAATCCGCTGTTCCCCCACCTCACGGCTTCGTTCCCCCTGATGGCTCGCTGGCTTTTTTTGATTTGGATACTGGGCGTTGCTGTCATCGTGGCGCTGATCGTCGTGCGCCGGCGCATGCCGCCCCTGTCGCGTCGCCGCTGGGGGCCGCTGGAAAAGACCATTGCGGGTTTGTTGTGCGCATTGATCCTAAGCGCGCTACTGGCCGGCGCGCCCTTGGGCATCATTGAGTTTCTGAAAAGCCGCGATGCGCCGCTCTGAGGGGCGCATGGGTCTTATTCCATCGGATGATCCGCCGAACTCAGGCGATTGCGCCGCGGTGTCCGCGCCCTGATCCAGCGTAGGCCGAGCGCTGCCCGGCAGCGCCATACACGGCCGCTGGCGCGGCACCCAGGGCCGACAAGCCTCTGCGGGCATGGGCCTCGCCGCGAGCCGCGAGGTCCGCATTCACCGCCACAGCCCGCAAGCCTGCGCGCAGGCGCTCGGCCGAGCGGGTGCGGGCCGCATCCTTTTGCCAGGCTGGGTTGATGAGCAGCGCATGCAGGCGCGACTGCGCGGCCTGCATGGCAGTCACATCACCGTCGACCATGGCGGTACGTTGCTGCGCGAGCAGCCCCTCCAGCGCTGCAATCGCGCGGTCTGCGGCAGCCTCCTGGGCTGAATGGGTGGTGGGCGCTGCGCTCATGCAAAGGGTCGGTTCAATGAATCCGATCAGGGTTTCGCGGCCGCCTGGCCACCACCGAGCAGGTCACGGGTATCAGCCAGAAGCTGATCCGCCACCTTGCGGGCATCTACTGGAAAACGGCCTTCCTGAATGGCGCGGCGCACTTCCTCGACTTTCTTCTCATCAAACGGCACGCCGCCAGCGGCCAGCGCAGGCGCAGCACCCGACAACGAAATCCGGTCGACGGAGCCGGCGCCAGCCGGGGTATTGGCCTCGGCGCCCGGGCGAACACCTGCGGCACGTTCCGGTTGAGTGCTTTTGCCTTCGGCGCGAAGGTTCTCTGGTTGACTAGGTCCGATCTTCATTTCACTCTCCTGCGGGGCCGACAATCCTGACCCCATAGGCTCATTATCGTCCCCGCTGCGTCCGACTTGAGGGCTGCGTGACAGAAATCCATCACGGGCTCCGCGGTCGGTCTGCCGCTCAGATCCGAATTTCTACCGCCCGTCCCTTGAGGGTGCCCGAAACAATCCGCCCGGACTCGGTACGCACCCGCAGTGGCTGGCCTTCAGCCCCCGCCGATAGCGCTTGTCCTTCAGACTGGATGACAAATCCCTTGCCGACCATGTCGATGCGCACCGGGTCGCCCGCGACCACTGTCGGTGTGGCGCGCAGGGTTTCAAGTCGCAACACCTGACCCACGGCAACGCTTCGGGTGAAGGTCTTGCCCATGAGCTGTCCGGGGTCAGTGACCGGAGTCCCCGGGTCGCGGGTGAGCTCGACTTCCTCGATCCGCACCGCCACGGCGGTGGCCGGGCTGCCTGCAGCAATGGGTTCTGCCGCCACCACCGCGGGTCCGCGCACCGTGACCGTCACCGGCAGCGAGACCGTCCAGGTCGCGCCTTCCAGGCAACGCACCCCAATCGATGTGCGTCCCCACAGCCGGGTCCCTGGGAGCAAGTAGGGTTCGATGCGCTGACACGGTGCCAGTTGCAGGCGCGGATCCAGCGAGCCGACCGAGACTTCGATGCGCCCACCGCCCGCAGCGTTGTTGGCCGGCATGTTGCGCTCGATAAAGGTCTGAATGGGGTCGCGGCCATCTGTATTGGCCGGTTGAGCTGCTCGTGACTGTGCCTGGGCGCCGGTGATGCCTGCAGCCAGCATGGTGATGGCGAGTAAGGCGGCCTGTGCGAGCCGCAGTGCAGCCAGGTGCCTGTGCAAGCTGACGCCAAGGACCGTACGAAGGTACGCGCCGGCCACGATGCAGCCCATCCCACGGTCAATCACGTGGACGATCACGCGGGCCATCCAGGATGGCTGTGCGTGCGAGCGATGAGCGTTGAGCATGTGAAGGGGTCGCGGTGTGAAGGCCATGACTAAAGCTTAGTGCGACGGGCACGCGCAAGGGGGTGGGATTAACGGGCGAATGGCCCCGCTTATCCGTGCTTAAGTTTTCGCGCCGCGGGCGAGGATCGGCCTCATGGATATCGGCTGGAGCCGCCTGCGATGAACCCCCGGATGACCGACTCGCTCGACTTTCACAGCAATGCGCTGTTGCTGCGCGCTGAGCGCCAGAAGGTGCTTGCCGGCAACATCGCCAATGCCGACACACCCAATTACGCATCCCGCGATTTCGACTTTCGTGCGGCTCTCAGTGCGGCGACCGGCGGTCAGACCGGTGCGTCGGCGGGTGGTGCCTTGCCAGCCGCGGCTTCTCATGCCGGCCATATTCAAAACGGCGCAGCTCAGGCCGCAGGCGGCGCCCGGATCGATTCCACCGTCCTCAAGTACCGCATGACCGAGCAGCCCAGCCTGGATGGCAACAGCGTCGACCTTGACCGTGAACGCGCCAACTTCGCCGACAACGCGCTGCGCTATGAAGCCTCGCTGCGATTCATCAACGGTTCGGTGCGGACGATGCTGTCTGCCATTCGCGGCGAATAAGCCCGCCAGCCACAGGAGCCTCTGCCATGTCGCTGATGAAGGTCTTCAACATTTCCGGCGGTGCCGTGTCGGCACAAAGCCAGCGCCTGAACGTGGTGGCGAGCAACCTTGCCAACGCCGAATCCGTAGCCGGCCCTGATGGCCAGTCCTACAAATCGCGTCAGGTGGTTTTTCAGACCCAGCCCACAGCCGACGGCAGTGCCGGCGTGAAAGTGTCTTCGGTCATCGAAGACAGCGCTCCGGCCAAACGCGTGTACGAGCCTGGCCATCCGATGGCCGATCAACAGGGCTACGTGACCCAGTCCAACGTGAACGTGGTGGAAGAGATGGTCAACATGATCTCGGCCTCGCGCTCGTATCAGAACAACGTCGAAGTGATGAATACCGCTCGCCAGCTGCTGCAAAAGACGCTGCAGCTCGGCCAGGGCTGATTCCACCCTTACCGAACGGACCCATCCCCATGACCATTTCTTCCGTCAACCAGACCGGCAACGCAGCCGCCGCCGTCGCGCCCAAGGCCGCGTCCAGCGCTTCGCCTTCCACGTCGGCTTCGTTTGATTCGCTGGTGGCTTCGCTCAAGGGCAGCACCGGCACCGCATCAGCATCGACCTCGGGCACGAGTGCCGATGGCGCGCAGGGCGAAGGCGAAGACCGCTTCCTGAAGCTGCTGGTTGCACAGATGAACAACCAGGACCCGCTCAGCCCGATGGACAACGCGCAGGTCACTTCCCAACTCGCTCAGATCAATACCGTCAAGGGCATCGACAAGCTCAACGCGACCATGCAGAAGATGCTCGATCGCAGCCAATCCGGTGGCACGACCGATGCAGCGAGCATGGTCGGGCGTCAGGTGCTGGTCGATGGCAACAAAATTGAAGTGAAGGCGGGTGTGCCGGTGAAGGCCGGCTTCGATTTGCCTGCTCAGGCAGGCGCCGTGCGCATCGAGGTGCTTGATGCCAAGGGCGCCGTGGTCGATTCAAGCGTGCGCAGCAATGTGCCGCCCGGACTGAATTTGCTGGAGTGGAACGGCGCAGCGGGTGGCAAGACACTCGCAGCCGGCCAATACACGCTGCGCGTGACCGCCAATCAGGGCCAGACATCCATTCCTGCTGTGCCGCTCACCGCAGCCACTGTCGGCGCGGTGGTCCCGGGTGCCAACGGCCAATCGTTACATCTCGGCGCCCTGGGTGCCCGAGCCCTTTCCGATGTCCGGGGCTACCTCTGAGCCGCCCTGTGCTGCACTGAGCCCTGATCTTTCTTTCCTCACATTTTTCCGCATTCCAGGAGTCGAACATGAGTTTCCAGCAAGGTCTGTCCGGTCTGAACGCCGCGGCCCGCAACCTCGATGTGATCGGCAACAACGTGGCCAACGCCAACACCGTGGGGGCCAAGGCCTCTCGTGCTGAGTTCGCCGACATCTACGCCAATTCGCTGAACGGCTCGACCTCCGGCACCACCGGCATCGGCGTCTCAGTGAGCAGCGTGGCCCAGCAATTCACCCAGGGCGACATCGTCTCGACGCAAAACCCGCTGGATATGGCCATCAACGGCCGGGGCTTTTTCCGCACCTCGAATGACGGTGCGGTGGAGTACACCCGCAACGGGCAGTTCCGCATGGACAAGGACGGCTACATCGTGACCGCTCAGGGCTCGCGCTTGAGTGGTTTTCCAGTCGGCGCCAATGGGGCAGTGGTCAATGGCGCGCCCGGCGACCTGCGCATCAGCACCGCCGACATCACACCCAACCCCACCGCCAATGCCAGCGTGCAGTTCAATCTGGACGCACGCGAAGCCGCGCCAACCTTAGCCTTCAATTCCAGTGATCCCAGCACCTACAACGGGTCGATGTCGATGTCAGCCTATGACACGCTGGGGCGCGATCATCTGGTGAGCTTGTACTACGTGAAGACCGGCGCCAACACCTGGGACGTGCATGCCGCAGCCGACGGGGTCGACATTCCCGGTGTGGCCCAGACCCTGACCTTCAATACCGCGGGCGCCATGCAGACACCCGCTGGCCCGTTCAATCTGACCGTGCCGGTAGGCGCCGATGCAGGCGGGTCCCTCACGTTTGCGCTGGACATCTCCAAGGGCACGCAGTTCGGTGCAGCGTTTGGCACGAGCGAGATCACACAGGACGGTTTCGGAACAGGCCGA
>CANHUQ010000214.1 GCA_947463885.1 Burkholderiales bacterium
AACACCGAAGGCGGCCTTGGCTTCGGACTGACACCGCTTGAATGCGGGCGCGATCTCGTCGGCCGTAAGCACCGCACGCGTGCCACGGCCGCCACCGCCTGCGACGGCCTTGATGATCATGGCGCCGCCGGGGCCGAGTGATGCGAAAAAGTCTTGCGCCTGCTGGAGCGTGACCGCGTGATCCAGCCCCTTCGTGACCGGTACATCAGCCGCCAAGGCAGCCGCGCGTGCACGCGCCTTGTCGCCGAACAGTTCGAGGTGGGCCACGGAAGGTCCCACGAACACCAGCCCTGCCTGCGCGCACTGTTGCGCGAAATCGGCGCGCTCCGACAAGAAGCCATAGCCTGGATGCACTGCGTCGCAACCCAAGGCTTTGGCTGCGGCAATCAGTCCGGAGGCATCGAGATATGCCGCTGCACCGCTGCCATTCAGTGCTACCGCCTCATCGGCTGCGCGCACATGCAGACTGGCAGCGTCGTCCTGCGAATACACCGCCACACTGCTGATCCCCAGATCACTGGCTGCACGGGCAATGCGAATCGAGATCTCACCGCGGTTCGCGATGAACAGTCGGGACAACGCCACGGTCAGAACTCCTCGTCAGGCCAACAGGCGGCTGTCAATGCCCTCACGCCCCGTTCAGGCGTTTCGAGCCATCAGGCCACCGTCGACCGCGAGCGCCTGGCCTGTCAGATAACTGGCGGCAGGCAGACAGAACGAGAAGGTCAGCTGCGCGACTTCCTCGGGCTCACCGTAGCGCAGCAGTGCGGTGCGGCGACGCGCGAACTTTTGCTTGTGCTCTTCGGGGATACGTTCGGTGATGCCGGTGCGAATCGGGCCGGGGCAGATGCAATTGACCGTAATGCCCTCCTTGCCCAGCTCAACCGCCAATGCGCGGGTCAGACCGATGACACCGGTCTTGGCGGCGGCATAAGGGCTGTTTTCAGGGGTGGCGCCCAAGCCTTCGGTGGACGCAATGTTGACGATGCGCGGATGCTCGGCGCGGCGCAACCAGGGGAGCGCCGCGCGCACCATGCGCACCTGGCCGGTCAACATGACGTCCAGCGCGCGCGCCCACTTGCTTTCGTACTCATCGGAATCGATCTTGGTGCGCAAGGACACCCCGGCGTTGTTGACCAGGATGTCGATGCCACCGAAATGCGCGGCGATCGCCGCCACCTTGCGTTCGATGTCTTCACGGCTGCCGACATCCAGCTGCCAGCCTTCCACGGTATGGCCGGCTGCACGCATCTCGCGTACGACATCATCGACAGGATTGAGGTCGGTGACGGCGACGCGGGCACCTTCATCGCCGAACAGATGCGCCGTGGCGCGGCCCATGCCGCTGGCAGCACCTGTGACGATGACGACCTTGCCGGCGACAGATCGGGAGAGGGTGGTCAGGCGTGGCATGTGGGTCTCCTCGTAGGCGTGAGCAATCGATGTGGGCGGCTAATGCAGCAGGGGCAGCTGGGGTCAGTGGACCTCAGTGAGTCCCGCCATCAACCCGCAGCACCGCACCGGTAGTGAAGGACGAGGCACTGCTCGCGAAATACAGGGCCGCACCCACGATCTCCTGGGCCTCGCCCCCGCGGCGCAGGGCGATGCTGGTGGCGGCGCGTTCTTTGAACTTTTCCATGTCCCAGGCCTTGGCAATGTCGGTCAGGAACGGCCCGGCCATGATGCTGTTGACGCGTACGGTCGGGCCAAAGGCAAAGGCGAATGACCGGGTCAGGTTGTTCAGGCCGGCCTTGGCTGCGCCATAGGGCTCGGCATGCGGTGCCGGGTTGGCTGCGGCCACAGACGAGATGTTGATGATGCTGCCGCCCTCGCCTGCCGCCATGCGCTCACCAATCAGCGCCGACAGGCGATAGGGCCCCTTGAGATTGACCCCGACAACCTTGTCGAACATGGCCTCGGTGACGTCTGACAGCTTGCCGTAGAGCGGTGACATGCCGGCGTTGTTGACCAGCACATCGACCTTGCCGAACTCGGCATACGCCAGATGCACCAGGGCATCGCAGTCGTCCCAGCGGCCGACGTGCGCCGCCACAGGCAAGGCGCGGCGGCCCATCGCACGAATATCGCTGGCCACCGCTTCACACGCGTCCAATTTGCGGGAGGCCACGATCACATCGGCGCCATGTGCCGCAAACGCCAGGGCCATCTCGCGACCCATCCCACGGCTGCCGCCGGTGACCAGCGCTACCTTGCCAGTCAGATCAAACAACTTGTCCATCGCAGTCAGTCTCCAGTCAGATAAAGCTCAGCTCAAACGAGCGGCGGGCGGCCATCGCGCCAGGCCTCGGCAAATTCGGGGGTGTAAGCCGACTCGGGGTCATTGCGCACCATGCGATCCAGGCGCTCGGCGTCTTCGCCCACCAGGATGCGCCACTGGTTGGCACGGACCCCATCGAGGATGATGGTGGCGGCTTGGTCGGCAGTGGTGGGCGCCTTGTCGCGGAAGTCCACGGCACGCTGATGCAGGATGCGTCGGATCTGGTCATCAGGCAGTTCGGCCACCGGCGCACCGGCACGAACCATGCGCTTGCGAGCTGCCGCCACACTGCTGGCTGCCATCTCTAATGCACTGCCATGGCCCAGCACCTGACCGGTGTTGAGCGCAATGGAAGTGCCAATATGACCGGGCATGACCACCGAGCAGCGGACATGCGGGGCGTTCAGGCGCAGGTCGGTCACAAGCGCCTCGGTGAACCCCTTGACGGCAAATTTCGCGGCTGAGTAAGCCGTGTGGGACACGCCCGCACCGATGGTGGCCCAGAAGCCGTTGACGCTGCTGACATTCACCAGATGCCCTTCGGACGCTGCGGTGAGCAGCGGCAGGAACGTGCGACAGCCGTAGTAGACGCCCCACCAGCACACGCCGAAGGTGCGCTCCCATTCGGCGCGGCTGCCATCCACAAAACCACCACCACCGCCAATGCCCGCGTTGTTGAACATCAGGTGAATGTGGCGCGTGTTGTGTTCAGCGATGACGGCATCGCGAAAGGCTTGCAGCTCGTACTCGCGGCTCACGTCGGCTCTAAAGGTCGTCACGCGGGTGCCCGCCGGTGCGCCTTCCAGCGCCAGCTTGCGGCTTTCGTCCATGGCGTCTTGCGACAGATCGCACATGGCGACATGCACACCACCGGCTGCGAGTTGACGTACGAGAGCGCGACCGATGCCAGTGCCGCCACCCGTCACGACGGCAATCTGCTGAGCCTTGATGTCCATGCAATGATCCTTTGTGAGAGGCGCTGCGTCAGGCGCAGGCAGGGGGAGCAGCAAACGCGAACCCCAGCGCTTCCAGGCGCTGAGCCAACTGGATCAGACGCATATCCGAATAGGCCGGGCCAATCAGTTGCACACCGATGGGCAAGCCGTCGGGACCCAGGCCCCCAGGGATGACCGTGGCGGGGAGGTAGGACACACCCGCCAGGCCGGCCCAGAAGGTCTGGCTGAAATACGGCAGCTGCTGGCCATTGATGTCGATGGTGCGCTGGCCGAAGGCTTTGTGATCGTGCGCGAAGGCACTGGTGGGCATGATGGGTGTGATCAGCACGTCATAGCGTTCAAAGAACCGATGCCAGGCCCAGCGCAACTTGGTGCGCGCTTCGTTCAGGCGCACCCAGTCGCGTGCCCGCAGAGTCTGCCAGCGTGCCTGCTGAGCCACCGGGCTGCGGTCGTCAGGCGAGGCCCGCTCGGCACGCGCCACCATCGCCGCGAAATCGGCATCGGGCATGCGCGCCGACATGGCCGATGCAAGCAAGGCATTGAAGAGCTCATGGCTGTGTTCAGGGCTGAACTCAGGGCGCGCGGTATCGTTCACGGCAGCCCCCTGGTCGGCCAGCGCAGCGGCCACGGCCCGCACTTTCTGGGCGACTGCAGTCGAGCTCGGGCACATCGAGTCGGAATCCCAGACCGCGACCCGCAGCGCAGAGGTCGGTTCGTGCAGACCACGCAGGCTCACCTGCAACCCTGGAGCCTCCATCGCATCGGGCAACGCCATCAGCCGCACCGCGGCCTCCAGATCGTAAGCCGAGCGTGCCAGCGGGCCGATGACCGAAATATCGGTAGGTGTCAGCACGCCGCCCAGCGCATGACCGCGCATCGGACACAGGTTCCAGGTGGGCTTGTGCCCGAAGACACCGCAGAAATGCGCCGGATTGCGGATCGAGCCACCAATGTCGCTGCCAATTTCCAGGCCGGTGAGACCGGCCGCCAGTGCCGCTGCCGATCCTCCGGACGAACCACCCGGGGTGCGCTCCGTATTCCAGGGATTGCCGGTGGTGCCGTAGATGACGTTGTAACTCTGGAAGTCGGCCAGCCGGATCGGCACGTTGGTCTTGCCGAACACATTGGCCCCGGCGGCCGTCAGACGCTGCACCGCCAGGGCGTCCTGACTGACCACGTTGTCGCGTAGCTCAGGGATGCCCCAGGTGGTGGGCATGCCGGCCACGTCGTAACTTTCCTTGACCGTCATGGGCAGGCCATGCAGCGCCCCCAGCGATTCGCCGCGGGCGCGGGCCGCATCGGCCGCGTCGGCCCGGGCGCGGGCACCAGGTCGATCTTGAAGAATGACCGCGTTGATCGACGGATTGAGGCGATCGATGCGCGCCAGAAAGTGCTCAAGCAGCTCGCGGGCGCTGAATTCGCCCTGGCGCAAGCCGCGCACGAGCGATGTCGCCGAGCGAAAGTGCAGATCGGTCATGGTGCGCCTCCCCTGATCGGTTCGCGGGATCGGGCCGCAGCGCACTGACGCTTCGACCCTTCCCGCCTCCTGTGTTCATCGGAACGACGCTAGTGTGGCATAGCGCAGGGGCTCACCCTGCTGCATTCACTTCACAATCGGAAACCCGGCTGACCGGGCGTCGACGCGAATGTTCAGCACCCAGCCTTGCCCGTACGCTTCGTACGCTCGGCCCGCAGCTTTTCAGTCCCCTGAGCGACCATGCGGTCGAGCTCGGCAATCTTGGCCTTGTCGTCACCCAGTTTGGAGACGATGGCATCGCGTGCACCAGCGGCAGATGCCGGGCGACCCGCTTCGGTCAGGATGATGACGCGCTCTACGGCAGCCAACTGCGAAGCGGCACCGCCTGCACGGCCAGCGGCTTCGTTGTCGGCCAGGGCTTCGTTGGTGCGGCACTCGAGTGCCAGGTAGTAGGCACGCTCAGCGGCCGGGGCATTGGCGGCGGTGATTGTCGCAGGAGCACCGCGGCCTTGCGTGGCGCAACCGCCGACCAGAGCAAGCGTTGCGGACAGGCCGGCCAGCAGGGAAAGACGCGCGGACAAAGAAGAAATCATGGTCTACCTCCGTGTGTTGGGACAAGTGATCTGACTGGGGCGAACCCGTCGGGGTCTCAGCGCTGCACGCGAGCGGGCAGCCTAGACAAGCTTCCATTCTGCCTCAAGGCTACAGCGTTCGGCTCATAGACCTGACCGATCGGCTGCAAGAGGCCAAACCACCATCCTGCGGCCTGCGGGTTGCTGCCCCAGAAATGCGTCAGGGCATCGGCCTCGCGCGAATGAGCGATCCGCAGGGAGGTCTGGTCCGTCACGCCACATTCGTGATGTAACCCGTGAATGCACTCGTGCAGAAAAATGACGGCGAGCTGTGTACCGGACAAGGCTGGGTCGAGCTCAATGCGTCGGCGCTCCAGATCGGCCTGCCCAAAGACACGCAGACGCGCAGCGGTCTTGACCGGCAAACTGCGCACCGTCCAGGCTTGCGTGCCCAGCACCAAACGCTGGGGCATGCGGCGGCTGTGGCGCACATGTGGATTGATGGCGCGCAGCAGCGCCCAGGTGAGCTCAGGGTTGCGCCGCGCCAGCTGAGACAGACCACTGGCCAGGGAGTGAGTCAGATGCTCTTCGGTGCTCTCGTGCAGCAAAACGGCCTGGGCGTAATGGACCAGACGCACCAGCGCATGCACAAATGCCCGCCGCCAGGGCGCAGGCTGCAGACCTTCGCGCAGGAGAATGCGACCATGGGTGAGATCGAGGCAGCCATGCCGTCTTCGCACGGGCATGTGCTGGGCAGGCAACTCTTCTGTGCGCAAGCTGTAGGGGCCCAACTCCAACGGGCGGCCCAGGGCCAGCTCGCGCAATTGTGCAGTCATGAGAATCTGGTGCGGTGACACGACAAGCAACCTCCCTGGGGCACCTATCATCGCCTGTTCCTGCCGGATTTCCGCATCAGATGTCGCACATTTTTCGACCTAAGCCGGACGCACCATGCCTGACAAACGCCTGCTGATCGTCTGGTGGTCCAACACCGGCGGCACCGCCAGCCTGGCCGAGGCCGCCCGCCACGGTGCGCAAACCGCTGCCTTGACCTTGAAATCAACCGACCCAGGCAGCCCCGAGCTGGACGTGCAGAGCGTGCGCTGCGACCTCCTTTCACTGGAAGCACTGCTGCAGGCAGATGGGTTGGTGCTGGCCACGCCTGAGTGCCTGGGTAGCGTCGCAGGACCCATGAAAACCTGGTTCGACCGCTCCTACTACCCGGCCCTGGACCAATTATCCGGGCGGCCCTATGCGGCGATCGTGTGCGCCGGCACCGACGGAGAGGGTGCCTTGCGGATGCTCGATCGCGTGGCGGCAGGCTGGCGGCTACGTCGGGCCGCGCCCGCACTCAAGGTGATCACCGGGGCTCAAACACCCGAGGCGATTGCCTCACC
>CANHUQ010000215.1 GCA_947463885.1 Burkholderiales bacterium
GGCTATCTCCCGCCGGCCGAGTACGAGGCAAACTACTATCGTCAGCAGACCGCGCAAGCGGTCCCGCAGACATGAGCACTTAACCCAACTAGCCTCCTCGATACCCGGGGCGGTTCAGCCTGTCGACGCGGTTCGCGTACAAGGTGCTCTCCAAGGTCTTCAACTTCGACCACGGGGAGGTCGCTGCCAACCCGGTGCATCTGCTCTACATGCTGGAGCAGCAAATCGAACGCGAACAGTTTGCGCCCGAGACCGAAAAGAAATACCTCGCCTTTATCAAGGAACATCTTGCCCAACCGTATGCGGAGTTCATCGGCAAGGAAATCCAGACGGCGTATCTGGAGTCGTACTCCGAGTACGGGCAGAACATCTTCGATCGCTACGTCAGCTTCGCCGATCTCTGGATTCAGGATCAGGAGTTCAGGGACCCCAACACTGGCGAAATCTTCGATCGGAATCAGCTCAACGATGAGCTTGAAAAAATCGAGAAGCCTGCGGGCATCGCAAACCCTAAGGACTTTCGCCACGAGATCGTGAACTTCGTGCTGCGCGCGCGAGCTCATCATGCCGGCAGCAACCCGTCCTGGACGAGTTACGAAAAACTGCGGGGGGTGATCGAGAAGAAGATGTTCTCGACAACCGAAGACCTGTTGCCAGTCGTGTCCTTCAATGCCAAGGCGTCGGCAGACGAGCAGCGCAAACACCAGAACTTCGTCGATCGCATGGTTGAAAAGGGCTACACACCCAAGCAGGTGCGGCTGCTGGTCGAGTGGTACCTGCGTGTGCGCAAGTCGTCCTGAGTCGCGTACCCAGCCGGCCCGGGGAGTCACCATGTCCGAGATCATCGACCGCCGAATCAATGGGCGCGGAAAAAGCGCAGGCAATCAGCAGCGCTTTCTGAAGCGCTACAAGAACGAGGTCCGCGAAGCCGTGGCGCGTGCAATCGCCCAGCGCAAGATTGCCGATACCGATCGGGGCGAGCAGATCACCATTCCCGCCCGCGGACTGAAGGAGCCGAGCTTCACCCTGGGCTCCGGTGGTCGTCAGGAACGGGTCTTGCCGGGCAACGAACAGTTTGGGACCGGTGATCGGCTTGAGCGTCCGCGCGCAGGGTCAGCAGGCGGTGGAAGCGGCAGCGCCAGTGACTCGGGTGAAGGCGAAGACGCATTCACGTTTGCCCTGAGCAGGGAAGCATTTCTGGAGTTCTTTTTCGAGGAAATGGCGCTGCCTGATCTGATCAAGACCCAGCTTGCCCGCATTCCGCAGTCTCGCCTGCGCCGCGGCGGATATCGCAGCGACGGCACGCCTGCCAACCTGTCGATGACGCGCACGATGCGCGAATCGCTGGCGCGTCGCATTGCGCTGGGTACACCACACCGTCAGCAGTTGGCGCAGATCGACGAACAGATCGCGCGGGTCCGTCACCAGGCCAGCGCGTCGATGCCTGTAGACAACCCTGAGCGCGATACCAGCACTGAACACACCGTCCCTGTGCCGGAGGATTCGCCGGAACTGGCACCACTCATGGCCGAGCGCGCACGCATCCTGGCGCGCATGACCCGCGTGCCATTCATCGATGAATTCGATTTGCGCTACAACAATCGGGTGCCCCAGCCCCAACCGATAGCGCAGGCCGTGATGTTTTGCCTGATGGACGTATCGGGCTCCATGGATGAGCACCGCAAGGATCTGGCCAAAAGATTTTTCATCCTCCTGCATCTCTTCTTGACTCGCCATTACGAGCGCATCGAGCTGGTCTTCATCCGTCACCACAGCGTGGCGGCTGAAGTGGATGAGGAGGGGTTTTTCCATTCGCGTGAATCAGGGGGCACCGTGGTCTCCAGTGCGTTGGAGCTCACGCTGGACATCATGAAGGAACGCTATCCAACCGAGCTCTGGAATAGCTATGTGGCGCAGGCATCGGATGGCGACAACTGGGACAGCGATTGCCCGCGCTGCCACGCATTGCTGCTGCAGGAGCTGCTGCCAAGAGTGCAGTACTACTGCTATGTGGAAGTGGATGCCAAACATCCGCAGGCCTTATGGGAGCACTTCGAATCAGCACGTGCCGTCTCCCGCAATCTGGCCATGGGGCGGATTCTGAATCAGGCCGACGTGTATCCCGTATTGCGCGAGTTGTTCTTGCGCGAGGAGCTGAAGTCCGCATGAACATGCAGCCTGATCCACCGCTATTCAATGCACTTCCCGATGCATCGGCTCGCTCGGGGAAGCGAGCGTTACCCGCTGGTTCCGAGTGGACCTTCGATCTGCTGACCCAATACGACCGCGAGATCGGTCGAATCGCTGCCAACTTCGGCCTCGACACCTACCCCAATCAGATCGAGGTGATCGGCGCCGAGCAAATGATGGATGCCTATGCCTCACATGGCATGCCAGTGGGCTATACGCACTGGTCCTATGGCAAGCACTATCTCGCGACCGAGCAAACCTACAAGCGCGGTCACATGGGCCTGGCCTACGAGATCGTCATCAACTCGAATCCGTGCATCGCATACCTCATGGAGGAAAATACGCTGCCGATGCAGGCGCTGGTGATTGCCCATGCATGCTACGGACACAATTCGTTCTTCAAAGGCAACTATCTCTTTCGAACCTGGACCCACGCCGATTCGATCATCGATTACCTGGTCTTCGCCAAGCGCTATGTGGCCGAATGTGAGCAGCGCCACGGCGAGGACGCGGTCGAGCGGATCCTTGATGCCTGCCATGCGCTCGCTAATCTGGGAGTCGACCGCTATAAGCGGCCCAGTCGCCGATCTCTGGCGCAAGAGCAGGCACGCCTGAAGGAGCGTGAGGTCTATCAGCAGCAGCAGGTCAACGATCTGTGGCGCACGCTGCCACGTTCGATGCGCGCCGCCGACAATGAGGCTGCGCACACCTTTCCGCGTGAGCCGCAGGAAAACCTCCTCTACTTCATTGAGAAGCACGCGCCACTGCTGGAGCCCTGGCAGCGCGAGCTGGTGCGCATCGTCAGAAAAACCGCTCAGTACTTTTATCCGCAGCGGCAGACGCAGGTCATGAATGAAGGTTGGGCCACCTTCTGGCACTACACCATCTTGCAGACGATGTATGACGAAGGACTGGTTGGCGAGGCCTTGATGTTGGAGGTGTTGTCCTCCCATGCCAACGTGCTGACGCAACCGGCGTTCAACAGCGAGCGTTTCGCAGGCATCAATCCCTATGCGCTGGGGTTTGCCATGTTCCGGGATATTCGGCGCATCTGCGAGTCGCCCACCGACGAGGACCGTCGCTGGTTTCCGGACATTGCAGGCACTGACTGGCGCAGCACACTGGATTTTGCGATGCGCCACTTTAAGGACGAGAGCTTTATCGCCCAGTATCTGTCACCGAAGCTGATCCGGGATTTTCGCTTGTTTTGCCTGATCGACGATGACACCGACATGAGCCGGCGCATCGGTGCGATCCATGACGACGCCGGCTATCGCACCGTGCGCGAGACGCTGTCCAGACAGTATTCGCTGGCCGAGCGCGAACCGAACATTCAAGTCGTGAGCGTGGATCTGGAGGGCGATCGCTCCCTGACGCTGCAGCATTTCCAGCACAAGCGGCGGCCGCTATCAGCCGACAGCGAAACCGTCGTTCGACACCTGGCGCAGCTGTGGGGCTTTACGGTGACCTTGCAGACGCTCACCGAAGAGGGCGAGATCCTGCCGGTGTGTGCCTCCCAAGCTGAGCGGAGCCCGCGTAGCCTGGGCGCACGGTCCCGAGGAACTGACCGATGAGCGAGTACCCAGCACCGGCCTGCTGGATATCCGATTAGTCGCTTTCGATCAGGGCACTAGACGAGGCCGTGGCCAAGAGCACACCCGTCCCCGCATCGAACAAACTGGCCTCGAGAAAAGCCACGCGGCGACCCATACGAGTCACCCGGCCTTCCGCAACCACCTTGCCCGGGCCTACACGGCGCAGGAAGCTCACCTTGACTTCCAGGCTGGCCACTCCCACCGGCCGCCCCGCGTGTAAGCGGGCAGCCTGCGCCATGCTGGAATCCAGCCACGCGGTCACGAACCCGCCCTGAACAATCTGCCCGTTCGTGTGGCAGAACCTGGGCAGCGCATCAAATTCAAGTCGGACGACGCCAGCCTTTCGATCGGCGTCGACCAGTCGGCTGAACCCCATCGAGGCGAACATGTCGCTCGCGGCGTTCAGGGATGCGGCCAGTTCGGCCGCATCCGGATTCAAGGCATCAGCCATTCACCGCTTCGCGGGTGCACTTCTTGACGTGGCTGTTACGCGCAGCACCATTCAACTTCTTCTCGTCTGCGGAGAGCTTGCAGGCCGAAGACGCATCACGCTCGCACTTCTTCATGAAGCTGTTCTTGGCTGCGCCGGACAGCTTTTTGTCTTTGGCGTGCTCTGCGCAGCTGCCATGGTCAGCATGAGCCGAGGCGGCAAAGAGCGCCAGAGCAGCTGCAATCAATACATTTTTCATCAGGACACTCCTAGTCAGGGTTGATTCAGATGGAAACAAACGGGGTCGTTAGTCCCCGTTTACTGGAGAACACAACAATCAAGCGAGACGATATTACCCGCCCGTTCGGGTGATGCCCAGCCCATGAACGGTCCATGTCGGCTCTGGGACGACAGCGCGCAGGTTAGCGGAACAAACGGCGCGGACGCAGCGTCAGACGGTGCAAAGCGGCCAGAGCCGCGAGGGCGCACAGCACGAACCACACGCCGCTCCAGACCTCAAAGGACAGCCCCAACAGGGTGGACTGTGCGGCATCAGCGCAGGTTGCCCCCACACGGAAGAGCGCCGGCCAGATCGCATCAAGTTGCAAGGTCATCAGGGTTCGGTCGGCCCATGTGAACGCACAGGACAGCTGTTTGGCAGCAACGGTGTGCTGGTGCCAGGCAGCTACGCAGCCGCCGACTGACAACGCAGCCACAAGCACAGCGCCCACCGCCGGGGCAGCGCGCGGCAGCACACGCGCCAGCAACACTGCAGCGATCGACACCACGGCGACAAGAATGACGGCCATCCGCTGGACCACGCACCAGGCACAGGGCTCCACGCCAAACGCATGCTGAGCGATCAGGGCGACTGCGAGCGCAAGCAGGCTGCCCAGGCCAGTCAGCATCAGCATGCGAACAGCCCAGTGGGCATGCTGCGCGGACTGAATAGAAGGGGAATACGCAGGGGACATGGGGCGGATCATAACGGTGCGCAACCGATTTCGACCTGCTCGCACGGTCAGTCGGCCGATTGAGCCGGATCAATGTCGACAGGCCGACGCAGTTCACGATTCAGTATGAAGCGTGAACCCATTGAGGACGGGCTGGCAGGTGTGTTGCCACTGGAAGCCTTGCGCCCACAGTCAAGCTGTCGTCTGATGCTGGCCGAAAAATACCTGCGGCCAGGGGAATCTAACGCCGATCAGGTTTTCGAGCGCATCGCCCACGCCCTCGCCCGGGACCCGCTCCAGGCCGAGCACTTTCTGTCAGCCATGCGGTCGGGTCTGCTACCCGCGGGACGCATTGCCGCTGCGGCAGGTACAAACCTGAATACCACCCTCGTGAACTGCTTCGTGCAGCCCATCGGCGATGCCCTAAGTGGCTCCCATCAGGGCTTTCCGGGCATCATGCCGGCCTTAGGGCAAGCTGCGGCGAGCTTGCAACAGGGTGGAGGCGTAGGTTACGACTTTTCCGCCATTCGACCGCAAGGGGCTCGCATCACGAACAGTGAAGACCGCGCTGCGGGGCCGGTCGCATTCCTGCGAATCTTCGACACCATGTGCGGATCGATCGCGTCGCAGGGCGGCAGACGCGGCGCACAGATGGGGGTGCTGCGCTGCGACCATCCCGATATCGAATCGTTTATTCAGGCCAAGCGTGTGCCCGGCACGCTCTCGCGGTTCACTCTGAGCGTGGCAGTGTCCGACGAGCTGATGCGGGCCGTCGCAAGCGACGCGATGTTTGAACTCATCCACCATGCTGCCCCGGGGAACGGGCCGAGCACGGCACGGCAGCGCGCCGATGGGCAATGGATCTGGCGAACGATACCAGCGCGCACCCTCTGGGACAGCATCGCACGCGCCGCTCATGCCGTCGGGGAACCCGGAGTGCTGTTCATCGACACCATCAACCGCCTCGATAACCTGTCATACACCGAGATCATTGCCGCCACCAATCCCTGTGGCGAGCAGCCCTTGCCTCCATGGGGGGCGTGTGCGCTGGGCTCTGTCGACCTGGGCCGCCTGGTGCACCACCCCTTCACATCGCAGGCAACGCTCGATTGGCCTGCGTTGCGCGGGCTGGTGCGCACCGGCGTCGAATTGCTCGATCGGGTCATTGATGTGACCCGCTGGCCGCTGCCCGAGCAAGCCGTAGCTGCACGTCAGACCCGGCGCATCGGCTTGGGTTTCCTTGGGCTGGCCGATGCCCTGACGATGCTGGGCCAACGCTATGACAGTGCGGCTGCGCGCGCCACGGCCAACCGCATTACCCGATTCATGTGCTGCACGGCATATGAGCGCTCCATGGAACTTGCCCAAACATTGGGATCTTTTCCTGCGTTTGACCCCGAGCGCTTTCTCGCGCCGCCGCGCTTTGCCTCGACACTCCCCGAAGCGTTGAAGGCACAGATGA
>CANHUQ010000216.1 GCA_947463885.1 Burkholderiales bacterium
CGTCACGCAAGGTCATCACGCAAGGTCATCACGCAAGGTCATCACGCAAGGTCATCACGCAAGGTCATCACGCAAGGTCATCACGCAAGGTCATCACGCAAGGTCATCACGCAATTTCGTGCGGGGCGCCGCGCGCGCTTGCGGGCGCACGACGCCGCATCCAAGCGGTCTTCAGCGTAGATCAGCCACCAGTGCGCTGCGGATCTCCAGGGGCAACGGCGACAGGCTGGCCGAGTAGTTGGGATGATCTACCCCAATCGACAGCGACACCCCGTACTTCAGCGCAGCAGTCATTTCTTCCGTGAGTTCCCAGCGCATGAAATGGACTGCGGAGGTCTTTTCCTCGTTTTCGCGCTCCATGTCTTCGTCGGCAATCGGATACACACGCGGCGAACCTTCGACCTGCACCCAGACGCGCTGCTCGACCCCTTTGAGTCGGCCCAGGGCCGCGCGTCGTACGGTGGCGTCCTCGTATTCGATGAGCATGGTGGCTTTGAGGTTGCGGCCATCCGGGATCAGCGGATCGTAGGACTCGAGTTCGTGACGAATGCCGTCTTCTTCGAAGATCTTCTCGATACGCAGCATTTCCTGAATCTGGTACCGCACGGTCAGTTCGTCTTCGAAGAGCAGGGTGACATGGTCGCCCAGCGGCACGGTTCTGCGCTTCTTGTGCGCGATGACCTGCTTGCGAAAGTCTGGGCGGGCCTTTGAATAGGCCTCCAGGGTCATGAGTGAATCGCGGGTGATGTGAGGCATGTGAATCTCCAGATTAAAAATGTCAGCCTGGCAGGCCGTAAGCCATGCGCAACAGGCTCAGGGGATGGGCAAGTTTGCCGTCGGCCTTGCCCTGCATGCCCTGGGCAATATGATGGCCGGCAAGTTGGCAGTCAGAAGCGACCCAGTCGGGTTCGCCTCCGACCGGGTGCTCGGCCATCTGACGAAAGACCGGTCGGCCGATCTTCATCGCGGTGGCGTGAAATTCTTTTTTCACCCCCCAGGTTCCGGCGTGTCCCGAGCAGCGCTCGACCGTGTGGACCGAAGTTTGCGGCAGCATTGACAGCAGCTCGCGGGTCTTTTGACCGACGTTTTGCACGCGCAGGTGACAGGCCACGTGGTAGGACACCTTGCCCAGGCCGTCGGGCTGGAAGTCGGTCTTGAGCAAGCCATCCTTGTGTCGCGCGACCAGGTATTCAAACGGATCGAACATCGCTTTTTGCACGGCCTTGACGTCCTCGTCATCGGGGAACATCAGCGGTAGCTCCTGCTTGAACATCAGGCCGCAGGACGGGATCGGCGCAAGAATCGCGTAGCCAGCGCGGGCCAGCGCCGCCAGCTTCGGGATATTGGCCTGCTTGAGTTCGGCCACACCTTCGAGGTCGCCCAGCTCCAGCTTCGGCATGCCGCAGCAGGCTTCCTTCTCGACGCGGACATGGGGAATGGCGTTGTGGTCCAGGACCTTGATCAGGTCGTGCCCGATGCCGGGTTCGTTGTAGTTCACGTAGCAGGTGGCAAAGATCGCCACCTTGCCGGGCGTACGCTCGCCGTTGCGCACCGGATGGGGCGCTGACTCCTTGGCGGTGCGGGCAAAGGTCTTCGAGGTGAAATCGGGTACCCAGGCGTCCTTGTGCACGCCCAGCTTGTCTTCGAGCAGGTTGCGGAAGGTGGAGTTGTGATTCAGCTTGTTGACGACCTGAACCACCACCGGAATACCGGCGAGTTTGCCGTTGCGATCAGTGGACGCCAGCGTGGTGTCGCGAAATTTCGTGGGTGTGCCTTCGCGGAACTGGATCGCCTTACCCCGCAGCATCAGATGCGGAAAGTCCAGGTTCCAGGGGTGAGGGGGCACGTACGGGCATTTGGTCAGGTAGCAGACATCGCACAGATAGCACTGGTCGACCACCTTCCAGTAGTCCTTGCGATCGACGCCATCAACCTCTCCGGTCTTGCTTTCATCCACCAGGTCGAAGAGGGTGGGAAATGCGTTGCACAGGCTGACGCAGCGGCGACAGCCGTGGCAGATGTCGAACACCCGCTCCATTTCGTCGAGTGCAGCGGTCTCGTCGTAGAACTTTGGGTTGCGCCAGTCGATGGGATGCCGGGTGGGCGCTTCGAGGGAACCTTCGCGTGCAGACATGGCGGCCGTATTCGAGAAAAATCAGATTGAAAAAGAGGTCGCAGGACAGCGTCCCGACCGGTGCAGGGCAGTAAAAAGGGAGCCCGAAGGCTCCCCGCACACCGCGGACTGTCCGCGAGCGGACAGTCCATGGCGGGTCCGTCAGGCCAGGACTTCGAGGGCCTTGGCGAACTTGTTGGCGTGCGAACGCTCAGCCTTGGCCAGCGTCTCGAACCAGTCGGCGATTTCGTCGAAACCTTCATCGCGCGCGGTCTTGGCCATGCCCGGGTACATGTCGGTGTACTCGTGCGTTTCGCCTGCGACTGCAGCTTTCAGGTTGTTCGACGACGAGCCGATCGGCAGGTCGGTGGCCGGATCGCCCACTTCGGCGAGGTAGTCGAGGTGGCCGTGTGCATGGCCGGTCTCGCCTTCTGCGGTCGAGCGGAACAGGGCTGCCACTTCGGTCTGGCCTTCCACGTCGGCCTTGTTTGCGAAGTAGAGGTAGCGGCGGTTGGCTTGGCTTTCGCCAGCAAAAGCGGCTTTCAGGTTGTCGTGCGTCTTGGTGCCTTTCAGGGCGGGCATCGTACTCTCCGGTTGCTTCGTGCGTCGTCAGCCGACGGTGATGGTTTGTCCTGAACAACGGACGGACGAAGTGTATCGGGGAGTCGGCGATTCATCCAATTGAACGTCAATATCCCTTCAATTGATAAAAGCTATGGAGGGCTCAAGCCTGACTCCGGCGCGTCAGCATGGTCGTCGCCCGTCAGGCCGCAGGCGAGACCGCGTCCTGCAGTTGCACCCGCGCCAGCAGTCCGCCCCCTGCGGGCAGCTCAAGCTGGAGCGATCCGCCATGGCGGCGCGCCAGACGCCCGACGATTGCCAAGCCCAGCCCCGAACCGCCAAAGCGGCTGCGTTCGGCATCTGCCCTTGCAAAGGGGCGTTGCAGGCGTTCGAGCTGTTCGACAGGCACGCCCGGACCATGATCGCGCACACACAGTTCAATGCCACGGCCCAGGCGCTGTGCGCTCAGCTCGATGCGAATGTGCCCCGTGGCATCGGCACCGTAGCGACGGGCATTTTCAAGCAGGTTGCTCAGGATGCGGGCAAGCGAAGTCTGGGACCCGTGCCAGTGCGTGCCTGGCCGAATGCTGCGATGCAGGCTCAGCTGTGCTGCGTCCGGCCCATGTGTGAACCCCGCCACGACCGAATCAATCGCCGCGGTCAGGTCAATGTCCGACATCGATTCCAGTTCGACTGGCTGTGCAAAGTCCACAAACTGCCGAACGATGGCATCGATGCGCTCGATTTCATCGGCCATCGAAGCGCGGGCGGCTGCGTCGATCGGTGCCAGCTCAATTTCCATGCGCAGCCGGGTGAGCGGCGTTCGGATGTCATGCGAGATGCCGGCTAACGCTTCGGCCCGGTCTTGCTCCAGTGCATGCAGGTCATGGGCCATGCGGTTGAAGCGTCGGTTCACCTCTGCCAGCTCCGTTGGACCCACTTCGGGCAATGGCTCGGGTGCCTCTTCGCGCGACAGGCGATCGATCGCGCCGGCCAGGCTGGACAGCGGGCGATGAATGACGCGGCTGATCGCCAGTGCGCCCAGGACGGATAGCGTGAGCGCGATCGCGAGCCAGCCGAGCCAGCTGCGCCCGCCCGGTCGCTGCAGACGCTGAGGGTCGAGCAGCAGCCAGTACGGGTCGGCATCGATTTCAAAGCCGATCCATAGACCCGGAGTGCCATTCACCCGCCCCGCCAGGCGCATGGCCGGGCCCAGTCGCTCGCGCAGCCGCTGCTCTGCCAGGGCGCCAAAGCGAGTGTCTGGCCAGTCTTCGATGCGGTCGCCCGGTTCGGCGGGCAACACGCGAATGCCTTCTTCGCGCGCCAGATCGGCGAGCAGCAGACTGCGTCCCGGCCCTGTGGTGCTCAGCAGCCCGGCGCGGGTCAGGTTGACGAGCGACGCAGCCTCCCAGGCGAAGCGTTCGGCGGCGGGCTCGACGTTGGCCGCGCGAAACAGCTGCAGCCATGCCGCCAGGCTCACGATGATGAGCAGGGCGATCAGGGCAAACGTGCGCCAGAACAGCGATAAGCGCACGGCGGTACTCAGTCGGGCACGAACACGTAGCCCACGCCCCAGACGGTCTGGATGTAGCGCGGACTGGCGGGGTCGGGTTCGATCAGCTTGCGCAATCGGGAGATCTGCACATCCAGGCTGCGATCGAAGGCGCCGTATTCGCGTCCACGTGCCAGCACCATGAGCTTGTCGCGCGATAAGGGCTGTCGCGGGTGGCGCGCGAACACCTTCATGACGGAGAACTCACCGCTGGTGAGCGTGAGCGGCTCGCCATCGCGGGTGAGCGTGCGTTGCGCCGGGTCAAAGACGAAAGGCCCGAAGCTCACCGGGCCGATATCGGTCGCCGGAGCACCCGGGGCCTCGGCAGCGGGTTGTCGGCGCAGCACGGCATGGATACGGGCCAGCAGCTCACGCGGATTGAAGGGCTTGGGCAGGTAATCGTCAGCGCCCATTTCAAGACCGACGATGCGGTCGACTTCGTCGCCCTTGGCCGTCAGCATGATGACCGGGGTACGGTCATTGGCCGCCCGCAAGCGGCGCACGATCGACAAACCATCTTCCCCGGGGAGCATGAGGTCGAGCACCAAAAGGTCTGGCGTGGCCCGCTGCAGCATCCGGTTCAAGGCGGCTCCGTCGGCGGCGAGCGCCACCTCAAAGCCGTTGCCGCTCAGATAGCGAGAGAGCAGGTCACGCAGTTTGGGATCGTCATCCACGACGATCAGTCGCTTGGCCGATGAGCTCATGGCGCGATGATACTGCCGTGCGACACCTGCCATGGGGCTCGGATGCAGACCGGGGGTGATGAGCGGGGCGGTTGTTACGCACTGTTACCCGCCTTACCTGGCGCGGCGGCGCGTGCGACCGGAGGCCTTGCAGGGCGCCGATAGAATGGTGGGTCGCAAGGAGAACGGGTGTGAGCGTTGGGGATCGATCGGGTTGGGAAGGCCGCGCCAGGTCGTGTGCTCAAGCACTCATGCGCGTCGGGCTTGTCATGGTCGGGCTCACCTTGGTGACGCTTGGATCGGCTGCCAGAGCTCACCCGCCCGGCATGGAAGACCCGGAGCGTCAGCAGCGGCGCATGGAACTGCGCCAGCATCTGATGCAGGAACGCGAGCGCTGGCGCCCCGAATCACAGGGCGGACCACGCGAAACGATGCGCCAGGAGATGCGCACCGATAAGCGCCCCGAGATGCGCAATGACTTTCAAACCGAGAGTCGCAATGATCCGCGCAATGACCCGCGCGATGACCTGCGAACGGAACGTCTCACGGTTGAAGAACGGCGCGCGCTGCGGCGCGCGATTCGGGAGGCACAGCGGTTTCCTGCGGAGCCGGTGACCCCCTGACTTAGAATCGGGGTCATGACTGCCTCTGCTTCGCCATCCCCCCCCTTCGACGCCCAGCAGGCCGTACTGGCGCTCGACACTTCGGCGGGGCAGTGTTCGGTCGCCTTGCGCTGGGGGTTGCGCGAAGCCTACCGCGTGGCACCGATGACCCAGGGCCATTCGCGCGTGCTGCTGGGCATGATCGATGCGGTCATGGTTGAACTCGGTTGCGACGCCACGCAGATTGCCGCCGTGGGCTATGGGAGCGGCCCGGGGTCATTCACCGGGCTGCGGGTCGCTTGCGGTGTGGCGCAGGGCCTGGCCCTTGGCTGGGATTGTCCGGTGGTGGCCGTTGACACGCCCTGTGCGCTGGCCGTGCAGGCAGCGCTCGCGCGCGACCCTGACCGCGCCCGTCCTGACGATCTGATCGCGGTGGCCTTGGACCTGCGCATGCACGAATTCTGTTGCGCGCTCTTTCAGGCCGACGTCATCTTGGATGCCCAAGCGTGGCCGCGGCCGATCGGTGGGTTGCAACTCGGTCCGCAAGCCCAGGCCGTGGCGCTGTTTGCGTCTCACGTGCCTGGCGGGGAGGCGGCGCCAGGCGCGCAGGCGATGGGCAGTGACGCCCTGGCGCATGCCGGTTCACCTGCAGGGTGGCTGGCCGGTGATGGCTTCGATGTGGGCGAGGCCTTGCGCGCCTGGAGTGCTCCCTTGGTGCAGGCCGGACGGCGCCCGATGCAGGCCGTGCAACCCGATGCACGTGCGGTGGCATACCTGGCTGCGCGTGGACTGATGCTCGGTCGCGGCCTGGATGCCGCCGATGCGGCACCCTTTTATCTTCGCGACAAGGTGGCGCTCGACGTCACCGAGCAGGCTGCGCTGCGGGCCGCGCGGGCTGCCACAGCCACGGCCCCGCCAGCAGTCGCCCCTGCCGCCTCATCACACAGCCCCCCAGGATGAGCGCGTCCCTGCAATCTGATGCACAGCCCGAGTTGCCCTGGCAGGTCAGGCCGATGCGCGCGGGCGATCTTCCGGTTGTGGCGCAGATCGAGTCCAGGATTTTCGCTGCCCCTTGGACCCAGGGCAATTTCTCCGACAGCCTGGACGCCGGTTACGAC
>CANHUQ010000217.1 GCA_947463885.1 Burkholderiales bacterium
GCTAGACTGGTCCGAAGCACCGCAAGGAGACATTCGTGAACCGTCGTGCCGTCGTGATCTCGTCCCTGGCTTCCTTACTGATGTTGCCATTGCCTGCAACCGTTTGCGCGCAAACCGATTGGCCTCAAAAGCCAATCACATTGGTTGTGCCCTACCCGCCTGGCGGCGTCAATGATGCGGTCGCGCGGGGTTATGCCAACAAGCTCGCCATCGAACTGGGCAAGCCTATCCTGATTGATAACCGTGCCGGCGCAGGCACCACGGTCGCCTCCAACTACGTGGCACGCGCTCCTGCTGACGGCTACACGATCTATGCGGGTGGTACCTCGCTGGTCATCAATCCCACGCTCACCGGCCAGGTGCAGTACGACCCAAACAAGAGCTTCGAGCTGGTCTCGCTGATGTCGTTCACACCGTTCATCCTGCATGTGAACGCGGCGTTCCCTGCGCGCAACATGACCGAGTTGATTGCGCACGTGAAGGCCAACCCGGGACGCTTCAACATCGCCAGCTCCGGCATTGGCGCCACGAACCATCTGATCGCCGAAATGCTCAAGCAGGAAGCCGAAATCGACATGACCCACGTGCCTTACAAAGGCGGTGTACAGGCCGGACAGGATGTGGCGAGCGGCCAGGCGCAGATGATGTTCTCGGCTGCTCTGGAAGCCAAACCCATTCTGGCCACAGGCAAGACCCGAGCCGTCGCGATCACCAGTGCCGCACGCTCACCCGCATTTCCCGAGATTCCCACAATGGTTGAGAGCATGGGGAAGAAAGATTTCATTGTGACGTTCTGGCAGGGGATGGTCGTACCAGCGGGCACGCCACAGCCCATTGTCGACAAGCTTCAGAAGGCAATCGCGAAGGTGGCCGCCGATCCCGAAATGATCGAGCAATTCAAGCCGCAGGGGGTAGAGATTCGCGCTTCGAGTCAGGCTGAATTCAAGGACTTCATGAACCGAGAAGAAGTGCGCTGGGTCAAGCTGATCAAGTCTCGCAACATCAAGCCTGAATAGAGGCATTGCCGGTCAGCGGTACGTTGGGCGCTGCTGCTCGAGCTTTGGTAAGGCCAGGATCAACACTGCAGCCACGATGCTCATGAGGCCGACCGCAACGAAAGCGCCGTCATAGTGGCCCACGACATCGCAGTAATGGGCTACTGCGAGTGGTCCACCAGCGCCCATGACGAGCGCAAAGGGCAGCGCGGCGCTGCGCACAGACCCCAGGTGTCGCCGCCCGAAATACAGTGCCCAGATGACTTCCTGCAAAGGGATCATGCCGCCCCATCCGATGCCCAGCAACGCGAAGGCCGCATAGGCGAATCGCACGTCAGGGCCGTTAATGCCCACGACGATCAACAAGACAGACACGCCTGAGATGAAAGCGCTGCAGGCGGCAAGCGGCTTGGGATCCATATGATCGACCAGCCAGCCCCAGACTGGCTTGGTGAGCATCGCAGGCAGCGAGGCCACCAAAATCGCCATCGCAGCCGAGGCACGTGAATGACCCGCATCAGTCATGAACGGAATGCTCTGCAGCAACACGACAGGAATCAAGACCTGAAAGAGACTGAATGCGAGCACGAGCAAATAGAACGCCCGGGTGCGCATCGCCTGCGCACGCGTGAGCGACCCGTCAAAATCCGCACGCGCTCGGGCCAGACCACCCGCACTGGCGTCCTTGAGCGACTTGCCGTCGGGATAGAGGCCATGATCCTCGGGTGAACGACGCATCGAGAGCGCGGCGGGCAGTGTCAGCACCAGCGTTGCCAGGGCCATCGCCTGCCATCCCGCGCGCCAGCCGAATTGATCGATGCACCAGGTGACCGGCGGGGTGACTGCGATGCCCGCAAAGGACACGCCCATCGACGCCCAGGCGATCGCACGGCCCCGCATCTCGACGAACCATTTGGACAGGGTCACGTTGACCACCAGGTTGCCGATCAGAGCGGCACCAATGCTCAGCACCACACCATTGAGAAGCACCCACTGCCACCACTGCGTGATCAGCGACAGCGCAAACAGGGATGCCGACAATGCCACCAGGCCCGCAAGCATGAAGGGCTTGGCGCCGTAGCGATCAACCCGGGTGCCGATGAAAAACCCGGCGAAGGCCATCACGAACTGCCCGAGACTTCGCGGCAAGATGAACTGTGCACGCGACCAGCCGAACTCCTCGATCATCGGCATCATGAATGCACCGGTCGCGTAGTTCTGGGCTGAGACCGAGACGAACTGCGTGACGAAGCCAGCTACGACCAGCCAGTTCCCGTAGTAACCGGGAGACAGACCATGCGATCGGGGGCGATCGGTTTTCACGAATCGATTCTCTGCATACCGACTTTTCTACACCCGACGCGAGATGGCCGCCCGGACGGATGTTTCGTATTCGGCGAAAAGTGCGTTGGCCCGAATCAGGACCGACCAGTGCGCCGACCCCGTTTGAGGACGGCTCTAACGGCACACAGCCGTCATGTTCGCACTGCAAGATCTGATCCATCAGATATTGAGCGAAGGGGCGTTGTCGTGATGTCGGTCTTGTGTGAAAGGCTTCGGTGGTGCAGTGGCTGGCTTTTGTGCTGCGCATGGATTGCTGCATCGGGGTGTGGTGGAGGATCAGCAGACAGTGCAATCGCGCAGGGCGGTGCTGCGATGGAGCCCATACCCAGCGCAGTCGCCCAGGGCAGTGCTGGCGTGGACCCGGCTCCTACAGCCCGACCTGTGGTCCTCGCCGCGCCTGTCTTGCGTTTTACTGACACGGGGCTGAGCGTCAGTGATGGGGTGACGCGCACCGGCCTATGGTCCGTATCGAGTAGCGAGAGTCTCAGCTGGGAGTTCTCGCTTGATTTCGGCAAGAGCTGGACCCGAGGCGAGGGGGATTCGTTTGAAGTGATCGGCGATGGTCAGAAGACCATTTGGGTTCGGGCTCGGGATGATTTCGGCAATACATCCGAAGTCGTCGTTGCCAAATGCACGCTCGACACGATGGCACCCTCGGCGGTCGCGGCGGTGAGCGCTGGCACTCAATCACTGCGCGAGCTCTCGATCCAGGGTCTGGAGCCGAACGCGATGTGGGAGTTTTCGCTGGATCAGGGGCGCTCTTGGCTGATTGGCAGTGGAGCCAGTCTTTCGGTATCTGGAAACGCGCTGCCATCGCTTCTCTTGCGCCAGACCGATATCGCCGGCAATGCATCTGCCCCAGTCTCGATCGAGTTGCAGGAGCAGGGGATCGGCTGGGTCGAGGCGTCTGGCAATCCGATGATGCCAACGGCCCTCGGCTCACAGAAGCAGTCAGTGTTGATTCATGGTGAAGTCGTTATGGGCGACGTTGACTATGTCAGCGTCAACATTCCGACAGGCTTTCGGCTGACGTCGGCCGCATTCGTTGACTATGACTCTCCCGACAAAATCGCTTTCTTTTCAATACAGCGCAAAGCGGTGTTCGATGCAGGATTCGATACCGGAAAGATGCTTGCCTATGGCCATTTTGGCCCTCAGGACCTCAAGCGGAATGTGGTGGCGAATGTTGCACCCGACCAATTAGGGCCGGGGCCGCTCACATTCTGGGTCCAACAGACCGGACAACTGACAACACGTTATGCCCTGCTATTGCTGATCGACCCAAGCCCCTGAAACACGAGCGTTGTTGATGACGTCAATCGCCTAGCGCGGAAAGCCCCGAGTGGTGCTGTCCGCCGCCACAGGCAATTGCTCGCACCACAATGTCAGCGACCCGTTCCATGCGGCGATGTTCGGCCTGATGGCCGTCGCAGCAGTGGTCCTGACCGCCACGCAGGCCCTTCTGGCTTGGCTGATTGCACGCCACAGCCTTGCGCCTCACACCGTGTTCGGGCACTCAGTCGTGATCGGCTTGCTGCTGACGTTTGTGCTCGCGACAGCTAGTGGCTTCCTGCTCGGTGGCCAGCAACCGCCTGCCGGTGTGGGCTTGCCTGTCGTGGGCTGGCAGCTTGGTCAAGCCGATGCTCGACCGGCGCACTTCATGGGCGTGCACGCCCATCAATGGATTCCCATGGCGGGATGGCTTCTTCAGCGCTATCGCGTTTCGAACGCAGGGGGCATGCTGGCCGCGTTCACGATCAGCTATGGCATCGTGTGGACGCTGCTGGCGCTATGGGCCCTGCCGTAAAGGAAGAGCCAGGAAGCCACTGTGCTGGTGGACGGCAGCCCGAAATTGAAAGCCCCGGTTGGCGCGAAATGAGGACGACTTCGAAGCGTACTCAGCAGGTTTGAAGGTTTGTTCTGGCGGTCCAGCAGAGATTGTTTGACCAACTCGCTCAGATCCGGCCGCATCGAAAAACTACGCTTCAAAATCTAAGTTGAGGTGCGTCTTGGAGTCTGACTTTCAACCTGACCTTGAGGCACTGACTCGGGCGATTTCGCTGATGTGCGAGGGCCCAACGGCAGCCCGCCCCCAAGCACTGCCAAAAGCTCTGCCAGAACTTGGAGTCACTTCGGCACAGGCGATCGAATGGCTTGCTCCACATGTTTTCAATTCCGCAGCGGACCTGGGCTCGGCATTGGCTGCCGCGCATATGGACCCCCCTACGCCATGGATCACTTGGGCTACTACGCAATGGAATGCGCGCCTGAACCAAAATCTGCTCCATCCGGCAACCGCCCCAGCGGCAAGACAACTCGAACAACGGTTGGTTAGTTGGTTGGCGCCCTATTTCGGAATGACCGGTGGACACATGACACCGGGTTCCACGCTCGCCAACTTGACAGCGCTTTGGGCAGCGCGCGATTGCGCTGGCGTGACTGAAGTCGTCGCTTCAGAGATGGCCCATTTGTCGATTTCCAAAGCAGCCCATATTCTCGGGTTGAAGCTGCGCAAAATTCCGACCAATCGCATGGGAGCGATGGTCGAAGGCGCATTGCCTTCTGACTTGTCCCGATCAGCACTCGTGTTGACTGCTGGCACAACCAGTACGGGTGCCGTTGATCCGTTGGCTCTGTCCGGCCTTGCAGCATGGACTCACATCGATGCCGCTTGGGCAGGCCCGCTGCGGTTAACCCGAATGAGTGACCGCCTCGATGGCCTTGAACAAGCTGACTCTGTAGCAGTCTCTGCGCACAAGTGGCTTTTTCAACCCAAAGAATCTGCGCTGATTTTTTTCAAGGATGTCGACAAAGCGCACGCAGCGATCAGTTTGGGCGGCGCTTACTTGGCGGTACCTAATATTGGAATACTCGGATCCCATGGCGCGATGGCAGTTCCCTTGCTCGCCACACTGATGGCCTGGGGCCGAGAGGGTCTTGCCAGCAAAATCGAACACTGTATTCACGTGGCGGAGAGCCTTGCCAACCATGTCAACCACGATGATCGATTGGAATTGCTGACATGGCCTGTTACGGGCGTCGTCAACTGGAGGCCCAGGGACACACACTCGCTAGACGCTTGGCATCAGTCACTCCCCGCAGGCATGGTGTCGACCACCACGCTGCGGGGCGAAACATGGTTCAGGAATGTGATCGCAAATCCGAGCGCCAATGCATCGGCCATCACCCAAGCGATCACTGACGTGCAACTGTGAATGAACTGGGACGGATCGTCATCTGGTGCCACAAGCGAACTGAGCTTCCCTTCGATTTTCGGAAACCGAGGGTAGAGAAAAATATGGCGATACCGGAGGCGATGGATGAAGCGGATTCCGAAGGCGAGATACACCGAGGAGTTCAAGGTGGCGGTGGTGCAGTTGATCGATGCGGGTCGCCGGCCTGACTTTTGCGTTTGAAAACGGCGATGCCTTCCTGGTGGATGACCAGGATGACCACTGAGGTAGCGATGAGTTCGATGTTCAATCCCCCCCACCCCGGCCTCACCTTGAGGGACGACATCCTGCCTGCCTTGAATCTGCTGGTGGGCGAAGCCGCCACCCAATTAGACGTTGACCGCACGACCCTGTCCAAAGTGATCAATGGGCGGGCAGCCATCAGCCCCGCAATGGCGCTACGCATCGAGCGTTGGCTAGGGCGTGATCACGGCGGGGCCGCTGAAGTATGGCTGGCGCAGCAAGCTGCGTATGACCTCTGGCAAGCGCGGGCGGCGGTGAAGGCCAGCAAGGCCCTCGCGGGCGTCAAGGCACTCAAGCTCCAGATCGCGTAAAGAGCATGCAAAGCACCCGCAGGTCGAGATCACTATCTTTCAATGCCGTGACCAGGGGACATCAGGAGACATGTCCCGACTGACTGCGTCTAACCGTGCAGAGGCTTCAGCCCGCTTGGGCGGGCTTTTTGTTTTCACTTAGTTGAATAAACTGGCGGCCCAGAAGAGATTGTTTAACTAACTCGCTCAGTTTTCGCCCCCCCCTTTTTTGGTGGGGTCGGGGATTCGAACTCACAAGCTGCTCCAAGCCGAGCTTGACGAAAATGTTTCCCATGGGATACATTAACCCGTGATTCAGATCCAGCAAACTGAAGCCTACGCCAAATGGTTTTCTGGACTGCGAGACCGAATCGCTCGTGCCCGCATCGACATCCGCATCCGACGCTTGTCTCTCGGCAACGCTGGCGATGCCAAGCCTGTGGGCGATGTCGTGATCGTCTTGCTGGCCGGAGGAGATAA
>CANHUQ010000218.1 GCA_947463885.1 Burkholderiales bacterium
ATCATCGCCTGCGCCGAACTGATATCGGCGACTGCGTACTGAACATGGCCTGCGGCCAGATCGGTGATGGCGGGCGGCACCGATTTGTATTGGGCATGCGCAATATTTAGGCCATTTGCCTTGACGAAGTGACCCATGAACGAAATGCCACCGGTGTTGCCGCTGCCATAACTCAGCTTGCCCGGATTGGCGCGAATGTGCTCTGCGGCCTCACGCAGCGTCTTGGCGGGAACGGTGGACGATGCCAGAAACACGTATGACAGAGAGGCCACCAGCGTGATGTAGCTGAAGTCTTTGAGTGTGTCGTAGGTCAGGCCTTCGCTCATGCCGCCCGGGCTGGCGGCCAGGCCCGAGTTGGTGAGCAGACCCAAGGTGTAGCCGTCAGGCGCCGAGCGTGCGATTTGCGTGGTGCCAATCGTGGAGTTAGCCCCAGGGCGATACTCGATCACGATCGGTTGCTTGAGCACCTGCGACAGCGGCTCGGTGAATGAACGTGCCAAGACATCAGAGGCCGAACCGGGACCAAAGGGCAAGACCAGCTTGATGGGTCGGTTGGGCCAGGCCGATTGGGCGAAGGCAGAGGGCGCAGCCGATGCAGCGAGACCGGCCATCAGACCCGATAGCGTGCGGCGTCGAGGATTGATCATGGAGACTCCAGAAAAATAAGAGATCACGGGGTGCGCAGACTCGAGGTCGACCACCCGGCAAAGAGGTTCAGCGCCCGCCTTGGGCGTCGTCTACACGCACCGTGGTGCCGGTGACAAATTCCGAGGCCGGCGACACCAGAAAGAGCAGAGTGCTGTCGAGTTGGGCCGGATCGCCCAGCCGCGGACGAGGGAAGTTCTTGGTGATGTCGCCCATGCGAGTGAGCATTCCATCCATCATCTCCGACGAGAACGCGCCGGGTGCGATGGCATTGACATTGATGTGATACCGCGCCCATTCCACGGCGAGTGCCTCGGTCATGCGCACCACGGCCATCTTGCTGGTGGCGTAGAGCGCCGCGCCTCGCCCGTCATAGGCATAAGCCGCACGGGAAGCCAGGTTCACGATACGCCCGGGCTTTCCGGAGTCGATGAGCCGGCGTGCCACTTCGCACGACAAAATCCATGGAGCACGTACGTTGATGTCTAGCACGCGGTCGATGAGTTCTACCGACATCTTGTGGGCGCGCTGTGCATCCGGAATGCCGGCGTTGTTCACCAGTATCTGTACGGTACCCAATTGGGCTTCTGCCTCGCCCACCACTTTGATGAGCTGATCGGCATCGGTGACATCCAGTTGCAGTGGCAGGGCAACGCCGCCTGCGGCTCGAATCTCGGTGGCTAATGCCTCGAGCTTGTCCAGCCGGCGTGCGGCAATGGCCACCTTCGCGCCGCGGGCGGCCAGCACGCGGGCGAAGCGGCTACCCAAGCCGGCGGACGCGCCTGTGACGAGGGCGACCTGACCGGTCAGGTCCTGCGATGCATAGGGAAGAGGAAATGTGGGGCTCATGATTGGCTCATCCTGATTTACTGAGGTTGGGCCAGGCCGAACTCAGCGACGATTCGGCGTTCTTCCTCGAATCGTTCCTGGCCGTATTTCGCGCAGGCGGCCGCGTCCATGTAGAGCACCGCCTGGTCGTCGCTGTCGAGCACCTTCTGGAAGGCCGGGTCAAAGGCTGCCTTACGAAAGGCATCGTGCAAGGTTTTGACGACAGCCGGGTCCATGCCCTTAGGGCCGGCAATCAGGAGCATGGGCAGCACTTCCACGTCGTAGCCCAATTGCTTGAAGGTCGGCACATCAGGCCAGGATGGAAGCCGTCTGGGCGTCATCATGGCGAGCACCCGGACTCGCCCCGAGCGCGCCATGGTGCCCCAGCCACCATCAGGCACCACATCGATGTGGCCGCCCACCAGGGCAGCCATGAACTCTGCGGCTCCTTTGAAGGTGACCTGCGTCATCTTGGCGCCGGTCAGCTTGCTGACCTTTTCCATGGCGACATGGCCGGAGTTACCGCGCCCCGATGTGCCCATGGTGAGTTTGTCGGGGTTGGCCTTCGCAAAGTCGATCAGTTCCTGAAAGCTTTTCCAGGGTGCGTCAGCACGTACGGCCACGCCGAATGAATACGCGGTGACGCCGAGAATCCAGGTGAAGTCCTTGAGCGGCTCCCAGGGTACTTTGGCGATATGAGGCTGGCGAAACACACTCGCCGGTACGACGGACAAGGTGTAGCCGTCGGGCGCTGCGGTGGTGGCCATCTGCCCCGGGCCAAGGGTGCCTGTGGCACCGGGGCGATTGGAGATCACGATGGGCCCCAGGTCCTTGGAGGCGAGTTGCGCCAGTCCGCGAAAGTGCACATCGGTTACGCCACCGGCAGGAAATGGCACGATCAGTGTGATGGGACGATTTGGAAATGCCTGCGCCTGGGCCCACCCGGGTGCGGCCGACAGCAGCGAGCCGCCGCCTATGCCTGCGATCAGTCGGCGTCGGCCCACTGTGTGCAGTGTGTCATGGCTCTTCATCTGAGGTCTCCCGTTCGTCTTGTTGTGTGGCTCGGTCGCATGGAGCGCATCCGGCCTGCTCATGTCATAAGCGTTTGCGCCGAATTACTGCGGTGCTGCCGTCAACAGGCTCAGCGGCGCCCGAGTGATGTCACTCATGTTCCGACGCACATCGAAGACTCGGATCTGCAGGTCGCGCAGCGCGGTGTTGGCTTTCATGCGTGCGACGATCGGGCCGTCCACATAGGCCTGCGCAGTCTTGCGATCTGAGAAGAGGTAGATGCCGCCCGACAGTTGTGCGTCCGACGGATCGTCCAGCCAGATCTTCCATTGCAGCCCGGGCAGATTGACGAAGGGCGCAGCGGTTTCATCCGAATAGCGACCGTCCCATTCCGACTTGGGCATATCGGGGCGGCGATAGTTGATCTGAACGATGACCATGACCGTGTCTCCTTGTATCGGTTGTGAGGGCATCGTATACCGGCCGCGTGCCGGGGCGAACCCCCCGCGACCCATGCCCGTGTCGGGATCAGCTGGCGCGATGTGCGCGCATGAATGAGCGGATCTGACGCACAGCCAGGGGAATGCGCTCCTTCGGCTCTTTCCAGGGGTACATGCTCAGCTCCGCGTTCGGCGCCAGCATGGCCGATTCCATGGCCACCGCATACGGGTGGGCAGGAATGTCGTCGGGCAAGATCAGCACGGGTGTCTGGCAGGTGCGCACGAAGTCACGATCAACTGTGAAGACGAAGTCGTCGTTGGTCCGATACATGCGCGCCAGAAATCGCTCGATCATGTCCTCGGTGATCTCTGGCTGGCGAGCCCTGAACCCAGGCCCCCAGCCCTTGATGTTGGACTGATAAAAAAAATCGCGCATCTCGGGGCGTGACCCACTGGGTTGCACGATCACCGCTGCGGCAATGCGCTCGCCGGCGCGTTTGAGCAGGTTCCAGCTCATCGGGCCGCCAATGCAAAAGCCCATCACGATGAACCTGGAAATGCCCAGATGGTCCATTAGGCCGAGCTGGTCGTCTGCGAATGCATCCCAGGGCCGATCGATCTCAAGCGGGCCCTCTGACTGCCCAGCATTGGCATGGCGCAAATCGCTACTGATGCAGCGGTACTCGTTGCTGAATTCCGCCATCGGGTTGAACGGCCCGTTGCGCATGAAGGTGAGGTCGGAGTTCAGTCCGCCCCCGGGGATGATCAGGAGGGGATAGCCCGTGCCTGACTCCTCGTAGTGAATGCGCACGTTGCCGCGTTCGTAGAAAGGCATGGCTCGGTCTCCGGGCTCAGGGGCACTACTGCTTTGGAATTTTGGCGGCCTCGATCACGCGCCCCCACTTGTCGATCTCGTCATCGACGAAGCGCGCGAAAGCCGGTTGCGACAGATCGCCTCGGGTGACCCCAAGCTTGCCGAAGCGTTGCTCAATCTCCGGCGAGCGCAAGGTTGCGGCAACCTCGGCGGCAATGCGGGCCAGTGCCGCAGGCGGCAGCTGTGCCGATCCATACAGGCCGAACCATGACAGCACTTCGAAGCCTTTGACACCTGACTCGTCAATGGTGGGCAGCTGACGTGCTGTAGGCGCGCGGGTGAGTGAGGTCACCGCGAGCGCTCGAACTTTGTTGCCCGACAGATGCGGTGTGACCGCGGCCAGCCCATCGAACATCACCGGGACATGCCCGGCCATGACATCGTTCAATGCGGGTGCGGCACCTTTGTAAGGAATGTGGAGCATGTCTACCCCGGTCATCACCTTGAAGAGTTCACCCGAGAGATGGTTGGCACCGCCCACACCGCTGGACGCAAAGCCGATGGCGCCAGGTTTTTCGCGCGCCATGCGGATCAGGTCGCTCACCGACTGTGCCCCGAATTGCGCATTGACGATCAGCACGTTCGGTGCCGTGGCGATCAGTGCAATGGGAGTGAAGTCGCGTCTCGTGTCGTAGGGCAGACGTTCGAGCAGCGAGGGATTGATGACATGGTGGGTCGCGGTCAGCAGCAGGGTGTGCGGATCACCGACAGCGCGAGCCACTTGGGTCGAACCCAAGGTGCCGCCTGCGCCGCCAGCGTTGTGCACTACCACCGGCACACCGAGGCGCCCCTGCAGCTGACTGGCGACGTCGCGCGCGAGGATGTCGGTGGTGCCGCCCGGTGGGAAGGGCACGATGAGCGTGATCGGCTTGGCTGGAAAGGTCTGGGCATGGCTGTCGACCCCCATCAGGCTCATCGCGACCACGGTCACTCCCACACAGGCGGCGACCTGCAGGCAATGGGTTAAGGCTGATGCGACGCGCAACAGTGCGCCTTGTGTGATGGCTTGAAGCGCGTTCATCTGGGTACATCTCCCTGGAGCGTCACACGATGAAGAAATCGCGGATGGTCGCCATAGTCGTGAATCGCGTAATGCGTGGTGCAGCGGTTGTCCCACATCAACAGATCGCCGACTCGCCAGCGATGGCGGTACACATAGTCCGGCTGGCCGAGCAGACTCAGTAGCCAGTCGAGCATGGGTCGACTTTCTTCGCGCGTCATGCCTTCGAAATGCTCGGCCTGGCCACTGATGAACAGGGACTTGCGCCCGGTCACGGGGTGGGTGCGGATCAATGGGTGGGCTGCCGATTCGTCGGAGGGGGCGCGCCCTTCAAGCTGCTTGTGGCGTTGCTTGTCGTAGTGCACCGCACGCAGGCCCGACAGCATGTGCTTCATGCCTTCGGACATCGCGTCGTACAGGCCATACTGATCGCACCACATGGTGTCGCCGCCCACCGCAGGCAATTGAACGGCGCTGAGCATGGTGATGGCGGGTGGTGCAGCAGAAAAACTGGTGTCGCAGTGCCAGTATTCGGTGACAGTGCCGGTCTTGCCGCGATTGCGGATGGTCGCGACCGATGTCTGGCCCTCAGTGGCCTTGAGCATCGGCCCAAGCCAGGGCGTTCCCCAATGGCTGGAAAACGCGAGCAATTCGTCCGCGTTCAAGTGTTGATCGCGTAAGACCAGTACGCCTCTGCGGTGAAAGACCTCGGCCAGGCGTTCGAACGAAGCCGCCGTCAGGTGACGCGCGTCGATCCCGGAGACCTCACTTGCAATTCGGGGCGACAGCTGAGTTTCTAGCATCGGGCGGTCTCAGGTTCAAATGGGGCGATCTCGCTGGATCGCCGCGAACGACGTGTTTTGCACGGTGCGCATCGGCGCAAGGCCATGGTCGCGTTGAGGCTCGTTGACAAGATGTAAAACAGAGCGCTCGCTCGCATCCTACGACGAAAATCGCAACTGGCCGTTCCACAGTTTCGAAGGACTAGCACGCGCATCGATGGCTGATCACTTCCGGATCAGCAGCAAGATGCCATCGCAGCGACAGGAGTAGTCTTTCCGCTTCACACCTTTCGGGAGGACGTCGTGCTTAAAATTTACGGCTCAGCGAAATCGCGTGCCTTGCGCACGCTCTGGCTTGCGGGTGAACTCGGTATCCCTTACGAGCATCTCGACTACCTTCCTCGCTCCGCACCGACGAAAACGCCGGAATTTTCAGCGTTGAATCCGAACCGTCGTGTGCCGGTGATCGATGACGATGGCTTCGTGTTGTCGGAGTCGATGGCGATCAACCTGTATCTGGCCAAGAAGCATCGCAGCCCCTTGTATCCCTCTGAACTGAAGCACGAGGCGCTCGCTCTGCAGTGGAGTTTCTGGGAAACCGATCGGCTGGATCGGCAGATCACGAACTATGTGAATCACAGCACCGGTCTGCCTGAGGCGGAACGCAAGCCGGCGATTGCCGAGGCAGCGTGGGCGGAAATCGTCCCGGCGTTCGATGTGCTGGAATTGGCGCTGGGGCAATCGGAGTGGCTGGCTGGGACGGCCTTTTCGGTAGCCGATCTGAATGTGGCTGGTGCCTTGTATCGGGCAGTGTTCCTCGATCTGGCCAAGTGGCCTAAGACCCAGGCCTGGCTTGCACGCTGCTGGGCTCGGCCGGCTGCGGTCAGCGTGCGCAAGATGCGCGAGTAGCCGCACGTACGCCTGCTCAGTTCATGAGCGGGTGGGCTGCTGCAAACGCCTCAGCAATGGAGTTGACCGGCCCCGC